>CAYQZL010000024.1:0-34684 GCA_964421975.1 uncultured Rikenellaceae bacterium
CTTCCAGCGACTGGGCGTTAATGGAAAGAGACAATAACAGACTTGTTGTGATCAAAAAAAGTTTTTTCATTTTAATTGTTATTAGATAATTGGTAATGTTGTCGTAAAATTAATGTATTTATTTTCACAATAAATAAAGGAAGGATCACTTTTTATCATAATCATAATATCCTTTCCAGAGAGCTGACAGTCTTTTTCTCGTTTCGTCTTCACGTGCATTGGCTCCCGGGTCATAGAATTTTGTTCCTTTCAACTCTTCCGGAAGGAAATTATCGGGTATAAAATTCCCATCAAAACTGTGAGCATATTTATATTCTTTATGATAACCCAGATCTTTCATAAGCTTTGTCGGAGCATTTCTCAGATGTAAGGGTACGGGAAGATCACCCCTGTTTCTTACGGCTTCAATAGCTGCCTCAATTGCCATATATGATGAGTTGCTTTTTTGTGATGTAGCCAGGTAAACTGTTGCTTCGGATAGTATAATTCTGGATTCGGGCCAACCAATAACATTAATTGCCTCAAAGCAGGATTGTGCCAGGAGCAGTGCATTCGGATTTGCCATACCTATGTCTTCTGCAGCCAGAATAACGAGCCTCCTGGCAATGAATTTAGGATCCTCTCCTCCTTCCACCATTCTGGACAGCCAGTATACTGCCCCGTTAGGATCGCTTCCTCTGATCGATTTTATGAAAGCTGAAATGATATCATAATGCTGCTCACCTTTCTTATCATACAGAGCAAGGTTCTTCTGGACATGGGTCAGTACTTTCTCATTTGTTATCACTATCCTGTTAGCTCCCTCCTTGTCTGTTTCAGCCGTTACCACCAGTTCGAGGGCATTGAACAACTTTCTTGCATCTCCTCCGGAAACCCGGATCAGGGCTTCAAATTCCTCTATTTCAATATTATATTCTGCAAGATAGGGATCTTTCGTGATTGCTTTTTTAAGCAGACCGGTAAGTTCATCGCTGCCAAGGGAATTCATTACATAAACCTGGCATCGTGAAAGGAGAGGAGGGATCACTTCAAATGACGGATTCTCAGTAGTGGCGCCGATGAGTGTTATGATTCCCTGTTCAACCGCACTCAGAAGCGAGTCCTGCTGCGATTTACTGAAACGATGGATCTCATCAATGAAAAGAACCGGATTGGGCTGATTGAAGAATTGCTGTTTTTTTGCTTTCTCGATCGTCTCCCTGACATCTTTCACACCTGAATGTACAGCACTAAGATTATAAAATGGCCTTTTGAGAGTGTTCGCAATGATCCAAGCGAGAGTGGTCTTCCCCACACCGGGAGGCCCCCATAATATAAAGGAGGGGATATTCCCGGATTCAATCATTTTCCTGAGAACCGCATCTCTCCCTACCAGGTGTACCTGCCCGCAGAATTCATCAAGATCTTTTGGCCGTAGCCTTTCAGCCAGCGGTTGGTTGGGCAACATATTAATTAAGTTTACGTAAAAGTAATAAAATAATGATTTCATGGGGATCAGTCAGAAGCAGTATAGTATTTGAAGGTTCCGGGTTTATTCTTAATAATGAAATGGATGACTTTTCAGTAAAACCCGGAGAACCTGATATGTTTGGTCTTACCGGAGGAGAAGCAAATGCTGTTCAGCCTGCCAAAAGGATGCTCAGCTCAATGACACCGGTTATTGTTGAAAAAGATGGAAAACTTTTTCTTGTTGCCGGTTCGCCTGGTGGTTCCACTATACCTGCAATCGTTTCCCAGGTAATTATTAATATTCTGGATTACAATATGAAAGTATCAGAAGCCGTTGATAAGGGGAGATTTCACCATCAATGGCTTCCGTGTTTGATAAGCATTGAGGAGAATAGTATTGATAGTCTGACAATTACAAAACTAAAAAACATGGATCACCAGTTCAGGATCATAACTTCAATTGCCAGTGTTAATGCAATTAAGTGCTTACGGACGGGAAAACGGCAGCAGACGCTGACATACGGGGATATAATACAGCCTGCGGTTACTAACATTGTTAATTAAATATTTTTCACTAAATTGCTTTAATTTTATTAACATTTGAAAAAATTTAATACTTTTAACTGCTACTTTTGGGAAAGTAAAAGGATTTACAATAGTTTACTGTTTTTGATTATTCTTCAGTTTACAATTCAGTTATGAAAAAGCCACTGCTAATTGTATTATTAATACTGGCAGTTATTCTTATTCTGCCTGTTATTAACCTGCTCCAATGGACATTCTTGGAAAAGAAACCCATGGATATAATTATTGTCGATAAGACAGTCCCGTCAATCAACCGTGAAAAGCATAAATCTTTCAACTGGATTCTGACAAATGACAGATTTGTCAGGAAGGATAATAAAAGGAGCTTTTCTTACCGGAAAGACTATTATGGTTTCATTCCTACGCGCCCTCTGAAGAAAAAGTTATGGGACAGAAATGAATACAGGCTGGCAGATCTGAAAGATCTTCCTGAAAAGGCTGATGCTATTTATATTGCAGATACCTATGGTGTGTTTTTTAATGAATGGTACCAGGGATTTTCACAAAGTCGCAGAACACGGAAAATTTACGGTGGCCTTAATAATAATGATAACCTGCTTATTAAGGAGATGAAAGACCGTAATAAGCTGGTCATCATGGAATACAATTCCTTTGATTTTCCTACTGCGGAATATGAATCTTTCAGAGCACAGGAAAGACTTGGCATAAGATATTCAGGCTGGACAGGAAAATACTTCAGTTCGCTTGATTCAACAAGTAAAGGGTTTCCGGCATGGATGACTGCTATGTACAGGAAGCAGTATAAAATACCATGGAGTTTCAGTAAAGCAGGGATCGTTCTTCTTCAGGAACGTCAGATAGTGGTTCTTGAAGAAGGAACACATCTTAAGAGTGCTGTTCCCGAGATAGTTACTGATGAATCCTATAGCAATAGCTGGAATATTGCCGGTACTGTGCCATTCGACCAGTGGTTTGATATCATAGACCCTATGGATAATAATGTGATATCAAAGTTCAGGATCCCGACAACAAGCACAGGAGATACCCTTCTGGCTGAATACTCTCTGCATAATGAATTCCCTGCAGTTATCCAGGAACCTGTGGAAAAGCGTACCTATTATTTTTCAGGAGATTTCACTCATAAGGATATCCTTTATTGTACCTCACGATTCAAAGGATTTATGAAACTGAAAGGACTGCTCTACTCATCTAAACCCGATGATTCAAGAAGGTTTTTCTGGCTTTACTATAAACCTCTTATCGAAGGTATCTTCAATGAATATTACAACACACTTGGCTCTGACTGATTTTTTTTATTAATAAACCAAACCGAAGTACAGGCCTGTCACTTACCTGTACTTTTTTTTTTAACCTGATATCATATGAAGATCTCCATAATACAGCCTGATACAATATGGGAAGATAAGGATGCCAACTTCAGGATACTTGATAAAATGATTTCTGCACTTGATTCCTCTCCTGAAATAATCATCCTGCCCGAAATGTTCAATACGGGATTTTCAATGGATACGAAAGGAATGAGCGAACCGCTGAAAGGAAAGACTTATGAATGGATGTTAAGTGTTTCTGAAAGAAAGGAATGTGCTGTCTGTGGAAGCTATATGGTCAGATCCGGGAAAAATCATTATAACCGGTGGATATTTATCACAGCCGACAGAAGACACCATTATTACGATAAGCGACATCTGTTCAGGATGGGGGATGAGCATGTTCATTTCACCCCTGGTAAAAAGCGTCTTACATTCATGTTCAGGGGTGTGAAGATCTTTCCGGGTGTTTGTTACGACCTGAGGTTCCCGGTATGGTGCAGAAATACAGATAATTATGATCTAATGATCAATTGTGCAAACTGGCCGGCACCGAGAAGAAGTGTCTGGTCAACTCTTCTGTTGGCGAGAGCACTTGAGAATCAGTGTTATGTAGCAGGAGCTAACAGAACAGGTTGGGATGGACTGAAAACAGGTTATACCGGTGATTCGGTAATAATCAGTCCGCGTGGTGAGATCCTTGCTTCTGCAGGTAAGAATAAAGAATGTTCGATAACAGCTGAAATCTCAATACCTCACTTACGTGAATTCCGCAGAAAATTTCCCGTCCTCAGAGATATTGATAAATTCACTCTCCTGAAATAAAAAAGTAGTCATCTCATCTCTCACCTCTCAACGCTCATTTCTCTCCACTCACCTCTCAACTCTCAACTCTCACCTCTCATCACTCACTCCTCACTTTCAACACTTTCAGCAGCACCTCCACAGGATGCAAAGCGATCCTTCCCGTTCCGTCCTTTATATGGTGTCTGCAACTGGTCCCGGGTGCTGCAATTATTACATCATCCGATGCAGCCCTGACCTCCGGGAACAATACCATTTCCCCTATACTGGTTGCAAGCTCGTAATGCTCTTTTTCATAACCGAATGACCCCGCCATTCCGCAGCAGCCTGAAGGGATCTCCCTGACATTATAGTTTTCGGGTATTGAAAGTATTTCTATTGTATAAGATGAAGACGAGACAGCTTTCTGCTGACAGTGAGCATGCAGCAGGACATTTGATTTTTTTCCGGCGAATGAATCCCTCCTTATTCTTCCCGCCCTGTATTCGCGTGATATAAATTCATCCACCATCATGCTGTTACGGGCAATCATTGCAGAATCCTCTTTTATATCGTTATCAGCAAGATCCGGATATTCATCCCTGAATCCCAATATTGCCGATGGTTCAATTCCTATCAGGGGTGTTTCCTCGTTAATGATACTTCTGAGTTTAGTGATATTGTTTCTTACGATTTTTTTTGCCGTCCTGATAAATCCTTTTGACAGATAGGTACGGGCACTTTCATCATGTTTGACCGTAATTACCCTGTATCCCAGTTTCGTCAGAAGCACAACAGTGGAGATCCCTGTTGAAGTGTCATTGAAGTTTGTGAACTCATCTATGAACAGACATACTTTCCCTTTTGGATCTGCCGGATTGATCCCATCGAGGTTCTTTCTGATCCAGTTGCGGAGGGTGGTCTTATATAATGCCGGAATTGATCTTTTTTCTGCTATTCCTATAGCTTTTTTGAATAAACCGGATGTCAGTTTATTTTTAATAAAGAAATTATAAACAGGAGGGGCTAAGGAACCTATCCTGTTAATAGTTGTAATATAAGCAATCAGAATCGTCCGTAAGGGTATGTGGTGATTGTCATGCCAATGTTGCAGGAATTCTGCCTTGAGTTTTGCAATGTCGACTCCTGAAGGGCATTCCGATTTGCATCCTTTGCAGGAAAGGCAACGGTCGAGGATTTCATAGATTTCTTTGTGATCCCAGGGATTTGATTCGTCTGCTCCAAGAAATTCCCTGAGTATATTGGCTCTTGCCCTGGTAGAATCTTTTTCTTCACCGGTAGCCATAAAGGACGGGCACATTGTACCGCCTATCATCACCGTTTTCCTGCAATCCCCTGAGCCGTTACATTTTTCAGCAGCCCTGATAATCCCATCAGTTGAGGTGAAATCGAAGATCGTACTGATCTCCGGTGTTTTTTTCCCGGGAATATATCTCAGGAAGGTATTCATGGGGGGAGTATCTGTTATTTTCCCCGGATTAAGCAGATTATCAGGATCCCAGTTCTTTTTTATTTCTTTGATAAGCTGATAATTGTGTTCACCGGTTACTAATGGTATGAACTCGCCTCTGAGCCTTCCGTCACCATGTTCCCCACTCATTGATCCCCTGTATTTCTTCACAAGTCTGGCCGTTTCCATACCCAGTGTGCGGAACAGTTGCACATCTTCCGGATCTTTCAGGTTAAGAACCGGTCGGATATGCAGTTCACCTGTTCCGATATGTGCGTGATAAACAACATCTTTATCATAACGGGCAAGCATCTTTTCGAAATCTTCAATGTATTCCGGCAATTGTTCCACATTTATTGCTGTATCCTCTATAAGTGAAACGGGTTTTGGATCACCTTTCATATTGGCAAGTACACCCAGACCTGCTTTTCGTAATGACCATACCTTTGAGATATCTTTTCCCTTAACGACAGGATATGCATAACCATACTGATTCTTTTTCAGGTCATTGATCATATCCGATATAACAGCATCCACTTCGGCATCAGTAGCTCTTTCAAATTCTGCAATCACTATTGATCCCGGCCTCCCTTGTAAAAAGAATCTGTTGTCTCTCTGGCTTATATTGTTTTCCGTCAGGTCGAGGATCCTGTCATCCATCATTTCGACAGCAGAAGGATCATATTTAAGTGCGATAAGATTTGTCCGGAATGCATCATTTCTTTCCTTCAGGTGTATACAAACCAGTGCTTTATGAGGTGGAGGCAGCGGGACCAGATTCAGTTTTATTTCCGTTATGATGGCAAGGGTACCTTCCGAACCTGCAAGCAGGTCACAAAAGTTGAACGGGCGTACTGAATCACTGCTGAATACCTTACTGTTAAGCAGCATATCCAGGGCATATCCGGTATTTCTCCTGGGTATCGTGGGATCAGGAAACCCTCTTACTATCTCATCTTTGTTAACCTGATCCGTGAGCATTTCCTTTATTTGCCGGTACAACTGACCCTCCATTCCGGGTATAAGACATTTTTTATCGAAGGATTCCCTGTCAAGAGGGCCGAAAGTTGCTTCGCTGCCATCACTTAGTATCGTTCTGAGCTCAATTGTATGATCTCTTGTGGAGCCGTAAATAAGAGAATGGGATCCACAGGCATTATTACCCACCATACCACCTATATTGCAACGGTTGGAAGTGGAGGTTTCAGGTCCGAAGAATAAACCTTTTTCCTTCAGTACCATATTCAGTTCATCAAGCACTACTCCGGGTTCGACCCTTACCCACTTTTCTTTCTCATTGATCTCCAGTATTTTTTTCATATACCTGGATATATCCACTATAATACCGGAACTGACAACCTGTCCTGCAAGGGAAGTACCTGCAGCTCTCATAGTTATTCCCGTTCTCTCGCGTCTCGCAAAAACCAGAATTCTTTTTATATCGGATACATTTTTCGGCCATACCACTGCAAGTGGCATTTCCCTGTAAGCAGAAGCATCAGTGGAATAAATAGTCCTTGTTATCTTATCATATCTTAAATCACCCTCCAGGGTCTCCCTGAGCTTATCCAGTGCTGTAAAAAGTGTCTGATTGTCCATAGTTATTTTTTGCCGCTGCTAAATTAGAAAAATGATCGAATCAGATTTTCTTATTCGCATTTTTATGCCGGAAATTCTAAAAAAGTGAGAGTCTGACAATAATCATATATCTCAGAATTGCATTTTCATACTTTTTTTCCGTACATTTATCCACCAGATTGTTTGTAATTAAATTATTGATATACAATGGAATTATTGGACAGTATAAAGGAAAAGGCACGCAAATACAATAAACGGATCGTGCTTCCTGAAGGATATGAAGAAAGAAATATCAGGGCAGCCGATATAGCACTTGAGGAGAATCTGGCAAGGATAATCCTGATCGGTAATCCTGATGAAATGCGTAGTCATGCTGCAAAACTCGGACTTAAGAATATTGAAAAGGCAAAAATGGTGAATCCTCTTGATCATCCTCAGAAGGAACATTATATTGAAATGATGGTCGAGCTGAGGAAGAATAAAGGGATGACAGGGGAAGAGGCTTCACGGCTTATCGAAGATCCTCTCTACCTTGGGGTTATGATGATAAAGAACGGAGATGCCGATGGGGAGGTCTCTGGTGCGGATCATGCAACAGGCGATGTCCTGCGGCCGGCATTTCAATATGTAAAAACGGCACCGGGAATATCTGTTGTATCAGGTGCTTTTATCATGATACTTCCGGATAAGAGCTTTGGCGAGAATGGTGTCCTGGTATTTGCGGATGGTGCAGTCCATCCTGATCCCACTGATAAGGAACTTGCAGAAATAGCAATTGCATCTGCAAATACTGCCAGGGCAATAGGAGGATTTGAACCCAGAGTGGCAATATTGAGTTTTTCAACAAAGGGCAGTGCAAAACATGCTTTGGTGGATAAGGTTATCAGTGCTACAAAGATTGCACAGCAGATGGCACCGGATCTTTTACTTGACGGGGAATTGCAGGGAGATGCAGCACTGGTTGAAGCAATAGGAGTAAAAAAGGCACCGGGAAGCAAAATAGCCGGAAAGGCAAATGTCCTTGTTTTTCCTGACCTTAATTGCGGAAATATTGCATATAAGCTTGTTCAGCGTCTTGCACATGCAGAAGCTATTGGACCGATACTGCAAGGTATGGCTGCTCCTATAAATGACCTTTCACGGGGATGCTCGGTAAGTGATATAGTAAGTATGATAGCAATTACAGCCAACCAGGCTGCAGGGCGATAAAAAAAGAATATAACTCAAAGTATTAAAATGATAATCCTAGTTTTAAATTGCGGCAGCTCATCAATTAAGTACCAGTTATTCAAAATGTCCAACGGTACGGAAATGATTGCCAAAGGACTGATAGAGCGTATCGGTCTTAATGAGAGTATAATTACTCACCGGCCGACCGGAAAGGACCAATATAAACTGATAACCGATATCCCTGATCATACCACGGGAATTAATATGGTTATGGAGGTACTGTGTCATTCCCGCCACGGAGTTATCAAAAATATTAACGAAATAAAAGCAGTCGGGCACAGGGTCGTTAATGGTGGAGAAAATTATAAAGAAAGTGTTCTCATCGATAACGATGTTAAAAGGGATATTGAAGCATGTATAGAGCTTGCTCCGCTTCATAATCCGGCAAATCTCAAAGGTATCCTTTCGGTCGAGAAACTGATCCCGGGTGTACCACAGGTTGCGGTCTTCGATACTTCATTTCATCAGACAATGCCTGACTATGCTTATATGTATGCCATCCCTTATGAGTATTACGATAAATATAAAATAAGGAAATACGGTTATCACGGTACAAGTCATAAATTTGTTGCACAGAAAGCTGCACGTTTACTGGGAAAAGACTATACAAAGACCAAGATCATCACCTGCCATCTCGGTAACGGAGCTTCAATAACTGCAATTTATAACGGCAAATCTATTGATACATCCATGGGATTTACTCCTGTAGACGGACTTATCATGGGAACCCGTACCGGAGAAGTTGATCCTGGTGTACTCGTTTATATTGCTGATAAGGAGCACCTTAATGTAACTGGTGTCAGCAATATGATTAATAAAAAAAGCGGTGTTTTCGGTATTTCCCAGATCTCATCTGATATGCGCGACCTTCGTACTGCCGCTGAAGCAGGAAATAAGAAAGCTATTCTGGCCCTCAATATGTATGCCTATAAAGTAAAGAAATTCATAGGTTCATATATGGCTGCCATGAACGGACTTGATGTTCTGGTATTTACAGGTGGTATAGGAGAGAATGAGTATAAAATGAGAAAATCCATCTGTTCCGATATGGAAAACATGGGAATATTGTTCGATGATGAAGCAAATAATGGCAGTTCAGGAATAGATGTTGTAATTTCCAGCCCGCAGTCAAAAGTTAGTATTATCGCTGTGACAACCGACGAGGAACTGGTGATAGCATCTGATACCCGGACAATTGTTGAGCAGCAGACTGTCTGATTATTTCAAATAACCCTTAAAGCAATGGTACTGAAGACCCTGAATGATCTGAAAAGCATTGTTGCCGGAGGACCGAAAAAAAAGCTCATTGTCGCAGCAGCACAGGACCAGCATTCTCTGGGAGCTGTTATCAAAGCCTGGAAGGAAGATGTGATTGAACCAATTCTGGTTGGAGATAAAGAGGGTATACAGAATATCTGCGCTGAATTTAACTATGATATAAGCGGCTTAAGGATTGTTCATGAGCCGGATATCGAAATGGCCGTACAAATGGCGGTAAAAATGGTAAACAATCATCAGGGTGATATCCTGATGAAAGGAAAGGTAGGCACATCAATACTTCTTAAGGGGGTCCTTAATAAGGAATGGGGCTTGAGAACCGGGAACCTTCTGTCACATTTTGCTCTTTTTGAGGTACAGACTTATCCAAAGGTGATAGCAGTAACTGATGTAGCAATGAATATTGCACCAAACCTTCAGGAGAAGATTGCAATAATCAATAATTCAGTGAGTTGTTTGCTGAAACTCGGCTATAAGATGCCTAAGGTTGCCGTACTTGGTGCAGTGGAAATGGTGAATGAGAATATGGAAGCCACTCTGGATGCAGCTTTACTTTCAAAAATGAATCAGCGCGACCAGATAAAAAACTGTATTATAGACGGCCCCCTGGCATTTGATAATGCCGTAAGCCTTGAAAGTGCAAAGCATAAAGGCATAAGGAGCGAAGTCGCCGGAGATACCGACCTTCTTCTGATGCCAGACATCGAAGTAGGGAATGTGCTTTATAAGTCACTGGTTTTCTTTGCTAAAGCTAAGGTAGCCTCCCTGATCCTGGGTGCACGGGCTCCTATTGTACTTACCTCCAGATCTGATTCAGAACAGGCAAAATATGACAGTATACTTCTTTCTGCTGCGGCATGTAAGTAGAAATCTGCAATGATCATATCTCTTGATCAAATGACCGGTACGGTGCGTTTGATGAAAAAAAAGCACCGGATTGCTGTAGCCTGGGCTCAGGATTCAAATACTATTAATTCAATTTACCGTTCAGTACTTGAGGGTTTTACTGAAGCTCTTTTGGTTGGACAAAGAGCAAAAATAACAGGACTATGCAGAATGAACGGATTAGAACCGGCTCATTTCAATATTATCAACTCAGAAGATGAAGCTGCTTCGGCTGAAACTGCCGTTCAGCTTGTAAAGAGCGGAGATGCAGACATTTTAATGAAAGGTCTTGTGGGAACCGATATCCTGATGAAGGCAATAATGGATAAGGAAAAGGGGCTGATGAAGACGGATGCTGTTCTGAGCTACGTTGGTGCTATTGAAATACCTGAATATCATAAACTTCTGTTTGTTACTGATCCTGCTGTCATTCCATATCCCACACTGAGCCAGAAGATCGCAATGACCGGATATGCAGTTGAAATGGCCCGCAGATTCGGTATAGATAATCCAAAAGTGGCACTTATCGGTGCATCTGAAAAAGCGAGCCGCCATTTTTTGTATTCATCTGATTATGCTTCAATAAAAAGCATGGCCGGGGAAGGAAAATTTGGGAAATGTATTGTCGACGGGCCACTGGACCTTTTTCTTGCATGTGACAGAAAGAGTGTTGAAATTAAGGGAGTTACAACTCCTGTAGCCGGGGATACGGACATATTGTTATTTCCTTCCCTGGAATCATGTAATCCTTTTTATAAATCCCTGATGCTCTTCGGAAAGGGAGAGATCGGCGGAATGCTTATGGGGACCTCGAAACCCGTGATCCTCATGTCCAGAAGTGAAAGTGAAAGATCAAAGTACTTCTGTATTGCACTTGCATGCTTTATGAACTGATGTCAGATTAAAATGCCTACAAGACTGATTCTTGCTGTAAATCCGGGATCCACTTCCACGAAATTTGCTCTTTTCGAAGAAGACAGACTTATTTTTGAAAAGAACCTGACTCATTCTGTGGGTGAGATCTCTGTGTACAGGCAAATTACAGACCAGCTGGACTTCAGGAAAGAGCTTATTCTGAAAGAGCTAAAGGAAAGACTGGTAAATCTTGCCGAAATAAAGGTGATAGTTGGCAGGGGAGGTCTTGTAAGACCGATTGAATCAGGAATTTATGAAGTGAATGAACAAATGATATCAGATCTGAAAAAGGGTCTGCTGGGGCAGCACGCGAGTAATCTGGGTGGTCTGATCGCAGATGCTCTTGCTGCAGATATGCCGGATGCAAAGGCATATATAGTTGACCCTGTTGTCGTTGATGAGCTTCAGCCGGTAGCAAGGGTATCCGGACATCCCTCAATCAGAAGGATATCGATCTTCCATGCACTCAATCAGAAGGCAGTGGCAAGGATGTATGCTGCATCAATGGGAAAGCGCTATGAAGATATGAATCTTATTATTGCTCATATGGGAGGCGGAATAAGTGTCGGTGCACACAGGAAAGGAAAAGTGGTTGATGTCAATAATGCCCTGGATGGCGATGGTCCGTTTTCACCGGAAAGATCAGGAAGCCTTCCGGCCGGGCAGCTTACAGACCTCTGTTTCAGTGGAAAATATACTCATTCGGAAATCAGGAATATGATAACCGGAAAGGGAGGAATGGTAGCTTATCTCGGTACCAACAGCTTCAGGGAAGTATGCAGCTTAGCAGAAAAAGGTGACCGGGAGGCTGTACTCATCAGGGATGCAGCAGCTTACCAGACAGCTAAGGAGATCGGATCAGCAGCAGCAGTTCTTGAAGGTAAGATCGATGCAATTATTCTTACCGGCGGGATGGCTTATCAGACAGATCATGTGGAAAGGATAAAGGAAATGACAGGATTTATTGCACCTGTCATTGTTTATGCGGGTGAAGATGAATTGAAATCGCTTGCATATAACGGATTACTTGCTCTTGACGGAAAAATTGAGATCAGGGATTACTGAAAGCTACAGGAATAACCTTCCCGTTGAAGAATTTACTACCTTTTATAGCAAAATCAGCTATCAGTTCAGCCATTTCACGTGCATTAACAGGGGCCCGGTATCCGGGAAATGCTTCCTCAAGCATTTCGGTCTGAACCGATCCGAGCGCCAGACAGTTAACTACAATACCTGATTCCCCGAGTTCAGCTGCAAGGCACTCGGACAAACATGAAAGAGCTGCCTTTGATGCACTGTAATATGATAATCCCCTGTATTTTGCACTTCCCTGAAATCCGCCCATACTTGTTATATTAACTATATGTGATCCTTTCTTCATATAAGGTATCAGAACCCGGATAACCGATGCCGGGCCAAAAAAATTCGTTTCCATCATCTGCCTCGACTCTTCCCGGCTGATGTCACTGAAATCTCTGGCAACCAGAAAACCGGCAGTATTTACCAGTATGTCAACTGTATCAAAACTGTTTTCGACTGTCCCGGTAAATTTTTTCTCATACTCATCAAACCTTGAAATATCAAGCTTACATGGTATTATTTTGCCCGAAACAGGCATCGAGGCAATCTCAGTTAAAGATTTTTCATTCCTTCCGGTGATGAGAACCGTATTATTTTCCCCGGCCAGAAGCAGGGCAACTTCTTTGCCGATTCCCCTGGTTGCTCCGTTAACAATGATATTCATTTTGATCTTCCGGATATAATAAAATTGTTTTTTTCGTTTATTTGTAAGTTTACTTCAAATTTACAAAATGTAACTATGATAAATACAATTTATATGAAGCTCGTCCGGAAGATTGCACTTGCTGCCTCTGTTACCTTATTGTTTTTTTTCAGCTCAGGGTTTGCAGTATATTCCCAGCAAAGGAATAATGACACACCTCCGCTTCGTGAAAGGATCTTTTTCGGAGGAGACTTCGGGCTTCAGTTCGGTACAATAACCAATATTGAGGTCTCTCCGGTAATAGGATTGTGGGTTTTGCCTCGAGTTGCAATTGCAGCCGGCCCGGAATATAAATACTATGCTGAAAGACATATCGGCAGTACAAGCATTTTTGGAGGAAGAGTCTATACCCAGCTGGTTCTGATACAGGATGTGAACAATATCATTCCTGCCGGAATCCATCTGGGATTGTTCCTGCATGCTGAAGATGAGCTTCAGAGTCTTGAGTCCGATACTCCTTTCTGGACAAACAGCCAGGTGGAAACAGAAAGATTCAATATCAATGCGTTTCTTGTAGGAGGAGGAATAAGCCAACCTATGGGCAGAAGATCTTCTCTCAATATTATTGTCCTGTGGGCTCTTAATGATAACTATGAAATTTACAGTTCACCGGAAATAAGAATCAGTTTTACTTTCTGACATTTTCTCCTTTTGCAGCCTGAATTATGTTCCGGACATGATATATCACGGAAAATCATGCATTTCCGGGATCGACAGGATCTAATTAACCCCGTCAGAATACAATATTTGAAATATCTGAAGGATGGAGGCTATAAAAAATCATTTATGAGGCTCTTAATTTAAATTTTATTTAAACTTCTCAGGAAATCTCATATTAAAAGAAAGAAAATAATAGGATAGAACAGCACAGAACAGCACAGAACAGAACAGAACAGCACAGAACAGGAGCTGACTACCCTGTACCCTTAAACTTTCATATCAAATAAATCTTCCCTGGAGAATACTTAATTTATCAGATCAGATTATTCCCTAAAGCCTTCAAACAGGCAAAATATTACACAAGTCATCAAAATGAGTTGGTTTACAATTGTAACCAACCAAAACAAAGCCTTGATTTACGAATGTAATTAACAAGACAAAGAATTTTTATATACATATGTAAATTTTTGAGAAAAGGAAATCAGATAAGGTTTAAAATGCATTTTACCAGTATTTTACAGCATGTTATATAATTCATTTATGCTAATAATCAAGTATAAGCCAGCGATTTCATACTTAAAACTATTAGAAAAAAGTAATAATATATTATATATCAGTTAAATATAAATCTAATCTCAAGTATTGATTAATAACATTTTATTTTTTAAGTATTTGATATTCTGATATATATAGAAACAGAAAAAGCCTCTGGTTTATGTAACAGGTGTGTTGATTACAGATGTAATTAAAAATTAGTTACACAAGTAAACCAATATATGTTTACATTTGTAATACAGTAAATTTTCGATGAAAGAGCGGATACTTGAATTTTTAAGAGCAGAAAATAAAACATCAGCACAATTTGCTGAAGAGATCGGGGTTCAGCCTTCGGGTATTTCACATATATTATCCGGAAGGAACAAACCAAGCCTGGATTTCGTGCTTAAAATGCTTGAAAAATACAAATATATAGCTCCTGAATGGCTTCTTTTCGGTAAAGGTAAGATGTATCGGGAACAATCACTGCCTGATCTGTTCAGCCAGCTTCAGGATCAGGATCAGGAATCCGGCCGGAAAAGTGAATTCACTGATGGCAAAGGATCTGTAAGTGAAGGATCCCGGATGGAAAGTAAATCACATGACGATACCATAGAGCCTTCTGTTGAAAAGATCGTATGGTTTTACAATAATAGCAGCTTCAGGGAATACTACCCGGAAAAAGAATAGTATATTTGCCTGAAACTTCTGCCTGAATGACAAAAAGGATTGAGTCTCTCAGAATTGTTGAAAATAAGAAACTTAGCAAAGATATTTTTGTCCTGGAGCTGACCTCTTCAGGCCGCATACCTGAAATGAAACCAGGACAATTCGTTCAGGTTAAGATAGAAGGCAGTCCGGATACATTTTTGCGTCGTCCTTTCTCGGTTCATGATGTTAATTATTCCGGAAACACATTCAGACTTCTTATTCAGATAGCCGGAAAAGGAACTGAAATCCTATCCCGATTGCACATTGGCGATTCGATAAATCTGGTATATCCTCTCGGAAACTCATTTAGCTTACCGGAAAAAGGCGAACGCATTCTCCTGGCAGGCGGTGGCTGCGGTATAGCACCTCTGCTTTTCCTTGGTAAATACCTGAAATCCTTAGGTTTTAGTCAGGATATATTACTTGGTTTCAGAAGCAGCGAAAGAGTGATTGAATATGATGAATACTCTGAACTGGGCAAAGTATACCTTACAACCGAGGATGGTTCCCTGGGGAAAAAAGGATTTATTACTGATCATCCTGTACTTTCTTCAAACAGCTATGATGTTGTTTACTGCTGCGGACCTGATCCGATGATGAAAGCGATGGCAGAATACTGCAAAGGTAACAATATTAAATGCGAAGTATCGCTCGAAAATCTCATGGCATGCGGCATCGGAGCCTGTCTGTGCTGTATTGTCGATACGGTCAGGGGTAATTTGTGTACCTGTACCGAAGGACCTGTTTTCAATATTAATGACCTGAAATGGTAAAGCTTGATTTCAATATAGGCGATCTTCATTTTAAGAATCCGGTGATCACAGCATCCGGTACATTTGGCTATGGATCTGAATTTGACGATTTTGTGGATATTTCACGTCTGGGAGGAATTATCCTTAAGGCAACAACACTGGAAGGAAGGGAGGGAAATCCTTATCCCCGTATGGCTGAAACACCCTGCGGTATGCTTAACTCGGTAGGACTTCAGAATAAGGGAATTGATTATTTCATAAAAAATATTTACCCGGTAGTATCAAAATATGACACAAATGTCATTGTAAATGTGAATGGCAGCACTGTCGATGAATATGTATCACTAGCTGAAAGGATTAACGGATTGAAAAAGATTCCTGCCATTGAACTCAATATTTCCTGTCCGAATGTCAAAAGGGGTGGAATGGCATTCGGTACTGATCCGAAATCTGCTCGTGAGGTGATAAGAGCCGTAAGGCAGGTCTGTTCCAAAAAACTGATTGTCAAACTTTCTCCCAATGTTACAAATATTGTTGAATTCGCACTGATTGCAGGAGAAGAGGGTGCCGATTCTATTTCACTTATAAATACACTTCTTGGTATGGCAGTGGATATCAGGAAAATGAAACCTTCACTTTCGACAATTACAGGCGGACTTTCAGGACCTGCGGTTAAGCCGGTGGCATTAAGGATGGTATGGCAGGTGGCTAAAGCCGTGAAGATTCCGGTGATCGGACTTGGCGGTATAATGAGCCCTGAAGATGCAATCGAATTCTTTCTTGCCGGAGCCTCCGCCATCCAGGTAGGAACTGCTTCATTTATAAACCCTCAGGCTTCCTCTACGATCCTTGATGGTATTGAAAAATACCTTATTCAAAAGAATTTTTCAGATATCAGAGAAATAATCGGATACATAAATAAATAATTCTCAATATCCTGCATTTATAAGTCAGATCTCTGCATTTTTTAAGATCTTATCACATTGTTATTAAGAATATTTATTGTTATCTTTTGCTTGAATTTTACAAGAAAAATATGTGATTTATTGAATTAAAATAATTAAAATAAACTATAATGTCTGAAAATCTACAAATTGATAACCTCGACAGGAAGATTCTGGATATAATTACCAAGAATGCCAGGATCCCATATCTGGAAGTAGCAAGAGAATGTGGTGTATCGGGAGCGGCAATTCACCAGCGAGTACAACGTCTGATCCGCCTCGGTGTTATAAGAGGCTCTGAGTTTAAAGTCGATCCGGTACTGGTTGGCTTTAAAACCTGTGCCTATATCGGTATATTCCTTGACCATCCGGGTCATTTCCGCGAAGTTATAACAAAATTCAAGGATATACCTGAAATAATTGAATGTCACTATACTACAGGTAACTATTCCCTGTTTGTCAAGGTCTATACAAGAGATAATGAACATCTCCGCGATATTCTTACCGATAAGATCCAGAATATCCCGGGTGTCATAAGAACAGAAACTCTGATATCTCTTGAGGAATCTATTAACAGACAGATTCCGGTTTTATCCAGGTAAAGTCACTGAAAAGTAATATTAGACACCGCTACCCTTAGCTCTGCGCCCTGTGCTCTGCGCTCTACGCCCTGCGCTCCACGCCCTGTGCTCTGCGCTCTTCGCCCTGTGCCCTGTCCTCTGATCTGAAATACAGAACACTTTTTGAACAAACGACCTGATCGATGGTTTCTTATTCTGGTGAAAACAAAGATCTGATGAGTTTTGATTTTTGTATCAGAGCTTGTTTTTCAGGTTTACGGATATGAAATATTTTATATCAATTTATTGTATTAATAATTTTAAATGTTAAACAGATTCGTTTATTTTTGTTTAATTCCTAAAACAAAATGATAGAATATGAAACCATTTTGTTCAAAAATATTCCTTAGTCTTTTGCCTGTTTTATTTACCTCTGCTTTGCAGTCACAGCCGGAACCAGAGATACGCCAGCTTTTGAATGCATTAAGGGATACGAATAATTACATGGCAATTGTTAAAGCCCGGAAGCTGGATTCCGTCGATTATATTGATGAATATGGCAGGACTCTTCTCATGTATGCTTCAGAAAGAGGTTTCACAAGGGTAAGTAAAATACTTATTGAAAAGGGTTCGGATCCTGATCTGATAGCTGTTGAAGGGACTACGGCAATAATGTTTGCAGCCTATGGCGGTCATGAAAATACAGTACGATTATTACTTAAATACGGAGCAGAACCCGATATACAGGCAACAGACGGATTTACCTCACTCATGGTGGCAGCTCAGAATGGTTATCAGGGAGTTGTTAAGCTGCTTCTGGATACTGGTGCAGATCCAAACCTGATGGCTGTCGACGGATTTACGGCATTGATGCTTGCATCACAAAACGGTTATTCTGAAATAGTCAGGCTGCTGGTTTCCAGGGGAGCACAGATCGAATTCAGGGATAAGCAATATACCACTACTGCACTGACTCAGGCTGCACTTGAGGGACATATTGATATTGTAACGTTTTTACTCGACAAGGGAGCAGATCCTGATCTTCAGAGTTCAGACGGTTCTACTGCTTTGTTTATGGCATCATTAAGAGGGCATTATGATATTGTCAAGCTTCTCCTGGACAGAGGTGCTGATCCAAATCTGAAATGTACTGATGGGGGAGATGCCCTTTTTATTTCTTCTCTTAACGGATATACAGGAGTGGTTAAACTGCTTCTGGAAAGAGGTGCCGTTCTTCGTGACAGTGATGGTACCAATGCAATTGTTATCAATGCCCAGGATGGGATATCCCGCACCCTGAGATCGGTACTGTATGAAGGTCAGATACCTGATCTTGAATCTCTTGGCCGGTTGACTGCCGTAATAGCTTCTTCACAGAACGGGAGGCTTGAAGTCATCAGATTACTTATAAAACCCGGACCCAATACTGATCTTGTTGCAGGTGCTTTAAAGAAAACAGCCTTTGTTCGTGCTGCAAACAGCGGACATATAGAGCCGGTTAAGCTTCTGCTGAAAAATGATGCAAATTTTGATATTGACAGAACATTCCGCTTTACTTCATTGATGGTTGCGGCACTGAACGGTCATTCGGATATTGTCAGGATGATTGTGGATGAAGGAATTGATCTTAATTCCCGTAGCACAGACGGATCTACCGCTCTAATATTTGCATCTCAGAACGGCCAGATGGATATTATCAGATTCCTTCTGGAGCGGGGAGCCGATATTAGTATCAAGGATAATACTGGTGCCGACGCTCTTGTCTGGGCATCCTCAAAAGGTAAAACCGAGGCAGTCAGATATTTGTTATCCAAAGGTGCTGATATTAATATACGAAGAAATGACGGAGCAACACCATTGATCTGTGCCTCTCAGAATGGTCATCCTGAAGTGATGGAACTTCTTCTCGAAAACGGAGCTGATATGAATCTTAACCGTATTGACGGAATGAACTCTCTGATAATAGCAGCACAAAACGGATTTTCAGCTGCAGTCAGTTTTATGCTTGACAAAGGCGTTGATATCAATATCCGGGAGACATCATATAATACAACGGCTCTTATGCAGGCTGCCATAAACGGATACCCGGAAACTGTAAGGTTGTTACTTGAAAGAGGGGCCGATCCGGGAATGCAGAATAATGCAGGGGCTACGGCTCTTCTCCTTGCTACTCAGAATGTTCATACTCAGGTTGCCCGCTTACTGATTGAAAAAGAAAAAGATCCCGATCTGAAGGACTCTGAAGGATTCACAGCACTTATGATGGCTTCCCGTTCGGGAAGTACCGAAATTGTACAAATGCTTCTTGATAAAGGAGCTCAGGTCAATCTGCTTAGTAATGATGGTATCAGTCCGCTGATGCAGGCTTCAATAAATGGGCATTCGGAAATAATAAGGCTTTTGATCGAAAATGGTGCACGGATCGACCTTCAGAGATCCGACGGGTTCAGTGCACTCATGCTGGCTTCACTGAACGGACATACCGACGCTGTAAAAATATTGCTTGACAGGGGAGCAAAAATTGACCTTCAGCGTACAGATGGTGCAACAGCCCTTATTGTTGCTGCCCGGAACGGACACGAAAATGTAATTAAAATGCTTCTGGAAAGAGGAGCAAACCGTGATATTATGGATAATACAGGCAAAACATTCCTCGACTATTCCGGAAGAAGCGGTATAAGAAATCCGGAAGTTGACTGACATATTCCTGCATTTATATTTTTCTGAAGAATTGATTTATCATATATCTCATTATTAATTCAAGAAACATGAATTACCTCAGATCGGTTTTAATCATTCCTGTTCTCCTTATAATTAATGGATGTACTTTAAATGAAAAGTTATGGACAATAAAATTCGAAGGAGACTCTTTTGAGCATAAGTGGGCTGTTCAGGATCTTAATCTGGAATTACCTTCTGACTGGTCAGACTCCGGATTTCTTACTTTTGAATATAAATCATCATCCACACAACGTTTTTATATTAATCTTTATGATACAGGAGGGCTTCGCCGCCTGCGAATACTACCCTTTCAGGGTGCATGGATACGGGCTTCGGTGCCCATTGCAAATTTCATGAAAAGAAACGTTGTAGGCCATGATATGGCTGCTATAGGCCAAAAGGGAATGCCCGGATACGGACTTGGATTTACTTCTATGGTCGGAACTCTGCGAAAAGTTGACTCACTGGGGATTTTGATGGAAAATCCCATTGCATCCCCGACACTTGAGTTAAGGAATTTTAAACTGACAATGAATCCTGAAGATTCTGTTCTTAGTCCGGTCCCGCTGGTGGATGAATTCGGGCAATGGATACCTGATACCTGGACAGGAAAAGCTAATACAACAGAAGATCTTATGTCAGCATGGGAGGAAGAAGCTGAATCGCTTCAGACGGACAGGTTCTCAGTATCGCGTTACGGGGGATTTCTTCAGACAAAAGCAGGAGCAACAGGATTCTTTCGTGTTGAGAAGCTTGACGGGATATGGTGGTTTATTGATCCTGATGGTCATTATTTTATTTCTGCCGGAAGCACAGGTATAAACCCGGGAGGCTCATTTGCCCGTACCGAAAGCCGGGAATATATATATACCTCATTTGTTCCGGAGGAGCTGTTTCAGTCTGATAAGAGATTGGGTAAAGCTTCATTTTTTACCTGGAACCTGTATCGCCGGTTTGGACCGGAATATTACAGGAAATGGATGGATTTTACCGTAAGGAGAATGGATGACTGGGGATTGAATACCATCGCCAACTGGTCAGACCCGGGTTTTGCCAGAAGTCAGCGCAAACCTTATGTTGCTACTCTTGGTGGCTGGGGTTTTAATCCGGCTACAATGGGAATGCCTGATGTATATGCTCCTGATTACGCTTCAGAGGTTGAGAAAGCAGCAGAACGGCAATGTGCACCGCTCCGGGATGATCCGTATCTTATTGGGTATTTTGTGGGGAATGAACCACCATGGCCCGGCAGAGAAACAGAACTGATTAAGGTCATACTCGATGGAGATGATACACCGATGAAAGCAGCTCTGCTTAAACATCTTGAAACTGGTGATACTCCTGAAAACCGCAGGAAATTTGTTTATGATACTTATTCCCTCTTTATCAGTATGGTAAACCGCGCCATTAAGAAATACGATCCGAATCATCTCAACCTTGGTTTACGCTTTGGCGGAGATCCTCCTCAGGATCTTGTAAAAGCCTCGGCTTCAGTTGGATTCGATGTTTTCAGCCTGAATATTTACAATTACAGTGCAGGGACTGAACGGCTGGATAAGATTGCCGGAATGACCGGGTTGCCGATTATAATCGGAGAATTTCATTTCGGCACACCGGAACGCGGCCTTTCTCCCGGATTAAGGCAGACAATAAGCCAGGAGGAGAGGGGAGTGGCATATCGTTTTTATGTGGAAAATGCTGTTGCCCATCCATCGCTCATAGGCACTCACTGGTTCCAGTGGTGGGATCAGCCGTCAACGGGCAGAGGTGACGGGGAGAACTATAATATAGGTATGGTTGATGTAACAGACCGGCCATATAAGGAACTGGTTGATGCTGCGCGTGAAACGCATTCAAGGCTTTATGAGATCCATTCCGGTAAAATACCTCCTGTAAGCAGACAGGCTGTTACTAAATAATAATTCTATCCGCTTGCGATATCCAGCATCCTTTTTACTGCCGGATTCGGGTTAAGTATTTCATCAGCATTCCTGATAGTGATCGTGGGGATTGCACCATGTTCCAGGTGCATCTGCATACGCAATTCTTCATCTTTATTTCTGCCACCAAGAGAGGAATAGCCGATCGTACGGCAGATTTTTCCGAAAAGAAATTCATTAAGATCACATCCTCCGGCTCTTTCAAGGCCTTCAATTGAGGTTTGCCAGCTTTTAAAGAGATGAGCCTGAGCAAAAGATTGTCCCTGGGCATTTATTTCATTTAATCCTTCTCCTGCCACAACGAGTCCCTTGCCGAGCCTGGCCACCTGTTTGATAAGGCGGTTCATACCCTCTGTGGGAGCCATGGATTCAACTATGCAATTATCAATGTTCCACATGCACAGGGTCACATCAATAAAGACTGTTTCAAGGGAAAGCTCCTGTACTGCTTTCAGGATGTTTTCTCCAAGAATGGATCGCCACATGCTCAACCCGGGATGGATCTTTACCATCACTTTCTTATCCCTGTTATTAAGGCGGTTAAGATTGGATTCAGGAACTCCGATACCTCTGCTTTTATACCAGCTCCAGCCCTGTAACTGTTTTGACTCGACATCACGGTACTGAAAATCCCTGATTTGTGTATATACAGGGTGGGAAGGATCCATATCTATTGAGTTGAAGTGAGGCATTACATGAAATCCCATCTTCTGACATTTCTTTATAAAAGCTCTTGCAGTATCTCCCGCAATGTAATCCGGGTAGTTTTCATCGTATGCATCGGTTCTCCAGTTAGAAAAATGTAGCAGTACTTTTCCGGGTGATATTTTTCCGGCCAGTGCATCGAGGATATCCGGATTTCCCGGACACCATGAAATAGCCAGCTTTACACCATGGATCCAGGGTTGACGCAACCTTTCCTCAGCTTCCAGATTATATGCCTTCCAGTACCACTGCCTGTATTTTCCGGCAGGTACATGCCAGTCACCGGAATAAGTGTTTATTCTCCAGCATATTCCTCCTGCGCTCAGGTTATTGGCAACAGGCCCATAAGCTTCGCTGTCCAGCCCGATAATAAAAGGATCTGATTCTGTTCCCGTCTGAATTGCCTTGAACCGGTACCGGTCATCCTGTGTATGTATCCAGAATCCTCCTTCTTTTGATTGAAGAATGGCAAAACCTGCTTCCCAGTACTGAGGCCATTTCCAGCGGAAATTTTTCAATAGTGCATCATTTAATTTCATTTTGATACCCTGAAAGAAAGGAGCAACCAGCTCAAGTGATTGTTTAAGTCCCGTAATGTTCCACCTGCATGCCAGAACTCCCGGGCGTGATGAGTAAGCAGAAGGCTCAATCAGTAGGTCTCCGGTTTCAGGATCAGCAGATATAGCAAGTACACCATCGCCGTCCCAGCTGTGAAATCTGACTTCGGCCTTTTTATCAGATATCTGTAAAGTTTCGGTCCTTCCGAACTTCTCTTCATTTACCTGTATGACCTCGTTCTTTATATAAAGCAATTGTAATGCACGAAAGTTATTTACATCAGGACTTTCGATGAACTCCTCCCCGGTAAGCTTGCTTTTGAGAGAAGTTATGATTCCTTTCTCCAGAGAAGCAGAAAGAGTGGGCGTTTCAATCAATACATTATTTCCTCTGACTACCACAGATACCTGTTTATCAGCTGATATGACCTGGTTCCCGGGTACGGGAATAAGGGATTTATTTTCTGTTAGATGGTGGGGGATGCAGGCTGCAGCTGCAGAATAGCCTGCTGTCTGAATGAAATTTCTTCTTTTCATAAAGGTAATTTTTAATACTTTGGCCGGATGTCAGATCAAAAAATTCCTGTAAATTGTGAATCCATAACAAATTTAACCTAAAAATCATGAAAATCTTAAGAGGAACAATTTTTGGAGGTATTGCCTATTTCCTTTTAGGCTGGGTTGTTTACGGGATCCTGCTTATGGGATTTCTTTCAACCAATATGAATCAATGTGCTGCCAGATCTGATGGTTCGATGGTATGGTGGGCAATAATCTTATCGAATTTTTCGGCTTCGCTGTTACTGACGATTCTTTTAAAATGGTTTGGCGCAAAAAGAATTCCCGATGGTTTGAAGATCGGTGCATTATTCGGACTGCTTTTTGCTTTGACAGTCAGCCTGTCCTCATGGTCCATGACTACAATGTATATGAATTTAGGTGCACTTATTGTGGATATCCTTGCAAGCACCGTGTTATTTGCTATTATAGGTATTATAATTGTTCTTACATGGGGCAAAGGGAAAGTCGCTTGAAATTTAAAACACATTAAATGAAAAAGGTGCCCTGTCGAGACACCTTTTTTATTAAAAGAGAGAGGAGGCTGAAAACGTGTCGCTAATCAATGGTACATATTCTGTTCTGACTGTTTTTATAAATTCGTAAATTTCTCTTAAACCACCGTACTATAGCCAATCCAGAACTCCCCTCAGTCGTTAAGTCAGTTTCGCATAGTAAAATTACTACTTTTTTTACTTTTTATGAAATGCAGGCAGACATTTTTTACATCCGTCGTAATTATCTTTTAATGCATTATGAAGAAGATAATATCCATGCTGATGTGTCTCGTATGTGTCTAAAATTGAGTCACATCCTGCCCGATGGACTTCCATATTGTTGAAGTTGCAGATATATTTGGGCACTGGTTGAACATTATTCCGCAATTCCTTGAAATAGAGATATGCACCAACAATGGCCTCATCATCGGTAATTGTCAGTTTCCTTCCTTCAATATTGACTTTCCAGTCGATCAGTTTGATATCCAGTTCAAAAATAGTTGGTGAAAGTACAATAGGCGGTATTGCCTCGATGACTTTTTTCTTCATCCCGTTGATGATCCTGTCCTGTAATGACTGAGGCAAAAGCAGGAAATCACATGCTGCATCCACATAGTCATAGATGTTGATATCAAGTTCCTCAACTTTACATTCGATATGTTTCTCTTCCTCATTAATATAAATCCTTCCAATACAGTTTTTCAGTTTAAGGTTTCTGATCGGAACACCTATATCGAAAACAAGTACCGTTTTCCGTTCTCTTTCCAGTACAATATCATCTTCCCAGGGTGTACATTTATCAGGGATGGCTCCGGATGTATCGACTTCCAGGGTATAATCGAATGTGGCATACATTTTAAGCCTCACAAACAGGTCGACACCAAGGTTATAGATCCTAACCCTGTTGCCGTCCTGAATATCAAATGACGGCTTTGTCCTGAAGTCAATATCAAGATAATAGACGAAATCGGATGAAATAAAATCCATATTTGTTTCAAGGAAGCCAAGAGAGGCAATCTTGACGGATGTGGACATAATAAAATCGATCAGCTTTGTGACTATATCCAGTACCTTATCCACCAGGTTGATCTTAAAGCTGTCGCTTTTGTGGAACCTTTTATCCCATGTTGTATTTGCCCAGAAGAAATCGTATACTTTCTTCATTGCATATTCTGATACAGCTACACCTACATTGCAGTTTTTCACGAATTCACAGAGATCATTTTTTACTCCGCCTGTATATCCGAACAGGTTAGCAGCTATTACCAGGGAAGAGTTTACCGTTTTAACAGCTTCAATATCAATTGGTATAGTGCTGTTACAATATGGAAGTTTTGCATTAATGCTCGGGAGTGCAACACCAAAATTATTGGCCGGATCGTCAAAATATGCATGAAGTGCTTTTTCAAAGATATCATCAAGCTGAAGATTGACATTCTCGCTGGGAGAATAGCCATAATTGATATTAAATTCCTTAATATCAGCTGTTTTCATATTAATTGACAATTCTTTATTGATACTGTCTATATCAATGGGAGTTTCTATTGTCAAACCTGCTTCAAATTTAATCTCAATGCCTTCCAGCATCCAGATGTAAATCCTGAGTTTTGCCGATATCATTACCCTGTTATTGGGCAGGAAAGTTATGTAAGGTTCATACAGCAGTTTGAACCTGTACCGGATCTCAAGGAATCCTCTCAGTGTGGCCGGGATCTTATTAAGCTTTGATGCAGGCAGTGAGCTTCTGAAATCTTTTGTTCCATTGAAAGTAAGAAAATTATTATAGAATAATGCTCCGGATATCTGATTCAGAAAATCATCATTCATCAGTAATACAATATCATATCCTGCTGTTTTCATAGTTTCCGGTTTTATTTGATGTTATAGGATTTTAAACAATGCTTGCATGCCTGGTAGCTGTCTGCCAGGGCTTCATACATTACATAATATCCGACCCTGCTTTCAGTCCGGATATCACCCACATATCTGCAGCTGAAATGATGAATCGTTTTGGTTTCCCTGTTGCCGATATAATTCGGAACCGCAACTGTATTGCTTTTCAGTTCATTGACAACTACATTGGTCGAAAATTCTATTTCCTGTCCGGAGATATTGAGCCATGTATCAGCCAGTCCCAGGGTGAAGCCGTATATATTTTTTTCTGCCAGGATAAGTGACGGTGAAACAACAATTTCAGGAATCTTATCAAGTATTTTCTCTTTCAGGAATTTCATGATCCTGTTCCATGTGTTATCAGAAAAAGTTGCTCCCTTTTTATTGAATTTTATCTGGAAATCAGCATCAGTGATCTTCACGGCAAGATTATTCTTTTCATTCACACGTAAGCGTCCCTGTGCTTTATCAATATTCATTGTGAATTTGTTCTTTAGTTTAAATAATCTTTTGTTTTTATCAATATCTGCAATATTTATATCATCAATCCAGGGTGTTTTTGTATCAGGGAAAAATGAACTTGTATCAAGATCAATATCTTTTTTTACATCTGCATAACAGCTGGCAAAGACATCAGCGGTGAAGTCAAGATTGGATATTTCGACTGTATCACCATCCTGAAGGTCTATGGCGGGTTTTGTATTGAGAGTTATCTCTGCACCATAATTAAGCAGCATGTTGTCGTAGTCAGTTTCGGTCTGGATAAAACCAATCGAAATAATACGTGTTGCGGTATCAACACCACTTGCAAGGGGACTGGCAAATCCGATAGCTTCGTTTTTCTCAAATTCTTCTTTTTTATCATAGGTCGTATTTTCCCACCAGAAATCCAGCACATCTGTGATAGCCTGATCTTTAATGGCTATATAACAGTCTTTTCCATTGGTGAAGTCAGGTAATCCTTCAAGCGAACCCTGAATGTTGAAAAAGCTTATTCCGGCTGCCAGTACTTTTTTGTTAAGTATCTTGAGATCTGCCTTTGACACCGGAAGCTTATAGGTGTCACCCGGTGGCATCATTGGCAGTGTAAGTCCGTCAAGGGCAATTGGTATCTCAAGTGTTTTGATCTGATTTTTGAAGTATTTATTAATTATCTGGCCTATAATATAATTCACCTTATCAAGAAAGGTTTTTCCTATGTAATACTTGCTCTGGATAGTTATTTTTTCAATTTTTGCCTGTTTCAGCTCATAGTACATTTTCTGGTCTTTCAGATCGAAAGTAATACCGCTCTTAACATAAAAATCGACACCGAATTTAAGTTCTATGCCTGACAGGACTATCAGGCTCAGAACAGCTGAGAACCTCAGGTAAAGAGTGTCTTTATTCCGGAAATCCACGAACGGTTCATTTTGCAGAGAAACTACATAATCAAAAGTAGTATAGGGAGTCATCGTGGCAGGAAGGTTTGTTCCCAGTTTGTATGTTCCTTCCATTTTCAGCATACCTTTATAAAACACCATCGCCAGTGATTTATTAAGGACTTTTTCATGCAATTGCACAAGAATATCGTAATTTCCTGTTGCCATGGCAAAATGGTTTTTGTCTGTTATTTCAATTTATAATAAAGGAATAAGCAAGAGTTTTATGACTTTTCTTTTCTCCTTTCTGATATAAAATTAGGAAAGTATAAAAAGGAAATCAAATTTATTTGCAGGTATATGTCATGAAAAAAAAAGAGGAATTTGATAGTAATTCCTCTTTTTCTGGTGATCCAGCTGGGATCAAAAACGGGGTAAAACGGGGTAAAAGTAAGAAAACAGGAAAACATATCTAAGCGGATATATATATTTGATAAACAGTTTATTAAACTGCATTAAGTCGTTTTTTGTTGTATCAATGAATTTCAACAGATATCAATTCGGTTTTAGAAATGTTTCAATAATTGCGAATTATTAAAACCGAATGCTTATCTTTATAGTGTGAAAAATAAGAAAAAAATATTATTGCCTCGGATTCCGGTATCAGTAATGACCGGGGGGTATCTTATAC
Source organism: uncultured Rikenellaceae bacterium (assembly GCA_964421975.1). Lineage (GTDB taxonomy): Bacteria > Bacteroidota > Bacteroidia > Bacteroidales > VadinHA17 > LD21. The sequence continues at coordinate 28,334 of CAYQZL010000024.1, forward strand.
CTTCACAAATCCGGGGCTTTTATATTTATGAATTATGAAAGCAAAAAAAACGAACCAAAACAAAGCGTTCCTATCAGAGTTAAAGGATATGGAATTGATTAGAGTTGTATGTTGAGGCTAAAACAGGAACTTATAAATCTTTGAATGATGAGTTAGAAGTTGATACACTTTATTTAATTCAGGAATTAGAAGATCAATTAAGTAGATTAAAAAAATAATCTATTAAGCTATGGCAACATTACGTTATTTTATTAATTCAAAAAAGCGGAACCTCGCGCCTATTTACGTTAGGTTATCCGCTGGCCGGGATCAGGTATTTATTGAAAATACCGGCATAAGTGTAAATCCTGATAATTGGAGCAATAAGACGCAAACCATTAAGCAGCGCATTCAGACCGATACAGATAAAGAAATAATTGCGAAGCTGTACGGCCGACACTCGAAGTCGCCGAAAGAAACTGATATACTCGGTATCAATGAACACCTGATTACTGAGCTTAATAATTTTCATGGCCAGTTTACAAAGGAATGGTTAACGGCTTCAATCGACCGGTATCACAATAGGCGCGGCCCGGATGAAAAAACGCTGAACGGCTATATTGATTTATTCATCAAAGAAGCTGAATCAGGCAAGCGCAAAAACGCAAATAATATGCGCTTTGCACCGGGAACCATAAAGTCATGGAAGGTATTTCAGCGCAATTTTGGCGAATATCAGGGCATTTATACGCCGAAGCGTTTAAAGTGGTACAAGAAAAACGACAAGAAGATCAGGCCGCGTAAAACAGTCGATTTTCATCATATTACAATTGACTTTTATAATGACTTTGTCAACTTCCTGACGGACCAGGGATATATGAAAGGGACCAGAGGCGGACACATAAAGAAATTAAAGTATTTCATGGAAGCTGCAATGAATGAAGAAATACCTTTGCATCATAACACAGAGTACAGGCGCAAAGCTTTTAAGACTTTGACAAATCCGGATGCTTTTAGTATTTATCTGAATGAGGAAGAAATACAGAAGATTTACCAGCTGGATCTTTCGCAGGAACCCGACCTGAACACCGCGCGCGACGCGTTTGTAACGTTGTGCGAAACGGCGCTAAGGGTATCCGATTATCGGAAAGTTGATATTAATATCCGCAAAGCTGCAGACGGCACAAAATTAATTCATATCAATCAGACAAAAACCGGCGGAGCTGTTGTTATCCCGGTTAGTGATCGGCTGGAAGCAATATTAAACAAGTATAACGGCGAATTGCCGCAAATGAGAGAGCAGTATATTAATAAATACATCAAAACAGTTGCGCAGCGCGCCGGGATAACTGAGCGAATAACCTACGAAGTTGAAAAAAAGGGTATGCGACATGACACAACAGCTGAAAAGTGGGAGCTTGTAACCTGTCACACCGGGCGCCGGTCTGCCTGTACTAATATGTACCTGGCCGGGATCCCGACCATTGATATAATGAAGATATCAGGCCATAAGACTGAAAAAATATTTATGAATTACATAAAGATCACACAGGAACAAAACGCGCTTAAGCTGTCAAGACACCCGTATTTCAATAAGCTGAAAATTGTATAGTCTAATCCATACCGGACTAAAACGCATTTTTAAAGGCTCTGTTAATCAGGGCCTTTTCTTTTTGTGTACCGGAATTATTGAAACTTGGCTGAAAACTACGGGTAACATGGGAGGAATTACCTATACATCTAATAAATTTATTAGATGTATTTGCTTAAGGTTTGCTTAAGCTTTGCTTTAAGTTTTGCTTAAGCAAATGGTTCTTTCGTTGGTTCTTTCGTAGTTTTTGGATTCTGATAATAGTCATAATTACATAAAGTTATATGCACCCTTCCAGGTTCTATCTATGAATAAAGAGTTACTTAACTCTTCATTAACTGTTATAGTCAAAATTAGTACACAGATAACAACCTGTACTTATATCAGTTACCGGATTATGGTAAACGACCGGTAAACGGCTGGTAAACGCGCGTACGTACATAACAGTGGCGCATTCTCACAATTTTACACCGTTTCAATGTGTAGAAACCTGTTAATAACGTTGGCCGCGATTGTTAATAACGTTGTTTTTTTAAGGTAAATAAACGCTATACATGGCGTAAATTTGTAGTGTTATTAAAAGGACTAACCGAACTTTTTAATAATCGAATTAAAGAGAGAACCGAGATTGAAAAGAAAGGCTATTTGACAGAAGCTTTTGTTTAACTTTTAATTTCTTCTCTCATGGCAGAACAGCCGCCGCGATTACAAATCTCACTTCCACCGGAACTCATCCGGTACATTGAGCAGCTGGTTAAAGAAGCCGTTACAGATGCGCTTGCAAATAAGCAGTCCGCACCGGCAACCAGGTATCTGACAAGGAAAGAAGTCTGTCAAAAGCTTAACATTTCACTCCCGACGCTATCCCGTTACATTGGTAAAGGTCTGTTATCCGCTCAGAAGATCGGAACGCGCGTTCTATTTGACGAAAGCAAGCTAAATGAATGTTTACAAAAGTCAACTGAGCGATAATGACAAAAGCAACTGAAATAAGCGTTAAGGTTGCACCGCGTCAACAGGCCGCAAGGAAGAAAGGCGCTCAGTTTGAACGGCAAATGGCAGCTATATTAAGGCAAAAGATATGGCCGGGTTGTTATCCTTCGCGGGTTTTCGGATGCGCTACCGATGATTACAACGGCATTGATTTACTTGGTACAGGAATTTACAATGTGCAATTAAAAGCAGTTGAAAGATCACTGAACTATCATAAAATACTTTCAAATATGCCGAAGGCAAAGAAGATTAATATAGTGATTCACAAAAGATTTGAGGCCGGCGCTATTGTCGCAATGACATTTGATGACTTTGTTACACTTGTAAAATGGCAAAAATAAAAACGCATAAGGTATCATTGAAACTGATTGAACAGGCTACCGCTGAAAAATGGATCAGGCAGCTTGCCTTTTATCATATCCTGAAAGCCAGGTATAACAACAGTTGCATATATGATTATCGGAGCCGGATGAATGAACTGGCCCCGGTTTTAGGCGTATCAACAAGAACTTTATATAACTATCTGAATTTTCTGAAGAAGAAGAATTTAGCATCAGACCATGCAACTAATCTTCAGTTGAAATCTATAAAACAATTTTTAACAAGAAAAAAAGCTGTCATTTACATAGATGACAATTATAATATTACGGCTGTCTGTCATTTGTTATTTGCAAAATTGATTGAACAGAAAGCGAAATGTCAGGCTTTCGCTGAGGCTGTTCGGAGGTACGGGAGGGGCGACAGACATATTAGCGCGTTTAGTGCAATCCCCTTCCGACCTTCTTTCTCTTATCGCAACATTGCAAAGATATTAAATTGCTCTGAATATTGTGCGTTTACAGTTGTAAAAAACCTTGAAAGGCTGAAAGTTATTAACACTGAAAAGCAAAAGCCACAAAAGGTGACTGATAATTTTACCGCACTTGAAACGGTCGAAGATCTGCCAGGCTACCGATTTAATATTGATAACCGGCTTTTTGAAGTTTTCGGCATAAAAATAGACTTTTTGCAGTTTCCGGTATTTCTGAAACCGCTCACAATTCAACAATACTTAAATCATTTGAAAAGGTCAAATTCTATATAGCGCTAAGAAGGTTGTTATGTTTTTTGCAAGTCTCACAATATCAATAATATAATGAAGCGGATTTTAAAAATAGATGAAAGCATGAAATTATCAGTACAGCAAAATATATTCTGCTTGTTATTCTGCTTGTCATCCGTCCTTGTATTTATTTGTGATACTGTCATTTATCTATGTTATTCTGCTTGTTCATTTGCTTGTTATTTGCGTAAAATAGGGTTAAATGTAACATATGATACACATATGATAAAGCGTATGTTAAACCATATGGTTTCCGGGGCATATTTCAACCGCGTTTTAATAATACAACCGGGGCTAAATTATAATGAAGTGATATTCAGTAAAGAAACATATAAAATGATAGTCCGCTGAGGAACAGAAAATAACAAAAACAATTAATAAAAGTCAAATTATGAAAGACACACAGGTAAATTTTAGGGTATCAGATGAAGAAAAAAATTTGTTAATGGAAGCCGCTGAAAGCTTTGAAGCCGCAACCGGCAAGCGACCTTCACAAAGTAAGGTTATTCTTCATGCAGTTGAACAGCTGGCGAACGCCAAACCGGAATTATATTTTGTCAATCGTGAAGCTATTAAGCAACTCGATGCAATATCGGAATTTTGCCAGGTACACCTTCAGAACTTTGCAGATGAATTTTTCAATGTCACAGGCCTGCAAATAACCTTTGACCAGCTGCAGTACTGTTTTGCGCATACTGGCAAACTTGGAAGTAAGAACCTAACAGAGGAAGCAATCCGGCAGACGGTACACGATGCACTATTTACCGATATTGCGTCAAAATTACAAAATACCGGTTTTGTCGTGACTAATGAAAACGTACCGGTAAAAGATTTGTCAGGACTGTTTGACATTGCATCAAAAATGGAAAATTGTCCGACGTTACAAATCGGAAGTCCTGTAACAATCTTTTGGGGAACCTTCGACCTGACCGACGGGAAGATATCAGTTATTGACAGCGAAGTTGAAAGGCTAAAAGAGCCGTACCGATTCTATGCCACAACGCCGGATGAATTAAAGAAGCTTGCCAAAATAAAAAAGCTCTGCCAGGTGCTTAATGAACTTTGTGAAGATAAAAACCTGGTCCCGGAACAGATTTTCAGGCTGGTATTTTGGGACAGAGAAGCCGCGCGATTTTCACCAACAGGCGCCTATATCATGTATCAAATTGAACCACCGCAAATATTATTTCGTAGATAAATTTAAAATTCAAAACAATGGCAAAAGGTAAAAGCTTTAAAGTCAAAAGGATGCCGACCTTTGACCAGCTTATGAAAGGCAAAAGACCGGGAAAACCGGCAATATTAAAAGGCATGGATCCGTCAAAGATGGAACCGATGGCAATAACCATGCAAAAAAACTTCATGAACAACGACCCGGACGCGGCGAAATGCTATTTATACGCGCCGTCGTCATGGGTATAAACAATTAAAAATTAATTTATTATGGAAGAAATACAATTATCAAAAGACTATGTTACTGCCTTCAGGAAGGCAAAAGAAATAGGCAATATAGAGCAACTCGACGAACTATTTAGGGGCCTTTGCGCTGAAATTGGAGTAGTTGAGCCGCAATCAGACGCAGCGCAGCGCGCAGCCGGAAAGGCAGTAGCAGAGTATATGAACAACCGGGGCAAGGGGCCGGAATGCAAGAAGATCTAACGCAATGGCAGGCCGACCCACAAAGTTAACGCCCGAAGTCTTAAAGATTTTTGAAAAGGTCATTAATCAGTCAGTTCTATTTTGTACCGACGAAGAACTCGTTTTCCTTATTAATGAGGAACTGCCAGAAAAAAACCGTTTCAGTTATGAGGCGTTTTCTAAGTGGAAGCGGGGCGAAAGACAGAGAAATAATCCGTTATATCAGACATTTGTACGTCTTGTAAAAAAAGCGCTTCTGAAAGAAAAGAAAACACTTTTACTTCAATTGAAGTTAGGCGCTGACAATTGGCAGGCCCGGGCCTGGATCCTGGAACGCAAATTTGATGAATGGAATTTAAAGCAGAGGCAGGCTATTGATGCGACACTACAATACGACAAGTTAACAGATGAATCATTAAATAGAATTGTTGACGACCTTTTAAAATGTATTAAGCAATGATACAGTTAACGAAAGAATTAAAGATCCGGCTTCTGCAATCAATTAAAAAAGGCACGTTTGACGGCAAAGATTATCCTGAGCTGGCTCAGGAACTGCATAAAATTGAAATTGAAATAATCGACAGAGCGGACCAGGTCCGACCAGACAATTATGAAAATCATATTATCAAAGATTCAGAAAATTGAACTTCTGAAAGCAGTAAAGACGGGCGTACTTGATACTGCAATTTTCCCGGAAGTTGAATTAAGGGAGCCAGCCAGGAACCTGACTAAAGAGGAAGCGAAAGAATTAATATCAGATCTTCAGCATGGCGAATGGGACAAGGTATTTAATGACCGTTGAAAGTTACAGCGAATGGAAGCGCCGACGGCAGCAAATTGAGGGCGAACGTCAAAGATATTTTGACGGTCAGGTACATATTGACTACAAAGTATTTCAGAAAACTCCGCACGAAAAATTGATTTTGAAGATTGCGAAGGCACAATATAAACAATGGCTGTTAAAACAAAGATAGTTTTTCGTCTGTTTATTTTTCTGCGGGGCCGCTGATTTCCTGCCCACCATAGCAGCAGCGGCCATTTTTAAGAT
>CAYQZL010000024.1:34694-36550 GCA_964421975.1 uncultured Rikenellaceae bacterium
TGTCCGGTTTGTATTTCCGGGCAATGCGGGCGCGAATATCCGGCGACCATACCGGCGCGCTCATCTCAGTTTGTGTAACGTGAAACCTCACGTTAAACATCAAAAGCGAACGGCAGGGAAGCGGAACCCTGCCGTTTTTTAGTCCTGAATCATTCCTATTTTACATATAAAAGATTATAGGAAACGCAAATAATTGAATAATAGCTTTATAACTTTTGAGCGCCTAAATAAGTGGTCATTTTTGCCAGTTTGTCAGTAAAAAGTACGTACATATATAGATTTTTGAATGTATGAAAAAAAACGACGCATTTTAAAGCCGTTTAAGACACTTTCTCAGGTCGGGCAATACTCAGCTATCCCCCTGAAACGATGTTTTGACCTGGATAAAGACAGTTGTGTACTGGCTTAAAATTGTGGTCTGGGACAACCTTTAGGTTGTCATTGCGCAATGACAACTGTTGTGTATACCTTGCAAATTGTATGCTGGTACACCATAAGATAGTTTTGTTGGCAACCAAGCGAGTGTACCTGAACAGAACACTCGAAAGACCCTTCCTGATATCGGGATAACAAGAAAAGAAAGTTCAACTTAATAAACGTTTATTAAATCTGACGTGGTTGTGTATTGCTTGCAAATTGTCGGCTGGTACAACTTTGTTACAAATTGTAACGAAGTTAAACGCATAAAAAAACCCGGCACAACTGCCGGGCTTCCTTTCATCAAACAGGGTCATCCGTATTTTTCTGATTGAGATTTGAGGCGGGAATACGGATAACTTTCTTTTTAAGCTTTTCGATGCGCTTAGAATGTTTTCGAAGCGCTGCAAGATCTTTTTTTTCTTCTGCTGAACGTTTCATTACATAAACAAGTTATCAATGGTTTCAGCTGGTACAGTGATGAGAAAATATGCCAGACCTGCCAGAAACAGACAGATGACAATAATAGCAATGAAATGCAGGCGCTCACTTCGCTTGTAACGCTTGTAAGCTTCATTTTCGAGATAATGATACTTTCGCAGCTGGTCGACTTCGAGGTCAGACGAAACGAGAAACGGATCCGGGGCCGGATCTTCCAGATAATAAACTTCTTTTTTGTGTTTCATGATTAAAAGCAACGTGCCCCATCATTCGCTGGTCGTCATTCATCCCTTTCGGAAGTAATGCAGACGAAATCAGGGGCAGTTTAACTTTTATTTGCATAAGAGATGAATAACGACAAAACAAATCTATGCTATTAAATTCACTTTTGCAACACCAGCGCTTTTAATTCTTCAATCCGGTCAACAAATTTGTTCCTTTGTTCTGAGGACATGGTTACATACTCCTCAGACCGTACATAATTCAAAAACATTTCTTCAATAACTTCAGTTAATTCTTTCATATCAGTAAATATTTAAATTAATAATGATACGAAAATATAACTTAAATAATTGATATACAAATATTTAATACTGTTAGTTGTCACTAAGTTACTGATATAAAACAGTTTTTCAGGAAGTAAGGCCGAATTATTGCGCACCTGGTATGCTGTTAAATTGCAATATTATAAATCTGCAAAATGGCAAAAATGCCGAAATGCATAAAATCAATAAGCGCCCCATTTTCACTAATTGTGAAAGGCTGCACAATAAGAGCAAATAAAATTCAGGATATTCCAGGCGACAGTATGAATAATTTAACGGCAAAAAGGCCGGATTGTTACGAGATATTCATTCCGTTTGAATAATGTTTGAATAATTCAGGAATGAAAAAACGCTATCAAATTGAAAATTAAGTGATAGCGTTATGTTAAGAAATGTTTTTGTGATCCAGCTGGGATTCGAACCCAGGACCCCATCCTTAAAAGGGATGTGCTC
>CAYQZL010000025.1:0-35749 GCA_964421975.1 uncultured Rikenellaceae bacterium
ACTTTAAAATCGACACCTGAATCTTCAAGTTCATCGTAATCAGCCTGGTATTCTGCCGGCCTCAACGGCAGTTGAATCTCGATGTTAAAATAATCAGATTTTATTACCGACCAGATTTCAGTACCAAACGCAAAAGTCGGGCCGTAATAGATCTTTTTAAATTCAATAGCACCGGTTACTTTAATGGCTCCGTTATAACCATACATTGCACCGATGAATGGACAAATCTTTTTTTGAGGTGAGATCCTGTAATATGCCCCTCCGTTCAATCCTAATCCGACTATATTATAACCGACAGCTCCGAACACTGCCAGCCTTTCTGCCGGAAGAAATGTCAGCCTTCCTCCCAATCCACCGTAATCCCTGCCTATCCCGAATCCGATATTCATACGCGATGATGACGGGATCTGTAATGATTCTTCCTGTCCACTCACACTGAGGGACAAGGATAAAATCGCCGTTATTAATATTATCTTTTTCAATTTATTGATTTTTAAGATTTTTATGATACCTGACCTACCCCATAACGTCTCTCCGTTACTTCTTCTCTCCTCGTTACTTCTTCTCTCCCCATCTCCCCTTCTCCTCATCTCACCTTCCCTCCTTCTTCCCATCTCCCTGTCTCTCCGTCAGTGCCACCGTGTCCCTGTACCTCAGTACCCTTGTGCCTCTGTGCCTTTGCGCCATTTCCCCGGCAAAGGCACGAGTACACAAGGTAAGATAGAATTATTCAGAACATTACCCTGACCATTGCTCCGTTCCCGGTAAGACCGACATTGAGATCAATCCTGTTAAGGCTTCCGGTTTTACGGGTGGAGTTATATACATTTATTGATTTGCTCAATTGCGAATTGGAAACCAACATAAAAGGTACGCTTGCAACAAAACATCCGGCGGTTAAAAGAAGAAAACCGGTACTTTTATTGCTATAATCAGTGGAGGCACCAAGATCACCATCATTAGTAGCCTGTGCAGCCTTGATTGAATTATACAATCCGAATCCGGCCGAAACAGCTCCTGCTCCAATCAGACCAGTAGCCGCATAGCCTGTTATCCTTGCTGTCCTGAAAGGCTTTAAAGATGCCTGATCCGATGCAAGAATGGCACCAAGTTGTTTTGCATCAAGAGTTTTACCCTCCTGAATATAGCTTTTTCTCATACCTTTCTTTTCAATTGCTATGGATCCTCCGGACTGTGCCGACATTGCCAGGGATATCATCATAAAGATAAACCCTGATAAAAATAACTTTTTCATTATAAAATATGTTTGGTTAATACTTATCCCCATTATCTCAATTTTGGGGTTTCTATATACTATATACCGGGAAACCGGATTCTTGACTGATTTTTTCTGAAAATTCTGGGATTAAATACGGTCCATTACAATTCTGACTGGTCGGGTCATACAGAATAAAGAAGTTAATTAATCCTGCTAATGCAGGAAAGATGCTACAGGAAATGTATTTTATCAGTAATATTTAATAAATGGGATAATTTCTACATCTTACTGTAGATTTCAATCAGGCTTTTAAGGCTGCTGACAACCTCATTATAGAAAGGAAGATCTTTCCAACCCGAAGCTGTGTCTGACTGGATCATATTCAGCATCGACTTTGTTAATATCAAAGGTGTTGCACCATTGGATCCTCCATCACTGTCAGTATTTTTCTGAACCCTGGCTCCTTTTGATATTAACAGCTTTGCTATTTCCGGCGCATTTTTATAGAGAAAGGGAACGGCTACAGGTTGTCCAAGAACATGCAGCGCCGTATTTCCCATCATATCACGTGAATTTGGATCGGCTTTAAATTCCAGTAGCAGTCTGACAATTTCAATATCACGATATTTTGCTGCAAGAAGTAATGGAATATTATCTGCGTCATACTCAGGAGGAAGTGTAGCTTTTGCCCCTTTTTGTAAAAGAAATCTGATGATCTCTATGTAATCACGACGTAAATCATTTACAGACCGGCCTGAATAAACAGCTGGTCCCTCTTCACGTATAAGATTGACTGTCATGTTGTACTCCGGTGGAAGCATCATTCCGGATGCCGCCCCTATTACTGAACAAAGAGGGAAATAAGAAATACCTGCTCCTTCTATTTGTTTATTTAAATCGACACCTTTAGCTATAGCTGATTTAATGATATCCATATCACAATTACCAATACCCAGGTTAAGCAGATCCTGAGGCGGATACTGGTTGATATCTACACCGGCCTCTTTTAGTTGTTTGAGATCGAAATACTGAGCCGGGATCTGCAAGGTTGTAAGAATTAAGAGAATAAGAATTATTAGTCTTTTCATTTTACCAAATTATTAATAGTATAATAAATCATGTAAGTTGTTCCGGGTTCCTTGTTTTTCCAGCCGCTAACTGGTTTTAGCAGGTAACTGGTAGCAGATAGCCGGTAACCGGTATCGGGTAGCAGTACCTATTTCTTCACCAGTTCAACTCTCCTGTTCTTAGCCCGGCCTTCTTCCGTATTGTTATCGGCAACCGGTTTATCCTGACCGAATCCCACAGGGCTGAGCCGGTCAGCAGAAATACTCTGGGCAACGATTGCAGAGACCACCGATTTTGCCCTTGCCTCAGAAAGCGTCTTGTTTGATGCCGGAGTACCAACATTATCGGTATGCCCTTCCACTCCGATCTTAAGATCAGGATTTGACTTCATCATCTGGACTATCTGGTCGATAATTGGTTTTGAATCGTCCCTGATGATCGATTTGCCGGTATCAAAGTTTATATACAGAGCAATATGACCGTCACGGTTCAGAGCTTCAAACATACTGCTCGCAGTTATATCCTGCTTCATTAATTCTTTTAAGATAATAGTTACATAATAATCGTCTCCACCGAGGGTTGCAATTTCGACCCATAATTCATCGTTGCCTTTTACAGCTTTTCCTGTAACTATATTTAAACCGTTGAATTCAGCGCAATCAGCATTCTGTGGTGCTCCATCAAAAATAACTGTCCCTCCCATACTTTTTATCGCATTGGAATAATTACGCGTTATTTGAATTACACTCGCTTTCTGGGCATCCTCTTTCAGACTGTATACCCTTCTGAATTTTCTGCCTTCAACGGTCGTACAGTTTTTTCCGTTCCAGAAATTGTAACTATCAAATTCAATATCCTGAGCCTCGTAAATCGTATAATTAGGCATTCCCGTGAACCATGGGGTGTCCTTAGGTTGAAGTTCCTCATCCTGAGCCTGCAGCTTAACTGTAAAAGACAATACCGGGATTACAAATAAAATAATCCATAACTTATTTTTCATAATACCTCCTTTTCTAAAATGTTGATAAGGTTTAAACAAAGTACTTAGAGTCGCTTGCTTAATGTAAATTTAGAATTTTTTTAACAAAAACCAAATTTTAAGCTCATTATCTTGACAAATGACCCGGAATATCATTCAAACATTGAAAAAACTTATTCATTCATGTTAATACTTTAATATTTTATGCGTACATTTCATGTAAAATCATATTCCTATGACCAATTATCTATTGATCCTTATTTTTACAATCCTCGCCGGCAGGAATGATAAAACTGACCTTTCTCCTGCGTCTCCGGAATTCCCTTTTCTGAAAGTGGGTAATGAGTGGCATTTCAGAATGAAGACCTCCCAGATGCCCACTCCGGTGGAAGTAGTTTACAAGATACTATCGATTAGGAACGATGGTTTTATTGAGGTAGAAAACAGCATTGCTAACCTTATGTCTGATAATATCTTCTGGTATGCCGATAAAAATGAGTTTTCCGAGATCGCCTCTCCGGAAGATAACTATAAGCTGACACTGGTAAAAGTCAATCCGGTATTGAATGATACCTGGAGTTCCAGTGTAGAAGAAGAAGGTAAAACCTTTGTTTATACCAGAAAAGTGATATCATTGAATGAGTCCATTCAGCTGCCGGACAAATCATTTTCCAGAGACTGCATAAAGGTCCATGAAACAATGAGCACATACCCGCAGTATTATAAGGATATCTGGGTAAGCAGGAATTTCGGAATGGTTTATATAAAAGGGAAGGGATATGCTGAGGAAGATGGTGGTCCTCCGGTATATTTCGATCTGGAGTATGAGTTGATCTCCAAATCGTTTTGATCAGGATAAATATTAATTTTCACCTATAACCGGAAAATCAGGTGTAATAAATCCACCACCTGTTTCTATAGATGGGCCGCCTTCAATAGCCCATCGGGCATTAACCTCACCTTCGACCAGTCCTCCCAGTCCGGCTTTTACACTGCTGGTGAATTCGACATTTTTTAAGACATCCCCCTGGCCAACAGTCATTCCAACCCCGACTGAAGCTTCTGCACTCAGATTACCTCGTCCGTATTCTCCTTTTACACCAATACCACCCCAGAATGTAGTTTCGTGCTTGTTGAAATCGCGGTTGATTGACCAAAGTAAACCTTCACCTCCTGACAATTTTACATGATCACATCCTAATTCAAATGAAAAAATCACAACATTTGCGCTTATCCCTTTCTCTCCAAAAGGACATGGCTCTTTTTCCTTTTTTGGTATCTCAGGATCCTTGATATTTGAAGTACCACCAGGAGGCAGAGGTTCCACACAAACAAGCCGGTTATACTCTTCTGCAATACCGGGCAGTTCCATTCCCAGTCCCGCAATATTCTGAGTATGTGTCAATAACACTAGTTCACGATATATATTAAGCAGTTCATTCAGACTTGGGGCATAGATTTTTCCCAGAACAGGATTTGTAAATGCATAAAAGTCATAAGCTGCTTCCTTAAAGTCATCTGTAACTTTTTTATAAAGTTTATAGACTGCCGTATAATTGATATCCAATTCACTTTTTGAAAGAAGGCAGATCTCATAATCCACTTCATCCAGTTCAGCCTGTACTGGTACCATCTTTGCTCTTACCTGACTCACGCATAAATCATTATCACCACATGCAATCTCCTGCTTCATAAGCTCGGTCAGCTGGCTGGTTAACCTAATATTTCTTTCGGTCAGCTGGGTTAAACCGGGTACATCTTTCATTATAATATCAGCAGATTTTCCTGCAAGTTCAGTACCTTCTTTAAGAGCTTTCCCATAATTACTGTTTTCACCCAGGAGCAATGATGCTGCTTCGCCAAACATAAATATTTCCTTTGAAAAATCTCTGGTGAAAACAACCGAATTATCAGGATCCTGCTGTGCACTGAGGTTTTGCTGTGCCACTATTTTAAGAAGTGATTTATATTGGTCAAGAAGTGTCCCGGTCTTTGAAGAGAGCCTTTCATAATATTCGGAGATTGAGGTTCCGACCTGTTCCATAGTGGACTTATTTTCGGGTGTTGGCAAATCGGGGATGGTCAGATCATCCGTTTGTCCTTTTTCGGAAGCAAGAGGCTTATCCTCTCCCTGCGACTAGCTTTCGCCTTGTGTAGTTTTCGCTTTCTGATAAGCCATTATTCCTATAGCTGAATTACTTCCAGCCAATGCTTTACGTAGATACTTTAAAGCCAGTGCATGGTTCCCCTGGCACTCGGCAATCAGTCCGAGTCCGAGCTGAGGTCCGGGCATCTCAGGTGCCAGAACAGAAGCCCGTTCAAACATTATCCGGGCATTGACCGGATCGCCCATTTCCCTGTAAACCCAGCCCATGTTGGTTAAGACCAGTGCAATATTTGGTTTTAATTTGTCGGCATACATCAGTACCTGAAGAGCTTTTACAAACTCACCCATGTCTTTCAGTGCAACACCAAGGTTATTGGCGGTAATGAGATCATCAGGATCTTTCATTGCACTCCATGCCGTGGAAAATATTGCTGCCGATCCGGCACCTTCCATCATGAACAGGGCACCCATATCGGATCCATCGGAAGGTTTCTTAACTGATTCAAGATCCTTTTTCAAGGATCTTCCTGATATTGTCAGGCTGAGCAAAGCACGCTACGGCCAGAGATAACAATAAGAAGAGAATTGAGTATTTCATCCGAACTCTGTTCTGCTAGTTCTTCATGCACCGGACCGAAAAACCATTGTCATTATCATAAGATCTGACAACGCGGGCGCCATCAAAATCAGTATGAATTTCCATGTAATGGACCCAGCCTGTATAAGTCGTGCTGGTCCACCAATAACCCTTTGTCCCTAAATCCCAAAAGTAAGCTCCTCCCCGCCCTCCACCGGGCCTGCCCGAAAATCCTGTTGAATTTGTTGTACCGGAGCTCTGGGTTGTCCAGAAAATAGTCCCGGTTTCTTTAAGGGGACCACCGGCAGAGCTTTCACCACCAAGTCCATTTATAAGATCATTCCATGTTATTGCAGCAGGTACTGTCCAGCCAACCGGGCACAAGCGGCCATAATGTACTGCCTCCCAGTTGTACAAAAGTCCATAATTTGCGGCATATGTTGAATTATTGCCATAGTAGCAGTAAGCCTTATAATTATTCCATGTATTCTGATCATCGGCATGGTTTACAGCAGTTCCGTTATCAAATGTCTTTGTCCTGAGGTTCGAACCCATTACTATCATATCACCCGATTTGTTCTCAGGATCAGGTTCTCCACCGGCCCCTTTGCCTGTGCCGATAATGACGACAGGGTAATGATTGCCATCTGCATCAGTACAGGCATGAAAGTTGAAGGTGACCGTTTTATCTGATGTGGGTACAATTGTTAGTACAGTACTGTAAATACCTGATATTCCTTTCATTTTTAATCTGTCACCGGTGAAATATTGCATCATCTTTTCAACTGCCTGTCCCTTTATACCTTCCGGATTTGCCTTTATAGAAAGTGTGTGCTCATAAGCTATTTCAGGAGTTCCTCCGGGTGAACCTGAGCTTATTAACCTGCCGCTGCAGGAGTACCGGCCGGAAGTCACTTTGCCAAAGTAAATGCCTCCTTTAATACCCCGGATAACATAAACATGTCTGCCCCTTTCCAGGAAATCATTGCTTTGTGTAATTTTCTTTCCGGAAATATTATACAATGTTATAATTGTTTCTCCCCGTTCAGGCAGGATGAACTGCATTTTTGCCTGATCTTTCATGGGATTGGGATAGAAACATACAGTACCGGTTTCATCCTCATTCATAGACTCAATACCGGTTACCACAGTCAGGCGAAGTTGCTCGCTTCCCTTCATTTTCACAACAGAACCCTGCATCAGATTCTCTATTATCACTGAATCAACATCTGTACTGGCTCCGGCACCTGCATAGCTGATAAGGTAGTCCTGAGCCCGCAGAGTAACATGATTTGATGGCATGATCAGTATAATACATGTCACAAATACAGCTGAAATAAAATTGTTTTTCATGATCAGGTCGATAAGACGACTAAATAAAAACTAATATTTTAGGAAATTTAGGAAAATTTCCATTACGAACAAAAAATATTTTAGCTGTAGTTTATGGAATCCCCCCGGAGTTCGCCATAATTCGTAATATAGCCGCTCTTAACGATGGAATCTCTCCGGGGTTACTGATGGTTTGAAAATCAGGCTCAGATTCAGAAGGATCTTATAGCCCTGACACGATAAGTGCTGTTTTTCAGGCTTTCGTACTGCAGGCTTGAAGAAAAGTCCTGGCTCCATGCCTGAGCACTGTTTGCCTCGGTGGAACTCCAGTATTGACCGGCAGCAAAACCGCCGATAATATCATGATGTAAATAAAGTAAATGCAGTTCGCGTCTTGAGGGCAGATACCAGTCTCCAAAACCCGAAGCGGGAGTATTGCCTGAGTATTCGTTACAGATCCTTGCAGCATAAGTTTCACCATCACCATATCCCTGGGCAGCAATAATGATAGCTGTGTTCAATCTGCCTGAATTAACTCCGTTACCTTTTGCCATTGTCGAAGTATAGATCCCGGGAGCCCCTCCTGCATACCATCTTGACCCCGGACTTAAATCGTTAGGCGATACAATTAAACCATGCTGACCGTTATCATAAACATAAAATACAATACCGCCACCATAATTTTCACCAACATAATGTGGTTCTAGTTTCTCTGCGGTTTTAGCATATAGTGCATAGGGCACACTCAGTATCTGGCTTACACCTGCAACCGAATAATTAGTACCACCGTCAGTATCAGCTTGAATTTTAATAAAATAAGTCCCTTCCGACCAGTCAATATTTGTAAAAATCCCTCCAACAGGTTCACCTGTCCCGATCTTTAGATTTACAAGCCCGTTACTGTCTGTTGTTGGTGAATGATCCTCAATATAAACAGCCGGACCGGTCTCAGATGTAATCAAAATGTGAATTCTTATTCCAACTTCCAGATCACGAACCAGAGCACCGTTTGCATCCCTGATAACAGCCTGATAACTAAAAAGCTGTGGCGGCTGACCCAATAATCCTGCAGAAACAACTCCTGCGAGAATAAATGCGTAAAATCTTTTCATTCTGTTTAGTTTTTAATGATTTTAAAAGTTTTAAGGTCCTTTATATTATCGGAAATTCTCAGAAAATAAATTCCGGGTTTCAGATTTCCCAGATGTATCTTTGACAATTCACCGGTCGCCTTCCCTTCCAGCAAAAGCCTGCCGTTAATATCATAGTACTGATAATTAAGCTTCTGAAAGTCATAATTACGGGCATCCATTGTGAGAAAATCACCAGCAGGATTTGGATAAACCGACAGGATAATTTCAAGCTCCGGATTTTCAATACCTGTTATGACAGATATTTCAAACGGTAACTGGATACCATGTAAGATACTTCCTTCTGTGCCTGTAATGGACTGGTAAGTAAGCTGACCTACAGAATAACTCACTGAGCCACCCTGACCAATGGCTTTCCCTCCTGAAACTGATAATACATTTTGAGAATGCATCAGTTGTGAAAATCCCAGGATAAAAAAAGCAATGTTCAATACTTTAATACTTTTCATACGGGTATATTTAAGAGAAAAAGATATTTATATCGGATATAACTCAAATCAATAAACAAACAGTACATGAAATTGTTTATTCCTACCTGTGAAGAAATGACTTATACATAGTTTTTTCATATCTCCAGCCCTGCTTTTTCCTTAGTTTTTCAGGGAAGAAGGAAGATTATCACACAAATTCGCGGCTGAAAACGCTGGCAGAGATCAAAACATTTTCCAAAATTATTACTTTTGCGTTCTGTTAAGAAGACTGCAAAATGAAGATCTCATATAACTGGCTAAAGGATTACATCGATATAGATATTGAACCCCGGAAATTATCAATTATCCTCACCGGTATCGGTCTGGAGGTTGAAGCCATGGAAGAATGGGAATCTGTTAAGGGTGGACTGAAAGGGGTAGTTATAGGAGAAGTGCTTACATGCAAAAAACATCCTGATGCCGATAAGCTTACTGTCACAACCGTTAATATCGGCACTTCCCAGCCTTTGCAGATCATATGCGGAGCTCCAAATGTAGCTCCCGGACAGAAAGTTCCTGTTGCCACAATCGGAACCCGGGTATTTAAAGGAGATGAAAGTGTCGAAATAAAAAGATCAAAAATAAGAGGCGAACTTTCGGAAGGTATGATCTGTGCCGAGGATGAACTGGGTCTCGGACCATTGCACGAAGGGATAATGGTCCTTGATGAAAAGGCGATTCCTGGTACTCCCGCCGGTGAATATTTCAAGATTATAAAAGATACAGTATTTGAAATAGGACTTACACCCAACAGGATAGACAGCGGATCACACTTCGGAGTAGCGAGGGACCTTGCTGCCTGTTTAAATATAAACGAAGGACTTACAAAAAAAGCCAGGCTGCCATCTGTAGAAAATTTCAAAACGGATAACAACGATAATCCCTATGAGGTGATAATTGAGAATACCGAAGCATGTCCCAGGTATTCAGGTATCACAATCAGCGGAGTTAAGGTGGCTGAATCGCCTGAATGGCTTAAAAGCAGGCTCAGGGCAATTGGACAGAATCCGATAAACAACGTGGTCGATATCACCAATTTCGTACAGCATGAGATTGGCCAGCCCCTGCATGCATTCGATGCCGACAAGATTGACGGGAAAAAAGTGATCATCAGGAATCTTCCTGATAATTCTAAATTCATTACCCTCGATGGAGTGGAGAGGTCACTCTCTTCAAAAGATCTGATGATATGCAACATGAATGAGGGAATGTGTATAGCGGGAGTATTCGGAGGGATAAAGTCAGGAGTTACAGAAACAACAAAGAATATCTTTCTCGAAAGTGCATATTTCAATCCCGTTTCGATAAGAAAAACTGCAAAAAGGCATTCTCTTAATACCGATGCCTCATTCAGGTTTGAACGCGGGACTGATCCGGAAAGAACCGTATGGGCTCTCAAAAGGGCAATAATGCTGATTAAGGAACTCGCAGGAGGAAAGATCTCATCACAGGTAGTGGATGTCTACCCTCAAAAAATAAACAGATCTGTAATTGAAGTAAGCTACAGGAACATAAAGAGATTAATAGGGAAACAAATTGATCCCCGGGTCATCATAAACATTCTGACTCTGCTGGATATGGAGATACTGAGCCGGAACAACGATAGTCTGACACTCGGGATTCCTCTTTACAGAGTTGATGTGCACCGTGAAGCCGATGTTATTGAAGAGATCCTGAGGATCTACGGCTACAACAATGTTGAAATTGATGAACATGTAAGTTCAACATTGTACTTTCCTGAAAAACCTGACAAGGAAAAACTTCAGAACATAATATCTGATATGCTTTCTGCCTCTGGTTTTGCAGAGATAATGTGCAATTCCCTGAATCCGGCTTCATTTTACGAAAGCGGAGATTTCGACAGGGATCAGCTGGTAATTCTGGCAAATCCTCTCAGTTCAGATCTCAATGCAATGAGACAGTCTCTTATTTTCGGAGGACTCAGTTCTGTGGCGTGGAACATTAACCGGCAGAATACCGATCTTAAGTTATACGAATTCGGGAACTGCTATTTTTTCAAAAACCAGGGAACTCCTGTTCCTTCGGTTGATGATTACACTGAGATAAGATCCCTGGATATTTTCATTTCAGGGAACAGGGGTAAGCAGAGGTGGAATTACAAGACATCACCAACTGATTTTTACAATATTAAAGCTGCAGTCGAAATGGTCTTTGCACGGCTTGGGATACGGAATGCAGGTATTTCATCTGATGAAAGCGAAAAGAATTATTTTTCCGAATCAGTCAAATACATTGCTGATAACATAACAATTGCTGCAGCAGGAAAAATATCGCCGCAATATCTGAAAAAGTTTGATATAGGGCAGGATGTATATTATGCACATATTGAATGGGATCTCCTCCTGAAAATGGTTAAGGAGCACAAAATATCATACAAAGAACTTCCCAGATATCCCTGGGTAAGAAGGGATCTTGCACTTTTGCTAAACAAAGAGATCCGTTTCAGCCAGATAAGAGAAATTGCTTTCAGGTCTGAAAAACATATTCTTAAAGAAGTGGATCTTTTTGATGTTTATGAAAGTGAATCCCTTGGATCTGAAAAGAAATCATATGCAGTGAGCTTCATTCTGAGAGATGATATGAAAACTCTCACTGACAAGACTATTGATAAAACAATGAATAATCTGATCACGGCTTTTGAAAATGAACTTAAAGCAAGTATAAGGTAATGGATAAAATGTGTAAAGAAAGAATAGAACTCATTAAAGGAGATATAACCACTCTTGATGTTGATGCAATAGTGAATGCCGCCAACAGTTCACTGCTTGGAGGTGGTGGTGTTGACAGAGCTATTCACAAAGCCGCAGGTCCCGAACTATATAACGAATGTCTGACACTGGATGGATGTAAGACCGGCGAAGCAAAACTGACCTTAGGTTATAATCTGAAAGCCAGACACATAATACATACCGTTGGCCCGGTATGGCATGGTGGTAAAAACGATGAGACCGATCTGCTGGCTTCCTGTTACGAATCAAGCCTGAAACTGGCAAAAAAGCAAAAGTTCAGAACGGTGGCATTCCCGGCAATTTCTACAGGTGCATACAGGTTCCCAAAGGATCTGGCAGCCCTGATAGCAACCAATGAGACAAAAAGATTCATAAAGGATAATACTTTCCCGGAGAAAGTGATATTTGTCACTTTTGACGACGAGAGCTATGAGATCTACAGGAAGCTTCTCAATAAATGAGCATTTTTTTCAGATCTGTAAAGGATTTTCTTTCACTGGTCAGATTCAGCCATACTGTATTTGCCATGCCTTTTGCACTTATAGGGTTCACTCTGGCAATAACCCGGGGAAATGAACAATTCAACCTGAAACTGCTTTTACTGATCATCCTGTGTATGATATTTGCGCGGAATGCGGCAATGGGATTTAACAGAATTGCCGATCAGAAATATGACATGCTCAATCCCAGAACCAAAAGCCGCGAAATCCCTTCGGGGAAAATAAGTCCGGCATCGGCAGTATTATTTGTCATCATTAATGCAGCATTATTCATAACTGCTGCCGGTTTTATTAACAGGCTCACTTTATTTCTTTCTCCTGTAGCCTTAATCGTCATACTGGGCTATAGTTACACAAAACGCTTTACCCCGCTCTGTCATTTTTTCCTTGGCCTCGGTCTTAGTCTGGCACCTGTCGGAGCATATATCTCCGTTACAGGACAATTTTCACTTCTGTCCGTAATCTATTCACTGATTGTTCTTACCTGGGTGAGTGGCTTTGACATAATTTATTCGCTTATGGACGATTCCTTTGACAGGGACAATCAATTGTATTCGATACCAGCTTCTCTTGGGATCCGCCGGGCCATACTGGTTTCCTTATTTATTCATCTTATAACGGTGATCCTGGTCATATTTGCTGGTGTTAAAGGTGAAGGAGGAGTTTTATTCTGGACAGGCAGCCTTATCTTTATTTCTTTACTTATATATCAGCATCTTATCGTAAAATCCTACGATCTCAGCAGGGTTAATATTGCATTTGGCACAACAAATGGTGTGGCAAGTATATTTTTTGCTGTTTTTGTAATTCTTGATCTTATTTTACTTAATAATTGATCATTTCACCGTTAAATCAGTTTTTTTCATATACTTGTTTAAAATTTGGCCTGAAATCTAAACTGAATTAATATGGGTGATCTGTTTGTCAGGGAGGTTGTAACAAGAAATGACCTGCGGAAGTTCATTTACCTTCCTTCAGAAGTTCATAAAAACGATCCGGAATGGCTACCTCCCATATATATGGATGAGTGGGAATTATTTGACAGCAAAAAGAACAAGTCATTCCATTATTCCGAAACCGGTCTCTGGCTGGCCTTTCGCGGGAAAAGACCGGTTGGCAGGATAATGGGAATTATCAATAAGCGCTACAATGAAATCCATAATGAAAACCATGGCCGTTTCTGCTTCATGGAATGTTATGAAGACCAGGAAGTATTTCATGCGCTGATATCTGTAGCCGAGGATTGGGCAAGGAAGCATGGAATGGAAAAGATTGTGGGCCCGCTGGGTTTTTCCGATAAGGATCCGCAAGGTTTTCAGATAGAAGGATTTGAGCATCCTTCTTTTATCGTGAGTGCCACCAACAATCCGTATATGCCGGTAATGCTTGAGAGAGAAGGGTATGAAAAGAAAGTTGACCTGGTTAACTATTTTATCAAGATCCCCGAAAAACTTCCGGAGATCTATGAAAGAGCATATGCAAGAATTACCAGGAACAGCCAGTTACGGGTAGTCGAATTCAAATCCAAGAAAGAGATCAAAAAATACATTCTGCCTGTACTTGAACTTCTGAACCAGACATTTATAGAGATATATGGATTTGTTCCGCTCGATGACAATGAAAAGATGGATCTGGCAAAAAGGTATCTCATGATTATCGATCCAAAGTTTGTAAAAGTTGTAGAATCAGAAGGAAAAATGGTGGGATTTGCAGTAGGGATTCCGGATATTAGTCCGGGAATAAAAGCTGCAAAAGGGAAAATGTTGCCATTCGGTTTCCTTAAGGTTTTTCAGGCGTCGAAACGTTCAAAGAAACTTCTTATGATGCTGGGAGGAATAAAGAAAGAGTTCAGAAATCAGGGGATCGATGTGCTTATGGCAGTCAAGATCATTGAATCGTGTATAACAAATAAGATGGATTCGATTGATGTCCATCTTGTCCTCGAGACCAATAAAACAATGAGAGGTGAATGTGAGAGAGTAGATGGTCAGATAATCAAGAAATGGAGGATCTACCAGAAGACTCTTTAAAACCTGAAAATAAAAGAAAAACCAAGTAATTCCTTGAACTGTACACGTGCAGTCTTCTTAATCTGATTATCAGGTCCCATCACCGGTTTATTCTCCTTATCATAGGTTGGTGTCTTTGTATCATCATCAAATATCAGATGTGTATTGAGTCTGACATCTGTGAACCAGTTAAGCTTTGCTGATACTATCATCTCCCAGTCGATATCAATATTCTGTGGCTTATTTATATAATTTGTAAAGAGCTGGAGCCTGTTGGTGATTGTTACAGAAGAATTTGGTTTATAAACATTACTTATCATGAAGCTGGCGCCAAATTCATTCTTTGACCTGCGGTCTGCTGCAATACCATATTTTGTCTGATCGATATTGGCAGTATCGGGCACATATGTACCTTTATATGAAACCGGAGAAAAGTTAATTGAAGTGTTTTTATCGGGTTTATAATCGAGACCGATGCCCAGTGTCAGAATTCCGGGATTGAGAAATTTGGATACTGCAACCGAATCATTCGGGTAATTATAACCTCTGGCTATCTGTGTCTTGAAAAGAAGTATTCCGCTGAAATCAAATTTCCCGAAAGCCTTATGATTTATCTTGGAATTTGTTTCAAGCAGGTCGAGATTTTTTCTCACGCCTTTATCACCCGATGCAATGAGACCGTATTTGATCCTCCCAAAGTTACTGGATGTTATATTATAAGGCTTGTTTGTATAATCTGCATAACCTGTTATGTCGAAAGATGTTGATATATTGCTTTCTCCCCCCTTCACCCAGTTTGTAAGAGATGCCTGGTTAAGGGCAAATGAGGCTTCAGTATGATATTTCCACCGCAAAGGTTTTGTAATAATCTTCTTTACCGCCAGCAATGTGGATTTGTCAACCTCCTGCACCTCAATACGTGCAGCCGAGTTATATCCCTGCCTGACCGGTCTGGCAAATGAGATTCCGTTCTCCAGATAAAGGCCTATGGTATTTCTGTCCTGCGCCCCGATCCAAACCGTTACCGAGTCATCCAGATCGGTTTTAAGCCAGTACCTGTGCATCATTCCTGATCTGGAATTGACCCATACCGGCGTAATAACATTCCCGAGACCGGTAAAATAAATTATGCTTGAATCACGGGCCTGGATATAATTAATGAGAGAATTAACTGCAACCTTAAGTGAATCACTCTCATAAGGTGTACTGTAATGAGTGAACGGAAATTTCTCATATGATGAAGTGACCTCTTTCAGTGTATCGGCAACTACAATTATTACGGTATCTTTCAGATATGCCCTCGGCATGGATGGAGTCACAGGTTCAGGAAGCCGGATATCTCTTAAACCTGTTGTATCCGAAATAATATCTTTAAATATTGTATCGGGCAGGGCAATTGTATCAACAGGCAATGGTGATAAAGGATGGTCTATGGCTGGTATCTTCATATGAATGGAATCCCAGCGGTAAAATTTATCCCATGATACATCCAATGAATCAAACGGATATTTCTTTATAAATGATTCTGTGGAATCATAGGGAGGATTGGAAGCTTTAAAGACAAGCTGCCTGATCGCGATCCTGAGCGGATCGTCAAGGTCTTTCCAGTACTCCGGCATAGTACGCTCCTGCAGGAATCTTATTGCCTGCTCAGTTGAAAGAGAGATTTCCGGTTTTATTTTCTGTGGATTGAAAATTATTCCGCTCTTCTTCAAGGAATCGACCAACACCACCCTCAGACTATCTGAACTGGTGATATCCTGTGAAATACCATTGCACAAAAAAACTGAAAATAGTATGACCGTTAAATATCCTGGAAACCGTAAGTTCATTATACCTGTATTTCTTGTTTTTTATCCGTTGAATATATCATAAAATATTTATAATTTTACCCATCTGTTGATCTTTAGAAGATGGACTTTTCTTATAACGGTAAATTACCGGTTTGATATATTACAATAAATTATAACGGTAGTTAAGCTGTTAATATTTTATAAGGGAATTCCGCATTAAAATACAAATCCAATAGCTGCAGCAGGGGATATTTATATCCCATACTGTTAAATATTTATTTTGTTCTGATTTGTATTTATGAAATTACCGGCATTTGAACCTTATAAGATAAAGATGACTGAACCTGTCTACAGCAGTACGCGGGAGGAGAGGGATCAGTGGATAAAAGATGCATTTTTCAATGTATATAATCTCAGGTCAGAACAGGTAATTATTGATCTTATTTCAGATACCGGAACAGGTGCAATGAGCGACAGGCAATGGTCAGCTCTTCTGACCGGAGATGAAAGTTTTGCAGGTAAATCATCATTTTTCAGCCTCAAGGAGGCTATAAAGGATCTGACAGGATTCGAGTGGATCATTCCTTCACATCAGGAAAGGGCTGCTGATAATATTCTTTTTTCAATGCTTATCAGTGAAGGTGATATAATCCCCGGTAATTCAATTTTTGAAACATCAAGGGCACTTATCGAATACAGAAAAGCAATACCGGTAGATTGTACAATCAAGGAATCAAATGATCTGTATACATGGCATCCTTTCAAGGGAAACATAGATCTTTTGCGGCTCGAGGATATTTTACATAATAATCCGAACGAAAAGATACCTTTTATCCTTGTGGCTGTTACAAACAATTCGACTGGTGGTCAGCCGGTAAGTATGGAGAATTTAAGGGGAGTACGTGACCTTGCAGATAAATACGGGGTAAAACTGATCCTTAATGCGGCAAGATTTGCTGAAAATGCATGGTTCATAAAAACCAGAGAAACAGGCTATGCCGAAAAAAGTATCAGGGAGATACTTTTAGAAATGTTCTCTTATGCCGACGGAATGACAATGAGCGGTAAAGAAGATGCAATTGTGAACACAGGTGGTTTTACCGCGTTCAGGAATGAAACTTTATTCCGTGATGCCATTAAACTGAATGTGATATATGAAGGCATGATGGCAAACGGCGCAATCCCGGGCCGTGATATGAATGCACTTGCACGTGGACTATATGAAGGGACAGACCAGGAATACCTCAGATCGAGAATGAACCAGATTAGTTTCCTCGGATCAAAACTTAAAGAATACGGAATACCAGTGGTTGAACCATTCGGAGGACACGCGGTCTTTATTGATGCCGAAAGATTCCTCCCCCTGGTGCCAAAACAGGAATTCCCGGCACAGGTACTCGTTTGTGAAATATTTATTGAGGGGGGAGTAAGAGGAAGCGAGGTAGGAACACTTCTGGCCGACAGGAATCCCCTGACACATGAGAACAGATTTCAGCCTAATGAATTTGTAAGTCTGGCAATTCCCCGAAGGGTTTATTCCGATAACCATATGGCCTATGTTGCGGCTGTAATAAAAAATGTCTTTAACAGGAAAGGAACAATCAATAAAGGATACCGGATCAAAAAAGAAGAACCATTTCTCCGTTACTTAACCCTTGAACTGGAAGGAATTTGATAATATCCGGCTCCCGGATCATTTAATTCCTTTTATATATTTTTACTGTTTTTAATCAATCCTGTTTAAAATGATAAAATCAATGACCGGTTACGGGAAGGCCGTAGCCGAAATTTCCGGTAAAAAGATCATGATCGAAATAAAATCCCTTAATTCAAAACAATTCGATCTGAATGCACGACTACCATGGCTTTACAGGGAAAAAGAAACCGATATCAGGAATCTGTTAAGCCAGAAGCTCGACAGGGGAAAAATTGATCTGACAATAACATTAGATGTGATGGATAGTGAAGTTGTTCCTGTTATCAATAAAACAGTCGTTAAATGCTATTATAACCAGATAAAGGAAATATCTGATGAGCTTGGCATCAAATCAAACGGAGAAATTTTTTCCACAATCCTTAAACTCCCCGATGCACTGAAAACAGAAAAACAGGAACTGAATGATGAAGAATGGAAACTGGTACTTGATACACTTAATGAATCTGTAATACAACTTGATACATATCGTACTGAGGAAGG
The DNA here is from genome assembly GCA_964421975.1 of uncultured Rikenellaceae bacterium. GTDB lineage: Bacteria > Bacteroidota > Bacteroidia > Bacteroidales > VadinHA17 > LD21. The sequence goes on from CAYQZL010000025.1 coordinate 18,153, forward strand.
AAGATCAATTGAAGCAGATTTAAGAGCATGTATCATCAGAATTTCCGCCTTCCTGGAAGAGATCAGAAATTTTGAGGGAGACAGGATAATACGTATCAGGGAAAAACTTAACAGCCTGCTTGCAGAAAATTTTGTACGGGAAAACATTGATGAGAACAGATTTGAACAGGAACTGATCTTTTACCTTGAAAAACTTGATATAAACGAAGAAAAGGTAAGATTGAAAAACCATTGCGATTATTTCATTGAAAAAATCGCTTCACAACCACCTAACGGGAAAATGCTGAATTTCATTGCACAGGAAATGGGAAGGGAAATAAATACCATCGGCTCCAAAGCAAACGACGCGGCAATACAAAAACTTGTGGTAATGATGAAAGATGATCTTGAAAAAATAAAAGAGCAGACTCTTAACATACTGTAAGACAAAAATTGATATCTGCCATTTGATAAGTAAGATCAAGATGGAAAAAGTATAAATTCACAAATTATTCCTATAGGCTGTTAAAATTATATGAAAGGTAAACTGGTCATCATATCAGCTCCTTCCGGTGCAGGCAAATCTACAATTGTCAGCTATCTTATGGGAAAAGATCTGAACCTTGAGTTCTCAGTCTCGGCAACCACAAGAAAACCCAGGGGTGATGAAAAGAACGGAAAAGAGTATTACTTTATACCTGTTAAGGAGTTCAGGACAAGAGTCAGTAAAGGTGATTTCATTGAGTGGCAGGAGGTATACAGGGATCAGCTCTACGGGACACTGAAGGAAGAGATAGAAAGGATCTTCAGGAAAGGGAATAATGTACTTTTTGATGTGGATGTAAAAGGTGGCATAAACCTCAAAAACCTGTTCGGGAAAAAAGCGATCTCAGTTTTCCTGATGCCTCCATCTGTTGAAGAGCTGGAGAAAAGACTGAAAATGAGAGGTACGGATTCTTTATCAAAGATCAGAATGAGAGTTCAGAAAGCACTTGAAGAGATCAGGCTCGCTGACAGTTTTGATCATATTGTGATCAATGACGACCTCGAAAAAACTGAGAAAAAAATATACGGAATTATCAAAGACTTTATTTCCCTTCATGATGAGTAAGATAGGCCTTTATTTCGGATCATTTAATCCTATCCATATCGGACATATCGCCATTGCAGGCTATATGACAGAATTCACTGCAATTGATGAGATATGGTTCATTGTGAGCCCCCACAATCCCCTCAAGAAAAAAGAAACACTTCTTGATGATTATCAGCGGCTCCATATGGTGAATCTGGGTATTGGCGATAATGAAAGGATGAGAGCTTCGGATATTGAATTCAGACTGCCCGTACCATCTTATACAATTAATACCCTTGCCTATCTGAAGGAAAAATACCCCGGTTATAATTTTTGTCTGGTCATGGGTGAGGATAATCTTTACACCCTTCACAAGTGGAAAAATGCTGAAGAACTGGTAAAGAATTATGAGATCTATGTATATCCCAGACCCCGGTCAAAAAGACCAGCTTCAGCAGTTCTTGACTCAGTTCTTTCAAAATCAACAATACATCATGTCAAAGCACCTCTGATGGATATTTCAGGGACATTTATCCGCAATGGGATTAAAAAAGGTAAGAATATGTCATATTATTTACCGGCATCAGTGTGGAAATATATAGACGAAATGTTTTATTACAGGCAATAACCGGGTTCGGAGTTAAATTTGCCATCCCGATTCCGCCAGCTGATGCTGACGGCATTTAATATACTGACAATTACTTTATTGATAAAACCTTCAGCTGACCTGGGTGATGATCTCCATACCCCTTTGCAATGCCTTTTCATTCATCGGGATCAGATTATGATATCTTTCAGGCAGTGATTTTTTCAGACCTTTTATTACATTTTCCAGACTTACCAATGGTTTGATCTTCAGATAACCACCAAGTACAATCATATTGAAAGTCCTCGGACTGTTCATTTTTGCCGCTTCCTCAGCAGCATCAACCCTGTAGATCCTGATATCCTTCCTGTCCGGATGGCGGGTTATTCCATTACTGTCATAAATAAGGATCCCTGCGGTTTTTATGCTGCCCTCAAACTTATCAAGAGACTGCTGGTTCAGAATTATTGCCGTATCGTATTGTCTGAGGATTGGAGAACTTATTCTCTCATCACTCAGGATCACAGTTACGTTGGCAGTTCCTCCTCTCATTTCGGGGCCATAGGATGGCATCCAGCTTACTTCCATATCCTGCATTACACCGGAATAGGCCATTATCTTTCCCATCGACAGTATACCCTGTCCTCCGAAACCTGCAATTATTATTTCTTCTGTCATATTAATCCTGGTTAAGAGGTTTTCCGCTTGTTTCTTCAGCCGGAGCTTTAAGATCGCCCAGCGGGTAATAAGGAAGCATATTCTCTTCCAGCCATTTATTAGATTGAACAGGAGTCATTCTCCAACCCGAAGGGCAGTTGGATACAATTTCCACGAAACAGGTTCCTTTATTAAGGCGTTGATATTGAACAGCTTTTCTTAATGCTCGTTTTGCTTTTCTAACATTTGCCGGTGTATGGACACTCTGACGGGTGACATAACAGGTTCCGGGAAGTGTTGCAACGATATCAGTGATCTTCAAAGGAAATCCCATTTGCTGTATATTCCGTCCGTATGGTGAGGTGGATGACTTCATTCCGGGAAGTGTGGTCGGGGCCATCTGTCCGCCTGTCATGCCATATATGCCGTTATTTATAAAAATGATCAGGAAATTTTCGCCTCTGTTGCATGCATGGATTGTTTCGGATGTCCCGATAGCTGCAAGGTCACCATCGCCCTGATATGTAAATACAAATTTATCAGGGCATAGTCTTTTAATTGCTGTTGCAAGTGCCGGAGCCCTTCCGTGAGCTGCCTCCTGCCAGTCAATATCAATATAATGATAAAGAAAGACAGAGCAACCTACCGGTGATATTCCTATTGCTTCAGGCTGAAGACCTTCCTCATCGATTATTTCAGACAGGATCCTGTGTGTGGTGCTATGACCGCAACCCGGACAATAATGAAGAACTTTATCGGTCATTATACCGGTCTTTTTATAGACCAGATTCTCAGGTTTTATATAATCTTTTATACCAGTTTTTTCAGCCATATTTTAACCTCCTATGATTTTCGTTTTTACAAAATCCACCACTTCTTCAGGAGTCGGCACCATACCTCCCATCCTGCCATAATGGAACACCGGCACTTTACCTTTAACGGCAAGCATTACATCCTCAACCATCTGTCCTGCGCTCATTTCTATTGAAAACATGATCTTAGCCGTTCCTGAAAGCTCATTTATCCTCTCTGATGGGAAGGGGAAAAGGGTAAGCGGGCGGAGAAGTCCTACTTTAAGTCCTTCATTCCGTGCAAGCTGAACAGATTTCTGGCAGATCCTGGCACTTGTACCATAAGCCACAAGCAGATATTCAGCATCATCACACCGGAATTCCTCAAATCTCACTTCTTTTTCTTTTATCTCGTTATATTTTTCGATGAGTCTGAGGTTAAACACTTCCTGTTTTTCGGGATCAAGTTCGAGTGAGGTTATTATGTTTCTTTCTCTCGTCGGTGGTTTACCGCTTGTTGCCCATTGCGGAACAGTTTTGGATCTTTCCTTTTGAGGATTCAGGTATACTTTCTCCATCATTTGACCTATAGCACCGTCGGAAAGAATCATTACCGGATTTCTGTATTTGAATGCAAGATCAAATCCAAGTCCCACAAAATCGGCCATTTCCTGTACAGATGCCGGAGCAAGCACTATGAGGTGGTAATCTCCGTGGCCACCTCCCTTAACAGCCTGGAAATAATCAGACTGGGCGGGCTGGATGGTACCCAGCCCGGGACCTCCTCTTACAACATTGACAATAAGACATGGCAGTTCGGCACCGGCAATGTAAGTGATACCCTCCTGTTTAAGACTTATTCCCGGGGAGGAAGAAGTTGTCATTACTTTTTTTCCGCAGCCTGCACCTCCGTAAACCATGTTTATTGCAGCAACTTCACTTTCAGCCTGCAGTACCACCATGCCGGTGGTCTCATATGGATTTGCCTCCATAAGATATTCAAGTATTTCGCTCTGTGGTGTTATAGGATATCCGAAATATCCGTCAGCACCAGCACGTATCGCAGCTTCAGCGACCGCTTCATTGCCTTTCATCAGCCTTAATTCCCTTTCCATTAGAGTGTCAGATTTTTGTTTTATAAACAGTTATTACTCCGTCGGGACAAACAACAGCACAGTTTGCACATCCGATACATAATTCGGGATGTGCGGGCCATGCGTAGAAATAGCCTTTATGATTAACTTCCTTTGCCATTTCAATTGTACCTGTGGGACACGAGACCATACATATTTCGCATCCTTTACATCTGTCGATGTTTACAACAATACTTCCCCTGATCTTCGCCATAAGGTTGAATTTAATTCTTTTTTAAAGGGTGATCTTCATTGAATTTTTCCAGTCTTTTTTCCAGATCCGGGAATAGTTCCCAGGGTACGAGTGAAACACATGCCCTGAGACCTTCCCTTTTGCTTCCGGTTATATCGAGGGTAATTGAACTTATACCATATCTGAGCAGTTCAAGAAGCAGCTCCTTTCCTGTCATTCCGGGATAGCCGACTGTAAAATAAAATCCATCGGCAACCGGTACATCCAGATCGGTATCATAAACGATCTCAAAACCATTGGATATAAAATAATTCTTCATTGCTGAAGCTTTTCTTTCATATTCCTTAACATCATCACGGTAGTTATATGTACCGTCATTCAGAGCTTTAAGCAAAGCTGCCAGACCATACTGGACAGAATGGGGAACACCTGCTGTTATTCCGTAAAGCGCTCCGAATATAAGCGAGTGACCGAATTTATCACTGGAATAATATCTGAGCAGATCAGGATATGACCTGTTGAACAGCTTATCCGAAACAGCCAGCATTCCGATTCTCTGACCTGCATAGCTGAATATCTTGGAGCTTGATACAAGAAGGATATAATGATCTGTATAGTGTGCAACGGTTGGCTGGTATGGGGGAACACCAGGATGTGAGTAGTCTTTCCTGAAATCCATTCCGAAGTATGCAAGGTCCTCAATCACTATAACATCATACTTATTGGAAAGTTCACCTATAATGCCCAGTTCCTCCTCATTCAGACAGATCCACGCAGGATTGTTCGGATTCGAATACAACAGGGAAGATATCCTTCCGGTTTTGTAATATGATTCGAGCTTATCTTTTAGTTTTTTACCTCTGAAATTATAAATATCGAATGCATGGTAATCGTGTCCGATCATTTTCACCTGTTGTTTATGGACAGGAAATCCGGGATCCAGAAAGAGTGTGCCTTCTTTTGTATGGTCATTTCTGTTGGCAACAAGAAAACTAAGAAGACTGCCCATCATGGAACCTACGGTGGGAATACAGCCATCCGGCTTTATATCTGCATTCAGGAACTGTTTTATGAATCTTGAAGCTTCCCTTTTCAGGATGGAAATACCTGCCACGTTGGGGTATAAGGAAGAAACTCCTTTTTTAAGGGCATCGATCTCTGCTTCAATGGCAACTGAAGGGGTTGGCAGCCCGGGAACTCCCATTTCCATTCTGATAAAAGGAATTCCTGTTTCTTTTTCGATGAGATCAGTCAGGAAGGATATCTCTCTTATGGATGCAGAACCATCCAGGGGGATTCCGTTACCGCCGGCAAGCCGTTTAATGAGATCGTATGGAACTGGTATAGTGGACATGTAATATATTATATGAATCAGAATTTGCGTTTATCTATGACCCTTTTGGATTTCCCCTCGCTCCTTTCTATTGTTTTCGGTTCCACCAGAGTCACTTTTATCGACAGACCAATTGCATTTTCAAGGTTATCCTGCAAATTTCCCCTTATTATCTGAAGCTGGCTTATTTTATCCTGAAAGAATTCCTCATCGACTTCAACCTGGAGTTCGAGAGTATCAAGGTTATTGATCCTGTCAACAATAATCCGGTAATGAGGTTTAATCTCCTTCATTTCGAGAAGAACCGTTTCTATCTGTGAAGGGAACAGGTTGACGCCTCTTATTATAAGCATATCATCACTACGGCCCAGGCATTTATCCATTCTGACGAATGTTCTTCCGCAATCACATTTTTCATATTTCAGTCTTGTCAGGTCGCGTGTACGGTAACGGATAAGAGGCAATCCCTCCTTGGTGATTGTTGTAAATACCAGTTCTCCCGTTGATCCTTCAGGAAGCACTTCCAGGGTCAGCGGATCAATTATTTCGGGATAGAAATGGTCTTCGTTGATATGAAGTCCGTTCTGGATCATGCATTCACTGGCAACACCCGGTCCGATCACCTCACTTAAACCGTAAATATCTATAGCTTTTATATTCAGTTTGGCTTCAATTTCCCTGCGCATATTCTCAGTCCAGGGTTCCGCCCCGAAAACACCTGCCCTGAGTTTAATTTCCGCCAGGTTTATATCGCTTTCCTGTAAGGCTTCTGCAAGATATAGCGCATAGGAAGGAGTGCAGGCAAGTATCGTGGTACCGAAATCACGCATAAGTTGTAATTGTCTGGAGGTATTACCTCCCGAAACCGGGATTACTGAAGCACCTATCTTTTCTCCTCCGTAATGAAGTCCCAGTCCCCCGGTAAAAAGGCCGTATCCGTATGCGATCTGGATGAAATCATCGCGACCGGCACCTGCACATGTGAGTGTACGGGCCATCACCTCGGACCATGTTGCAATATCATTCCGGGTATAGCCGACAACGGTAGACTTACCTGTTGTTCCTGATGATGCATGAAGACGGACAATCTCACTCATAGGTACTGCAAACAAACCAAAAGGATAATTATCCCTGAGATCATTTTTTGTGGTGAAAGGCAATTTTTTCAGGTCTTCAAGTGTACTGACCGCTTCGGGGCCAAGTCCTGATTCCTGCATTCTGTGACGGTAATACGGAACATTAAAATAAACTCTTTCCACTGTCTCCCTTAACCGCTCATTTTGTATATAACGGAGTTCGTCCCTGCTCATACACTCAAAGTGCCTGTTCCAGATATCCATTTCTCTAAAAATTACCTTTCTGTTTTTACTATGTTAAATTTTATATAGATCACTTGCAAGTAACAGGTCCATCTCATTATCCTTAAGAGCTTCAATGGCCTTTTCATTATTGCTGCAGCGCAGGATTATAACCGATCTTCTGCCTGTTGTGAATGCATAGGTGTACTCCACACTTATGTCTTTATCTGACAGTATTTTTAGAACCTTGGCATAATCCTTTGCCGTATCGGGTGCGGAAACCGAAATAACTCCAGTCATATTAACCGTGAACATCTGTTCTTTCAGAATTCCCCTTGCTTTTTCAGGATCGGATACGATAAGCCTCAGAATACCGAATTCCGTTGTGTCCGCAACTGTCAGTGCCGTGATCCTGATGTTTTCTTTACCCAGGGTCTCAAGAACTTCTGTAAGCCGGCCTGATTTATTCTCGAGAAAAACTGACAACTGTTGTATTATCATAACGTTGGTTGAAAAGGTGATTAAAAAAAGTCCGAATTTAATAATTATATCTGTTAAGTCTGTATTTAACAGCATGCATAAGATAAAAGATCATTTTTCTATCCTGATCCTTGCATCAACAACTGTAATTGCTTCAGGACTGCCAATGAGAGGATTCAGGTCCATTTCCTTGATCTCGGTGGCAAATCTCAGAAGACTTGATAATCTGACAATTATTTCTGCAAATTTCTGTTCGTTCACACCCGGTTTTCCTCTTGTTCCACGAATTATCCGGTAACCTCTCAGGCTCCTGATCATCGATCTGGCTTCATCATACGTAAGAGGTGCCAGTCCGGAGGAAACGTCACCCAGCACCTCAACAAATATTCCTCCCAGTCCGCACAGGATTACATGTCCGAATTTGGGTTCATATTTTGCACCTATGAAAAGTTCTGTACCGGTAATCATTCTCTGTATCAGGACGGCGGTAACTCCCTTTATCTTCATCATCCTTCTGAATTCGGCTTCAAGGTGTGCCATAGATCTGATATTAAGAGTTACACCTCCCACATCTGATTTATGTACAGGGCCCACCACTTTGAGGACAAAAGGGAATCCCGCTTTATCTGCAATGGCTGTCAGTTCTTTTCTTGTTTTCACGACTGCTTCTTTCACAAGAGGTATACTGGCAGCGCGTAAAAGTTTCTGGATGGTAATCGGATCGAGATAACCGGAAGGTGCATTATCAATAATACTTCTTATACCGGGTACATCAACATCTTTAAGGTATATCTTTTCTTCAGCCGGGAAAGGAGTATTTGATATCCGGGTAAGAGCTCTGCCCAGAACTACCTCATCCGGGAAATTTACATGCCCTTTTCCAAGGAAATATTCAAGTTCATTCTGTGAACTGGAAACGGATGGAAGTATCGGGAAGAGCGGTTTATGGCATTCTTCAATCTTCCTGTGAAGCAGATCATAAATGACCGACATATCGTTCAGTCCGTTATTGCCGAATATTACTATCATTCCATCTATTTCAGGCATTTTCTTATCGGCATAATCAATTATTTTATCGAGCTGTTCACTTGTAGCCGTTGCTATCATATCAACAGGATTACTTGCTGAAGCACCCGGATGCATCATTGAAATAAGATTATCGTGATGTTCTCCGGTAATTTGCGGTATTGTCATACCACCTGCAGAAAGGGCATCAGTCAGCATTACAGCCGGTCCGCCTGCATGAGTTATTATTGCAATATTCCTTCCTTTCAGATGTTTATGGCAGAAGACGGAAGCAACGGTTGTAAGTTCTTCTCTTCCGGTACATCTTACAATACCTGCCTTTCTGAACAAAGCTTCCACTGCCGAATCGGATGTTGCAATAGCACCGGTATGAGAAGAAGCGGCTCTCATACCGGCTTCACTTGTCCCGGCTTTAATTGCAGCAATCCTGCATCCTTTCCTGATAAGTGATGAAGCATGATGAAGCAGTTTGTCAGGATCACGGATAACTTCAACATAAATAAGCTTTATACGGGAACTCTCCGCCGGATCAAAATTATTATCCCAGTATTCCAGTATCTCTTCAACACCGGTCTGGGCGCTGTTACCCACTGAATAGAAACTGGAAAAATTAACTCCTTTGGGTATGGCCGATTCAAAAATAAAAACAGCTGTTGCTCCGGATCCCGATACGAAATCGCAACCATTTGTGCTCAGCCGCGGAACAGGTGTTGTAAAAATGCCATTATAAAACCGGCTTATAACACCTATGCAATTCGGTCCGATAAGAGTGCCCCCGGCTTCACTGATCATACCGGCTATTGAGGTCTCCAGCTTCCTGCCTTCCTCTCCCGCTTCGCTGAAGCCTGCAGAAATAATAATAAATGCCCCCGTGTTTTTTTCTTTCAACAATATTTCAACAACAGGGAGGCAATATTTTGACTGAATGGCCAGTATTGCAAGATCAACCTGTGGTAAACCGGTCAGATCACGATAAGATTTTATACCCTGGACAGTATCATGACCCGGATTAACCACATACAGTTTGCCGGAATATTTACCGTCAATTATATTCTTCAGGATTTTACCACCGGGTTTGAAAAGATCGTCAGAACCCCCGATAACAACTATACTGTCAGGATTTATTAGCTTTTCATTTATCATTTTACAAGATCAGGCAAAGAGGAGAATATTATACTTAATTATCTGTAGTGCAGGATGTTTCACAGCCCGTAAAAACGCTTCAGATAACCCACACTCCGGGCTGTTACATATAAAAAGAGCTCTGAAATATAATTATCAGTTAAGTACATACAAGAAGAAATATTTAATAGCAATATAATAATTTTTAACTGTAAAAAACAGGTTAACAATCATTATCACTTAAAAGGGATAATCAACATATTTGAACAGTACCGATTGTGGCAGAATAAGAGAATGAATACGGAAAGTGAATTTTTTTTCAGCACAAAGGATGGAAATGATAAAATCCCTGCTAATAATGAAAAAATTATAACTTTATCAGCATCATCCTTTGAATTTATACAAAAATAAAGTACGTTTGAGAACAATTTAAAAGCAATGATGATGATAGAATTAAATATCGGAATGTATTATTGTTATTATTGCAAATGCAGGTCAGGCGGTCCTTTGATATTCATTTAACCTTACTGAGAATCACATAAAGGCTTGCCGGGAAAGAGGTAAGCCTTTTTTTTAATAATAAACTTATAATCATGGAAAAAACACTTAACAATCGCACAGTAAAATTTTATAATGGAAAACAGCTTCCTCTTGAGATGCACAAGGTACGTATAGTTCAGTCGCTGAATCTCGTGCCGGTCGAACGAAGGAAGGAAGCAATAAAAACAGCCGGATACAATTCTTTTCTTCTTTCAACAAAGGATATTTTCCTTGACATGTTGACGGACAGCGGAACAAATGCTATGAGTGACAGGCAGCTTTCGACCATGTTCGTAGCTGATGATGCATACGCAGGATCGGTGAGTTTCAGGAAATTTGAGAAAAGTGTTCTTGAGGTATTCGGCAAGAAATATATTCTGCCGGTGCATCAGGGAAGGGCTGCAGAAAATATCATCTCAAAAGCATATGTAAAGGAAGGTTCTGTTATCCCCATGAATTATCATTTCACAACAACCCGTGCCCATATTGAGATCAACGGAGGGAGCATCCTTGAACTTTATGATCCGGAAGCAATGAATATAAGCAGTTCTCATCCCTTCAAGGGGAATCTGGATCCGGAAAGGCTGGAAAAAGCAATCACGGAAGTCAGGCCGGAGAATATACCTTTTATCCGTATGGAAGCATCTACAAACCTTATCGGGGGTCAGCCGTTTTCACTTGAGAACCTGCGTCAGGTAAGAAAGATAGCTGATAAATACAATTTAATTATAGTAATGGATGCCAGTCTGATAGGTGAAAATGCCTTTTTCATCCTGAAGAGAGAAAAAGGTTGTGAAAATGAGACTATCGGTTCTATCCTGCTTAAGATGTGTGAGCTTTCGGATATAGTCTATTTCTCAGGAAGAAAAGTCAGTTCGGCAAGAGGTGGAGCAATCTGTACCAATTCAGAGGAGATTTATACAAAGATGAAGCACCTGGTTCCGTTATATGAAGGCTTTCTTACCTATGGCGGTATATCCATACGTGAGATAGAAGCAATGGCACAGGGTCTGAATGAGACACTTGAAGAGGATGTTGTGGGACAGTCCCCGATGTTCATTGATTATATGGTGAAGGAACTTGTTAAGCTTGGCATACCGGTCGTAACACCCGGCGGAGCCCTTGGCTGTCATATTGATGCAACACAATTCCTGCCGCATATACCTCAGTCTGAATACATGGCTGCATCTCTTGTTTCGGCCTTTTTCATAGCATCAGGCATAAGGGGCATGGAACGTGGGACAATGAGCAGCAGCCGTGATGAGAATGGTAATGAGATCTTTGCCGATCTGGAACTGATGAGACTGGCCTTTCCCAGAAGGGTATTCACTCTCTCACAGGTGGAATATACAATTGACAGACTTAACTGGCTGTATAAAAACAGGGATCTGGTGGGCGGATTAAAATTTGTGGAAGAACCCCCCGTATTAAGATTCTTTACCGGACGTCTGGAACCGGTCAGTGACTGGCCGGAAAAGCTGACCGAAGCATACAGAAAGGATTTCGGTGATACTCTTTAAAAAAATTGCCGGGATCTGTACACCGGAATATTTAATGCCTTAAATTGCATAACCAATTTACATAAAGTCAGGCAATGAGGAAAATTAAAACACTGATACCGGCTCTTCTGTTAAGCCAGTTGATCATTTCGCAATCTACAACGGGTTATTATCTGCCCGATGATATTAAATATAATGGTAATATACCTCCACCTGAAAAATTTATCGGCCACCAGGTTGGAGAATGGCATCTTAGCCACGACAGGCTGTATTATTATATGCTTGAACTTGCGGAATTATCCGACAGGGCGGTATGGGAAGAATATGGGCGCAGTCATGAGGGACGCCCCCTGGGCCATCTCATTATCAGTTCACCTGAGAACATCAGGAATCTGGAACAGCTCAGATTACAACATCTCAGGCTTACTGATCCTGATGTTTCATCCGGGACAGATGTCGGTAATTCCCCTCTGTTCGTTAAGCTGGGCTATGGTATACATGGTAATGAATCAAGTGCCCAGAATGCATCGGTTCTTGTTGCATGGTATCTGACCGCCGGGGAGGACAAAAGCATCGATGAACTGCTGAAGAATACAGTGATACTTATTGATCCGGCCCTTAATCCTGATGGTATGCAGCGTCATTCGACCTGGGTCAATTTCACAAAAAGTCTGAATAACAATCCTGATCCCAATTCCTGGGAATTCAGTGAATCATGGCCGGGAGGCAGGACTAATCATTACTGGTTCGATCTCAACAGGGATTATATAATGCTTCAGCATCCCGAGTCAGTGGGACGTGTGGCTGCTTTTTACAGATGGAGGCCAAATATAAACACCGATCATCATGAACAGGGAGCAAATGCAACATTCTTTTATCAGCCCGGGATCCAAAGCAGAAATAATCCCCTGACTCCAGCGGAGAACCAGGACCTTACAGCAGAGATCGGGAAATATCATGAAAAACAATTAAACCGGATAGGAAGTCTGTATTTTACCGAAGAGAGTTATGATGATTTTTATGTCGGTAAAGGTTCTTCGTACCCTGATATTCACGGATCGGTAGGTATTCTCTTTGAACAGGCCGGAGTCAAAGGACATCTGAAAGAAACACCAAACATGCTTCTGTCATTCCCCTTTGCTATCCGCAACCAGGTTGCAGTATCATTGTCAACCCTTGAAGCCGGTGTTGCTATGAGAGAAAAACTCCTTGACAGCCAGAGAAGATTTTACAGGGAAGCAGCTGCACTTGCAGATAAACACCCTGTAAAAGCTTATGTATTTACAGAACCTGAAGACAACGGAAGGCTTTCGGAATTCATCCGTATACTGTCGGACCATCATATAAGGTTATACAGTTTATCAAAGGATATAATCCGGGATGGCATTACATTCAAATCAGGTTCCAGTTATATAGTCCCCCTGAAACAGAATGAATACAGGTTCATCAGAAGTCTTTTTGAACCGGTAAAAGAATTTACCGACAGTACGTTCTACGATATCTCCACCTGGGTACTGCCCATGTCATTTAACATTCAGTACATACCTCTTACTGTATTAAAAGAAGTTGAAAGCCTTAAAGGAGAGGAGATACAGGAACCTCCTGTTGTGGCAGGAAGAATAACAGGACCTGAGGATCCCTATGCATATCTTTTCGAATGGAATGAATACAAGGCTCCATCAGCACTTTATGAGCTTCAGAATGCAGGTATCAGGACAAGGGTTGCGATGGGTAAATTTTCATTCCGGAACAATGAACTGGATCATACATTCACATACGGAACAATAATGATCCATACCAAAGATCAGCCCCTGAGCAGGGCTGAACTGAGAAGAATAATGGAATCGACAGCCCGCAAATGCCATCTTACCGTTTATGGAGTCGGCACAGGCTTCACTGAGACGGGCATGGACCTTGGCAGCGGAAATTTCAGAGTACTTGAGAAACCATCGGTGGCAATGATAAGCGGTGACGGGATAAGCAGTTCAGATGCAGGCGAAATATGGCATATGTTTGATACACGTTTCGGAATACCGCTTACCATGTTCCCGGCATCAAGGCTGGGTAATATAAACCTCGACCGTTATAACGTGCTCATAGTTGCCGGTTCGCCTGAAACAGATTCACAGGTAATTGAGAAGATAAGAATATGGAACAGGCAGGGAGGAACCATTATTGCATACAAGGGCGGTAACAGCTGGCTTAACAGGAATAAGCTGGCCGAAATCGAATATATTCCAACGGCTGAATCGAAGCTTAAGGAAGGGATTTATGCAAACAGGTCGGTAAACATCCAGGCACAGCAGATCCCCGGATCGATATTTGCAGCCAGACTGGACCTGACTCACCCTCTGTGCTATGGTTATACCCGCGATATACTGCCGGTAATGAAATCGGGAACCACAGCAGTAAAAAAACTGGCCGATATATATTCCAATCCTGCCGTATACACGAACGAACCCCTGCTAAGCGGATATTGCACAAAAGAAAATACTGACAGGTTAAAAGGGAGTGCATTTGTATCAGTTCACCGGAACAGGATCATTTCAATCTATGATAATACCAATTTCAGGGCTATATGGTACGGTACCAACAAGATATTCCTGAATGCGGTATTTTTCGGACAGTTATTGTAGCTTTACAGAAGAATCAGTAAATAAGTTCCGAGATTTCCTGCCTGGCTGACCGGAGACGGTATTCAAAATGAGAATCTCCGGATTTAATGGAGCCATGTATCTTTTTATGGAAAAGCACCGAACACTTTTTCCCGGGAAACAGATTTTCATCTTCGAAAATATTTACCATTAATCCCTGATCATTTTCCGCTTCCTGACTTATGTAAACCATACCCTTTGATGCAGTTTTATCTGCCAGAACAGATACGGCATACAGTCCGGCAGAAGGCAATAGCTTGCTTTCCTCAGAAACAGGGATCCACAGAAATCTCATGCTGTCCGCCGGATCAGGAAGATACTCCTCTGAAGCTTTTCCCATAACAAGGTAATAGTGATCAAGATAGGCATTTGCTCTCTGTATATAACCTTCTTTGATGGCTTTACGGATCTTGGTAGAGCTTACAGTTTCGTGTTGTACCTCCTGTTCGGGGATCTCCTCGGCTTCAAAATCATATTTTTCCCTCCAGTTCCAAAGGTGTTTATAGTCACCTTCCTGGTTGAATCCGAAATGGTGGTTAAAACCGACTACGATTACTTTTGATTTAAGGATCCTGTATAAATAATCACTTACAAACTGTTCACTGGTGATCCTCGAAAAATCCCTGGTAAACTCAACAATAATCACATTATCAAGACCCGCTTTCCTGAGGAGTTCAAGTTTTTCTTCCTGGGTATTGATAAGCTTAAGATCTTTCCCTGCGGTATCGGGATACAGTACTTTGCGCGGATGAGGATAAAAAGTGATAAGAACCGACTCGCCGTCATATTTTCCGGCAAGCATCTTAAGCCTGTTCAGTATTGTTTTATGGCCTATATGTACACCGTCAAATGATCCTGTTGTCACAACAGGATTCTTAATCCCTGATACTTCTTCAAATCCTCTGAAAATTCTCATTACAGAAAAATCTAAACCTTGTTCTCTTTCACGAAATATGCCACTTTCTCAATGGAAGTTATCATATCATATTCTTCCAGGTATACCCATGAAGGAACATTAAGAGGTATTGTAGTGAAGTTCAGGATACCTTTTATGCCGCACCGGACAGCTTCGGCAGCAATATCTTTTGCATAATCGGGAGGTACTGTAATTATGGCGATCTTAATATCCAGTTCACTTATTATCTTTTCCATCTCAGCTATGGGATAGCACCTGACGCCCGATATCACCTTATTCACCTTTTGAGGATCGGTATCGAATGATGCCACCAGGGTGAGCTTTGATCTTTTTCCTCTGAAATATCCGGCGACAGCTCTTCCGAAGTTACCTATACCTATTACAGAAACATTGAGGGATACTTCCGAATCAATTATTGTACCTATCGTATCAATAAGTTCTTTAACGTCATAGCCCTTACGAAGTACTGATGAATAACCTATCAGCATCAGGTCGCGTCTTACCTGTACAGCGGTAATATGCAGTCTCGCTGCCAGATCGTGCGAATAGATAAAGTTCTTTTTTTCCTCCAGACAACCAAGGAGTGTCCTCCTGTATTCGCTGAGCCGTTCAATTGTTTTGCCGGGTAATTTCATTTAATCTCAAATTATGGATGAAGAACTCTTTGGTAATCTGACAGTAAAGACTGAACCAACATCCGGTTTGCTCTCAACAGTTATAGTACCGAAATACAGCTGAACCACTTTTTTTACAATCGATAGTCCCAGTCCGCTTCCGGTTATATTTCTTGTTTTTTCATTTTTTATTCTCACAAATTCGTTGAACAGGTTTCCGATATCTTCGTTTTTTATTCCGATACCGGTATCTGCAAATCTGATCACCACCTCATTCTCGGTGGAATCGATAATAATATCTGCTTTACCTCCCACCTTATTATATTTAACAGAATTGGAAACAAGATTATTGAAAATTATCTCCATATCAGCGGGATCTGCATTTATAACTGCTTCGGATCTGACATCCAGATTAATGGAGACTTCCATCTGGATGGCATAAGGCTGCACGGTCACAATTGCCCCCCTTGCTATTTCTGCAAGATCGAGGGTTATGATCCTTCCTGCTTTTTTTTCAAGACGGATCTTTGTAAAATCGAGAAGATCCATAATGAGATTCCGCATACCCTGTATCCTCTGTAATGATCTGTCGATCTGGTCTGCATAGTCGTCGATCCTGTCTCCTGCTTCTTTTCCCTGCATCATTCTGAGATATCCTTCGACTGCATTGAGAGGTGCTTTGAGCTCATGTGAGAGGACGGACAGGAACTGGTATCTTATCTGTTTTCCTTCCTCGGTAAGACGCCGGGTGATTCTTCTCAGATAAAGCTGTTTGGTTATGTTCTCGATACTCGACTTAAGCTCCTGGGGTGTAAAGGGTTTAGGAATAAAATCAGTCGCTCCGTCACGTGTTGCTTTTATTGCAACATCGAGGGATGCATAGGAAGTGATCATTGCGACCACTATATCATATTTTTTGTTGTGAATATACTCGAGAACCTCCACACCCTGCATTCCGGGCAATTTATTGTCGAGAAGAATGATGTCGGGCTTATCCTTTTCAAGTATTTCAATACCTTCCTCACCGGTCGGCGCTTCAACCAGTTCAAATGTATAATCCTCATCCATAAATGGATAAGTAACATGAAAATCCCGGAGTATCCTTGCGACACCTGACCGGATTCCGGGTTCATCATCTATGACAAGTACTTTCAATACTGCCATAATTCAGATCTTTAATAGTATCATAATTTCCTGATCGAGCTGTTCGGCTCTTATGCCTTTTTCTAGATATTTATCGGCTCTGATCCATGACCGTTCCTTTTCGGTATCCACACTGAACGACATACCTGTTTCACGTGATACTGCCGTTGCCAGAATGACGGGTACATCAGGGTACTTCTTCCTTATCTTATAACATAAAATAAAGCCGCTGTCATCGCTTTCCATCATAAGATCAAAAATAGCAAGATCTGGCCGGAAACGTGAAATAATCGCTTCAGCTTCAGCCTGACTCTCTGCAGTAATTGTCTTATAACCTGCCTTGTTCAGATTGAAAACAGTCTGAAAAAGATAATCCGGATCATCATCAGCAACAAGAATAGTAAAATCACTCTTTTTCATTTCATTACAAATATCTGTATAATTCCCTTTTCTTCAATATCCTTCTGTTTATACCCCTTCTCCCTTTCTCGCTTTCTCGCCATCGAGCTTCTTCCCCACAGCCTGCCGCCCATCGCCTACAGCCCTCCACGAATCTCAAAA
>CAYQZL010000026.1:0-35463 GCA_964421975.1 uncultured Rikenellaceae bacterium
GGTGAGTACCGACAAGAACACGATCTCTTTCACTGTCTATCCGCACAGTATAACATTTATCAGAAAGAAGTCCGTCTTCAACAGTGAATGTAAGCCAGTTACCATAAACAGGTATTTCCTTAAAATCCCGGCCGGGATTTCTTTCTTTTTCAATTGATTCGATGGTCGTAAAATCCGGAAGGAATCCGGTATCATGAGCTTTCCCGGAAGCTGAACTTTCCTTTCTCTTACATGTCGTTCCCAATATCACGGCTCCGGCAATTACTATAATTACAAGGCCATATCTTACTACTTTGTTATAATCAGATCCGCTCATTTAATATTCTTTTTTCTTTTAATAATTCCCGCTCTCATAATATTTTCCTCTTCACGATAATATTCCGGGCCGCCAAGTGATTTCAGATATTCGATAAGTTCATTCAGCTGTATTTTTGTAAAATCATTAACTCGCCCGTGTATGTCGTCTTTAGCATAGATTGTCCATATTTCTTCGAGCGAGAGCGCCAGCCCATGATGCAGATAAGGGGGTGAAGCATATATATTATTCAGATGCGGGGTATCAAAAAGCATTGAGTCATCGCTTGCAAGAAGTGATCCGACATCCTCCATCTGCTTATGAGTAAAATAAGGTGGCGGATGACAGGTTATACAGCGTTGTTTCGGAGGGATCTCGTTCCCGAGATTATCATGTGTGCGTTCGAACAGAGCTTTACCTCTCGATTGCATTGCATTTAATTTTCCATCGGGATTATACAACAGGTTAGGGGGATATGGTATTCCGGTAACAATATATGCCACAAGTGCATCAAGGTCCGTATAATTGAAAGGTTCATTCCTTGTCAGAACTGTCGAGAATCTCATCCCGTCCTGCTTATATATTGTCTGGTTCTTTCCATTCCATTTAAATGGAGGTGTATCTCCGATATCCCTGAGCGACTGGGTATTTGCAAGGTTACGGCCCATATCTTTCGATGCCATATTATATACCAGTCCGTCTTCATGATTATCTGGATGACAGGTAAAACATGAGAACTGGTTCTGAAAGGTACCCATAGCGTTATTAAGGATCCTTCTGCCCCGCCTTGCCACTGTTACTCTCCGGGGACCGCCAAGATCTATGGTATTTACAGTCTCAAGACTGGTTGTATTTATAACAGCGATCCTGTCTTCGAGATGTTCTGCAACAAAAAGTAATTTTCCGTCGGGAGAAATTATCAAGCCCTTTGGATTTGCACCTGTCGGGATCCGTTTCTCCACAAAACGGCTGCTCATTCCGAGATGATTGCTGTAATATTCAAGTTCTTCAGTGGTATATTCATTCAATATCCTCCGAAGTGAATCTATATTCAGAACTGAGATCATATTTACTCCGGCATGCGACACAAATGCCCTTTTTCCGTCGGGTGTTATTGCAATATCAAAAGGATCGGAATAATAAGCATTTGGTTCATCGAGTAAAAGCTGGATAATCCTTCCTCCTTCCCTGTTCTCGATTATCCCGATCCCGTTGGTCATAATGAATCCCCTTTCAACCTGTATGGAAGGAACAAGATTTTTTGGCCTGATAAGCGGCATTATTGCCAGATCACCTCCGGGAATAAATGCAATATTCTCCATCATATATGCCGACATTACATCCATACGGTGGCTGACCAGACCGGTTTTATCGTTGATCACGGTCAGCTCACAGACGACAGGGTCACCATAAGGACCAAGAAGAGCCCGCCTGCTTGTTACATATAAATAGTTACCGTCAGGAGATATCTGTATCCCGGTAGGATTATTGCCGGCAGATAATCTTTTTACTTCCTTCCTTTTCTCAGGATCAAGAACAGAAATATCTGAAGAATAAGAATTAACCACATAAAGATATTTTTCATCTGAACCAAGTGCCAGTCCTGCCGGACCATTACCAGTCATTAGGGTATCCGTGACTACTTCATTTTCCAGATCTATTACAACAACATTATCCGACCACTGATTACTGACATAGGCAATTCTGCCCATACTATCAGTAATAACAGTATGTGGCCTGATGCCTGTGGCAATTTTATTTACTACCCTGTGTTTTTGTACATCAACCACAATCAGAAAATTACCTTCTTCAGCAACAACATATAATTTTTTACCATCAGCTGAAAACGCCATATTGAATGGTGAATAATAATCAGCGTTTATCAGCTTTGAAGCAAGTCCGGTTTTCTGTGTATAAAGATGACAGGAGATACAGTTCAGCGGATGATCTTCTGTTGCCGTCTGATAATTTACATGTGCCCGGGCCCAGCGGTGAAAAGGAGGATAGATCAGCAGAATAACCAGCGTGAGGACTGTGAATGTAATTAATAGATTTTTATATGTCTTCTTCATATTTTATTCTAATTCTACTGTCTTTTCTTTTATTTCAGTAATACTTACAGGCACAATCACAGGTGGTTTTTTAACGGCCAGCGGGATCCTGTTAACCGGAACCGTTTCGGGATCTTCATGACAGCCCACACATCCCCGGCGTTCATTCGGACGGAGCCATAACCAGGCACAGGGTCCGCTGACAGTATTGCCGCGATCATCAATTGTTCTGATCCTGAAAGGTTTGTCGGACAATATTTTCAGCTGAAATGACCCGTCATCCTCAACAGGAACGATCCCGAGTGTCGTATCAACGCCCAGGACTTCAATCAGGTACTCCGGCTTCACATCTGTACCTGACATTAATTTCCCATAATCCCTGAAATTTATATCCTGGCATAAAAGCAATCCTGTCTTAACCTGAAGATCCACCTCACTTGGAAGCTTTTTCGGCCGTTCAGTGGCTTTCACCACTGCAATATCAATTATATCATAATCGGGATCCGACAATAAAAGTCTTTCGTGATTATTCGTCCCGGATTCAGATTCATATAGCCCGAATCTGTCTTTTCCTGTTTCGCGGTATGATATAAGGTATTTATCTGTGGAAAGCGGAAGGACTGAAATAAACTCCCCCTCTTTGCCCCGGGAAAGGTCTGTATAAGTATGCAGAGGCCTCCGGTAACTTATCCCTGACAATTTTCCACCGTGAATATCGGATTCCTGCTCAATGAATAATATTTTACCGTCATCAGTTTCACGGGGACCGGAAGCCATAATACTTCTGCCTTTATTCATATAGAACATATCGGCCTTTGTACCGTCAGGACGCATTGCAACCAGCATAGCACCTTTCTGTTCAGGATATAACTGCCGGCTGACAGTAAGCAGCCGTCCGTCTTTCATAACAAGTGTTGAGAAATTATCGCACGGACTGAAGGTGATCTGCCTTAAATCCGATCCATCCTCATTTGATGTAAAAAGACAATGTGCAGTCCTGACAGTATCGTTTACCGTGAGTTTACTGAATACAATCCTCCCGCCCGGAAGATAGGCAGGATCGGTACAATTCTCCTTAAGAAAGGTGATCTGGCGGTATTTCATATTTCTCAGGTCCATCTCCCAAATCTGCCAGGTATCACCGGCATTCTTCTGAGCGGTAAACAGCATCCGGGCACCGTCATAAGATATTTCAGGGAATGCTGCCGAATTAAAATCTTCTGTCAGAATTATAAAAGATCCCGGCTTTTGTGGTTGAAAGGAAATGATCCTGGCACCACCATAATATCTGTTTTGATCACTTTCATCCCCTGAACTCTTAAGGCTGAGCTTTGCTTCAGTTACAATCAGAGTTCCGGTCCTGATTTTTTTACAGCCCCCTGCGACCGGTATCAGAAAGATCAGAGCTAAAACTAAAAACCTGAATGATATTGATTTATGTAATGGATTCATAAAAACATGTCAGGGTTCTTTAACATCAAGGATCTGGTTTGCATTTACATTTTCAAGGATCTGGATTTTCCCCGAGGGCCATCTGATCTCTATCTTTTCAACATTCTCATTCTTAAGAAGCCCGAAATGAAGTCTGGGGTCATTCTGTGAAAGATATCCTGTTGTACTTTTCTTTACAGCTGTCTGCGTTTTTCCGCCGGATGTCACTCTTACCCGTGAACCGATACCATCCCTGTTACTTTCCGTACCTGAAAGTTTTATGATTATCCAGTTATTCAGATTACCCTTGTTGTTCCTCAGGAATACAGAGTAATCGTTCAGGTTCATTATGAATATATCGGCATCTCCGTCATTGTCATAGTCGCCTATACATGCACCCCGGCCCACCAGTTCCCTGTGGAAATATTCGCCCAGATCAAGTGATATATCCGTGAATTTCCCGTTCCCTTCATTTCTGAACATCTGATCTTCCTGACCATAAAGATGTTTCAGTGCACCGTTTGTTTTAAAGATATCCACGTCGCTGTCGTTATCATAGTCAATGAAAGATGATGACCATCCCACGAACTGGGCTGCTGCCATTGAAATATTTGATGCAATTCCCTTATCAACGAAAAGTCCGTTCCCGATACTTTCATAAAGTGAGCAATATGTATCATCTGAAACAAAAAGATCAATAAGACCATCAGAATTATAATCGGCATAATCAACGGACATGCTTACTGTTGCTTCACCTGCCTGACTGAATGCCGTTCCTGACATAGTTCCTGCATCGGTGAATTTTTTACCTCCTTCATTACGCCACAGATAGTTCAGGGTGTGGTCATTTGCCACATAAATATCAACCCATCCGTCATCATCATAATCAGCCGCTCCTACACCCATTGCCCTGCCGTCTATATCGGTTATACCCATCTTTTCGGTAACATCTTCAAAAGTACCATCGCCATTATTACGGTATAGAACATCTTTCTGTGCATCATAAGCCATCGGTCCGGGAAATCCGTCGGGTGCATAGAAATATTTATAATCAGGATCAAACTCGAGGAAATTACCGACATACAGATCCAGAAAGCTGTCATTGTCATAATCGAGCCAGGCGGCTCCTATACTGCATTCATTACCTCCCGCGACGTTTGCTTTTTTTGTTATGTCTGTAAATGTCCCGTTGCCGTTGTTCCTTAAAAGCACATTCGGTCCATAGTTGCTGACATAAATATCCGGAAATCCGTCATTGTTTATGTCTCCGGCTGATACTCCCATGCTATACCACGGGCCTTCCACACCGGCTTTTTTTGAGACATCCTCAAAAGTCCCGTCTCCCTTGTTCCTGAACAGTTTATTTCCACCGGTCACTCCTTCAGGTTTCTCACTTTTTATAAAACCTTCAACCCAGGTACCGCTGCATGCATATACATCAATGAAACCGTCCTGATCAAAATCAAGAAAGGCAGCACCCCCGCCATCCGATTCTATGATATTGTTAAGTTCCTCCTCCCCGATTGAGTGCTTGAAGATTAATCCTACCTCTCTGGCCATCTCCTGGAAAAAATCATTATCCGGAACAGGAACTGCAAGCGAAGAAAGACTTTCCGGATTTCGGGATTTTTCATTTCCCGTACGGCATCCTGAAAAACAAATAACAATCAGGAGAATTATACAGGTAAGTACTTTAGGGCACATAATTGAAAAGCTGGTTACTGGTTAGTTATTTAAAACACCTTCACATCATTATTCCTTGTGAAAAGTGCAATGGTTATATCTCTACGGCAAACGGTAAAATAGTTGTATCCTAAATTAGCGGATAGCTGTTAAATAGCCATTAAAATAAAGTTAATTTTAGATTAAGTTTGTTAATGTTTAGCTGTCGGCTAAACGACTGAAGGCAGTGAAACGGTAATTATGGTTCCTTTCCCCGGTTTTGATGAAATGCGCACCGAACCGCTATGGTTATCGATGATCTGTCTGACCAGAGATAGCCCGATACCGGTTCCCTGAACCGACATGGCATTTGTTCCGCGAAAGAAGGGTTCGAAAACCCTGGTTAACTCTTCTTCTGGAATTCCGTTTCCTTTATTACTGAATTTTATTTCGAGATATTTACCAGTATGATTTATGCTTATATCTACCTTATGGTCGGGTGAATACTTACAGGCATTATCCGCAAGATTCGACATTGCAGTCTTTAAAAGATACTCATCGCCCCTCACAGTCATCTGCCCTGTATCATTCAGATTATCATTCAGAGAAATATTTATATCGTAAGCATCATTGATCTTTTTCAATTCTTCCCTGACCAGCCATAAAATCTCATCAATCCTGATCTGGTCATTGAAGCTTAAAGGACCTTCTGCACTGGTCCTTGCCATAAGCAACAATTTATTCATAAGGTCGATAAGAGATCTTATATCCTCAAGTACCGAAACCAGTGCCTGTTTATATTCAGGACCTGTACGATCTTTCATCATAAGGACCTCTATCTGGCCGTTAATTGAGGTGAGCGGTGTTCTGAGCTCATGAGAGGCATGGGCAATGAAACTCTTCTGCATTCCGAAAGATCTTTCGAGTCGTTCCAGCATTCTGTTAAATGTTCTTGCCAGATGTCCTATTTCATCAGTTCCGTTTCCTTCAGGCACTCTCAGGTGAAGACTTGTTATAGAAATATCCTCGACCTTTTTTACCATGTCGGAAATAGGTTTGAGCGCTCTGCCTGAATAAAACCATCCGGCAACAGAAAACAGCAGCAGGCTTATGAGCCATACAACAAGAAGAAGTATCCTCAGCTGCCTGAGCCTTACCGGTCCGTCTTTGTCAACAGCAGCTGCAAATACCATAAAACGGTAAGAACCTGATGTATATAATGTACCGAGCACCTTGACAGGGCCGTCAGAAGAATAAGCCTCCTTATTCTGATTTAAACGGGTAATAAGTGAACTAAGATCGGGCACTGACCAGTTTTTATCAGAAATATATATGGTGTCATTATCTGAATTAAGAATGAGTATCTTTTCGTTCTGCAGTTTATCAAGATGATAAATACCCGATCTGAGCGCACGGTCAGCATTGTATTCATAACTGTCAAGTACGATTTCCGTTATGCTCCGTGCTCTTGATCTCAGAAGGTCATTGAAATCGTTACGGTGAAATGTGGCTGAGGACAAATATATGGCAACTGATACGGCAATCATTATGATCCCTCCCAGAAGAAGGAACTGAAGTGTCAGTCTTGTTCTTATCCGCATTACTTTAGTCTCCGAAAATATACCCGAAACCCACCCTTGTATGGATATATTTCTTATCAAATCCCTTATCTATCTTCTTTCTCAGGAAATTAACATATACATCCACAACATTTGTACTGAATCCGGCATCTGCATTCCATACTTTTCCGGCGATATCGTTCCTCGACAATACCCTTCCCTGATTCCGCATAAAGTACTCTAGAAGAGTAAACTCCTTGGCTGTAAGATTGATGATCCTGTCGCCTCTCTGTACGGTTTTCTTATTAAGATCAAGTTCCAGATCACCTGCCACAAGCCTGTTTCCGGTCTCATAAGAACCGTCCCCGGATCTGATGAGGACTTTCACCCTTGCCAGCAGTTCCCTGAATTCGAAAGGCTTGACAAGATAATCATTCGCGCCTGCTTCAAATCCTTCGAGCTTATCTTCGGTAGTCCCCAGTGCCGTAAGCATTAATACAGGTATATTCGGATAGTGCGCCCTGAGCCTCCGGCACAGGTCAAGTCCACCGATACCCGGGATTATCAGATCAAGTATTACAAGCTCATAGTTATACTGGCGGGCCAGTTTCTCCGCGGATATCCCGTCATATGCAACATCAACATCATAAAGATTATCCTCCAGTCCGTTCTTTATGAACGAAGCTACCTTTGGTTCATCCTCAACTACTAAAATCTTCATAATTTACTATATTCCTTTGTATTCCTCCGTGAATTCCTTCCCGTGCCCTCAGTGTAATCAGTGATTAAATCATTCACTTCTGAAAACCCTGTAACTGTGTGGTTTAAGTGTTATTTCGAAATAGTTTTTTGCGCCAGGTTTCCTTCCCCATATCATACTCTGGGCTTTACCATCAGCAGTTTCCGTCTCTCCTGTCAAAACATCGGTGACCTTACCTGAACCGGTCACTATTTTGACTTTTGATTCCACGGGGAGGAAAGATTCAATAATGAAAGTATTATTATCATATACAAACAGGCTTATTTTGGCAGGTCCTTCGATCCTGACATTCATACCTGAAGACAGCACATCCCTTAGTCTGTTCAGTATTCCTTCCGGCAGTTCATACAGATCACCGAAGCTTTCAGGTATGGTCAGTACGAACAGTGAAGCATTGCCATATCTGGCCTGATGAAGGAAAGGCCAGCCTGTTGCGCTTCCCAATGCCTCCATATCCACCCATGAATCATTCGTAAGGTACCTGATCTGTGGAATAAGGATCTCTTTTTTCGTTGTATTTCCCTTACTGAACCATCCTGCTGAGAAATCTGTGACGAGAGCTTTTGTATCCAGGTATTCAAGTTCAACTATATCTTCAATACCTTTCCCCTGAAGAGCTCTCAGCAGTCCTGAGGTTATCAGTACATCTTTTCCGGCGATGAGTCTTTTACTTATTTTACTCACTATACCGGGGTCTGCCTTTGCGGCTTCAGTGAGGATGATCATTTCACCTCCGGATGGGAATTCCGCACTCAGGTCCATCGGGATCCCGATCATGCCCAGGTAATTATGAAGAAAGTCCTCTCCGGTTGCATGGTGTGGTCTGTAGGATGGTATTCCGACAGGCTTACCCAGCGAGCCGATGAATTTATCTACCTTTTCGAATGTATATCCGGCTGCCCTTGCAACCGTTGTGGGCTTAATTTCTTTCCCCTTTCCGCTGATGACCGGTTTCATCATTTCATCAAAGTTGAAACTTGTTCCCTGATCCTGCCATGAAGCCCTGTCTGCAGGGCGGATACTCCTCTGGAGCTGTCTGAAATCAAAAAGAGTTATCTCGGGGGCCTTTGCGAAAAGTGTAAGCCAGAGTTGCTCTGCATACCTGTCCATATAGGTCATACCTCCGGTATCAACCCATCCCCCTCCGTTACCACCCGGCTTTAAATTCTCGAAATATCTGAAGATAAGATATCCAAGATACTGTTGCAGATGTTGCCCTGGAGCATCAGGATCTCTTGTCTCTGTTCCGGTATAAAGACCGTCAAACATCGCGGGTTCCGTCTCAAGATTGAAACCCAGTCCCTGAAAATGTTCATACCAGTTGGGGTATTTGATAACAACTTTTACTCCCGGATTTACTGCTTTTGCAGGACCTATCACCAGTGTTTGTGCAGCTTCCGTCATAAGGTCGAGCCTGAACTGTGTCCAGCTCTTCTCCCCTCTGGCATTTATACATAACTCACATTTACAGTTGGTGAAAAAGAAATCATCAAGAATTATCTCATCAAAGTGTTTTGCGGTAAGTTCCACGATCTCCCTTACTTTTTTCCGGTGTTCGGGATTTGTATAACAGAATGTTTCGAAACGGTTTCCCTCATTGACAGTCAGGGTGATTCCTCCGGCTGTCTTTATTCCGCGGCTGCTGAAGAATTTTTTTGCTTTTTCTATTGTCTTTTCATCGACAATTATAAGGTCGCGGTGCGTTTCGAGATAAATCTTATCTACATGAACCTGTCCGCTTATTTCATTCCATATCGGTTCGAGCCAGTCTTCTTTATCCATCTGACGTACTTCATAAGCCCGGGCATAAACCGCAACCTTGAAATTGTTATACCTGCCGGTCTGTGCCATACCTGTAAGCATGGAGACAAGCACTGAAATGACTGATAATACAATGATTCTCCTGAATGATCCCATGACAATTCTGATTTTTATACTGTCCTAAATTTATTTCATTTTTACCTTTATTTCTTCTCCTTCATATGTCACTTTATCATGAGGAGTTATTTCAGGATCGAAAGGTAGTGCTTTATTTTTTGTTATCCAGATAATATTAAAGGTCCTTGATCTGAGCATTCCGCTGAATTCCCCGCTTTGTTTTCCGATCGTAAGCTCTCCCGTTTTATTATTAAAGCTGAATCTGATTGAATTATAATTCCCGTTCTCGTAATTATAATTTATCCCCTCATCTTCATAAAGGGTGAAAGCGCAATCACGTCCCGTATATACAAAGAGGGTAAGCGGATCGGCAGGTTTCTCATCAGTATAACTGATTTCCGGACCTGCAGGTATGATTGATCCTTCCCTTACAAAAAGAGGTATCCGCTCATAAGGGGCTTCAACCTCAATGTTCCTGCCTCCCTCAAAATACCTGCCTGTATAGAAATCAAACCAGCCGCTTGCTGCAGGGAAATAGACATTACGGTTAACAGCTTTATATTTATATACGGGAGCCACAAGGAGCGAAGGTCCGAACATATACTGATCACCGATGTTTTCAAGGTTCTTATCAGCCGCAAAATCCATTATCATTGCCCTCATAATTGTATAATCGTTGAAATATGTAAATCCGGCAAGGGAATAGATATATGGCATAAGGTAATATCTGAGCCTGTTATAATAAACCATACTTTTATATGCAGGATGACCTTCCGGTGAGATATTATAGATCTCCCTGAAAGGAAACTGACCATGACTGCGGAACAAGGGACAAAATGCGCCGAACTGAAACCATCGGGTATTGAGTTCTCTCCATTCATTGAGATCTTCGGATCCTTCTTTCGCCCTTACATACCTGTTCTCGACACAGAATCCCCCGATATCCATGGTCCAGTAAGGTATTCCCGACAAGGAATAATTCAGTCCTGCGCTTATCTGGGCTTTCATATCTTCCCATCTGGTACCTATATCACCGCTCCATGTTGCTGTTGAATATGCCTGAAGGCCTGCAAATCCCGATCTGGTAAGAAGGAATACCCTTTTATCGTGATCCACCGAACGCTGACCGTTATAAATAGCCATAGCGTTCATCAGCGCATAAGTGTTGAAATATTTGGTTGAAGGCCCCATAGAAGTCGGCGTCGAAAGCAGTTTCCTGTACTGAATGGATGCATTTGAAAGTATATCGGGTTCGGAAGCATCCATCCACCAGGCATCAAATCCATAGTTATACAGATGTTCCTTTATCTGGTTCCAGAAAAGCTCACGTGCACCGGAACTGTAAGGATCATAAAAAGAACCGATATAACCTTTCCCTATCCAGTCCCTTACACTATCATTTACTGCCTGCCTGTATATCCACCCGTTCCTGTCAAACTCCCTGAAATGTTCTGTCGTGTAATAAAACTTCGGCCATACGGATATCATGATCTTTGCATTCAACCTGTGCACTTCATCAACCATACTTCCGGGATCGGGGAAACAAACAGGATCGAATTCATGAGAACCCCAGGCATCAACGGGCCAGTAGGACCAGTCAAGCACAATATTGTCGAGCGGAATATTCCTCCTGCGGTATTCTTTTACCACATCCAGTAATTCATCCCGGGATTTATACCTTTCCCGGCTCTGCCAGTATCCAAGAGCCCATTTCGGCATTACCGGAGCCTTTCCTGTCAGCGTTCTGTAGCCGCAGATTACCTCGTCAATATTGTTACCCCTGATAAAATAATAATCCATCCGCTCTCCCATTTCCGACCACAAAGACAATGATCCCTGTTCCTCCGGCGAAAGCGGACTCAAAGCCTTTAAACCGATATAGGAAACATTGCCGTCGGGTTTCCATTCAAGTCTGACGGAATATCTTTTCCCTTTTTCAAGCTGACGTGAGAATTTATATGTATTCGGATTCCACGCCGTTCTCCAGCGCTCACTTACAACAGACTCATTGTCTAAATATAATTTTGTATAACCTGCAAAATAAAGTTTAAAATGGTACAGACCGCTTTCGGAAGGTTCCAGTTCACCCGACCAGATCACTTTAGATCGGGCTAAATGAACATCTGCCGGAAGGTTCTTTATTGTCTCAAGATTCTCAAAATCGATCCGGGCCTCTCTTTTTTCAAGAAATACCCTGGATGTATCGGCCAGGTCATAATAAGTGACAGTCAGGGCACCTTCTTTCCCTTCATCATCGTAAAGCCTGAACATATCGATCTGCGAATAATCACGGGGATCGCCAAATTTTGTCAGGGAATAATTATCCCACAGGATACCGTAATTCTTACCGGAGACCACAAAGGGGACAGATACCTTTGTATTATACTGATACAGGCTCTCATTCAGTCCTTTGTAATTGAATTCATCCGACTGGTGCTGTCCCAGTCCGTAAAATGCCTCATCCGCAGGTGAATCGAATATCTGTCTTATCGAATATCCGTCAGTGCCTTCCACACTTATTGATTTAAAAGATTTACCACCCCTTTCAGATTCCCGTAGCAGCATTCTCCCATTTTCATCCCTGAATGTTATGGCGCCGTTAGCAAGGGAGACCATTGCCTTAATCTTTGAAGTGGTAATCAGCAGCGAATCTCCTTTCTCACTTACATCGAAATCCGGTCCGGGTTCCTGCTGAACTGTCACACAGAGGCTTTTTACATCAGATAATGATCTTTCTGGTGAAGCAGCCACATGGATGATCCAGTCGCTGACCGGTTCAATTTTCAATATCCGGGCAGCACCGGGGGATTTATCCTTCAGACGGATAATCACACCGTCTGCACTCTTTTCCCATTGCTTCACGGAACATGAAGCAGGGATGAAACAGGTTATCAACAATAACAGGAAATTCCGCATAGGGATATTATTTTAATATGGATACAGAATTTTCAGCAGACGGGAAGTATCTATCCCATTTCGGCTTCACCCTCAATCTCAACAAGAAGATCATCGCGGCAGATATCCGCTTCAATGTATGATACCGGGACACCCGGGAAATATTCCTCACATATCTGCCGGACATTCCCGAAATCACTTTGTCTTTTAATATATGCTCTCAGGAAACCATATTTTTCTTCCGGTAAACCGGGTCGTGAAA
This sequence comes from uncultured Rikenellaceae bacterium, assembly GCA_964421975.1. GTDB lineage: Bacteria > Bacteroidota > Bacteroidia > Bacteroidales > VadinHA17 > LD21. The sequence goes on from CAYQZL010000026.1 coordinate 12,794, forward strand.
TAAGCTTGCTGATCCTCGAAGGATCTGAAAGCTTTCTTATATTCTCTATTGTTACAACTGTCTGTTTATTAATATCACCGGTACCGACAGTTTCCTGTCCTATAATAGATGCGGTCCCTGAAATATACAGAGTCGAATGGCTGTTATTTACCATAAGCAGACCACGTTCAAACTGTGGCGGATTCTTTACCGGTTTACCCTTATCTGCAAGTCCTTTCAAAACCTTTTGTCCGTACTCATATGCATTTACCTGGTCAGGATTATCCACAGCCATTAATGTAACTGATTCACCAGGTTTAACAGCACACAGATCAATAATGACTCCTCCGTGCTTCATCCCGACACCAGTAGCGGCAGGATACCTGTTGAGGGTTCTGTAAGACTTGTAATATTCACTCCTTACTTCATTGAATATCTGATAATTCTGATAATTGTTCTTCACCTGAAGTATGTCCCCTATATAATTCCATTGCCTGACAATATCATTAGCAGACATGTCTTCTCTTTCCAGGATGCCAAGAACGAGATCAAATGCTTTTTCAGCGGCGGCCCTTATATCATCAGCATACATGTAACTGCTTAATCCACCTGCAAGGAGTTCTTTTCCTTTAGGATATTCGAGCACCAGATAAGGGATCGAATTAAAATTACCGCTTCTTATAGCGGCAGAACCTGTTTTTATAAAGGCAGCCTCAACAATTGTTTTCATCGGTTTTTCCGGAGGATGAGCCGTAAGGGTCACAGCAGGACAAACCGAACCTGACATTTCGGCACAGGAGTCAAGGATCTTTTCTCTGAATGACCTGACCGATTCAAAATCGGGCAGATCAGCAAAAATATTTAATTTTATGAGCGAAAGACCCGAATTCCGTATTCTCAGTATCTGATCCAGAACCTGTTCCCATTCCTCTTCAATACTCCCCGGGACAGAAGGATGAATCACAAAATAAGTTTTAGGCATTTCAGGTTATTCTTTGACTTCAAAAATAACACTTTTTGGGTCGGAATCAATGGCATTTATCATATTCCGTCCGTTATACCTTATTCTGCCTTTAACAAATTCAGGTACATTAAATGAGTACAGGCTATGATCATAATAATCAGGATCTTTCTGTGGAAGTAAAAAAGGCTTTGTTGCCTTTCCGTTTTCGTCAAGCCATGATATGTATGGTCTTGTATAAAGGCCATCAATTTTCCGGCTGCTGAAAACAAACCATCGTGAACCTGATGACCAGGAATGATAGCTTTCCGTCTCCCCGCTGTTGACGGCATCAAGGAGATGGAAAGTACCGTCTGAAAGGTTAAGCAGATAAAGATCAGCCTCTTTGTGCCAGATCGAAAAATTACCATAATCCGACATAGTGAACATCAGGTATTTACCATCGGGTGAAGCTCTCGGAAAAGAGATGCTCCTGCCTGTCGATGCCTCGCTGATCAGGGTATCTATCCTTTCGCTAAAAACTCCCGAAGAAGGATCAAATCCTGTTTTACACAGACTATATCTGACACTGCTGTATCCGGAAGGCATGTTCATTCTTTTTGCCGTACAGAAATAGAGTTCCCTTCCATCGGCCGAAAATGCCGGAAATGTTTCAAAGCTTGATGGCGAAGAGATATGATTGCCGGTAATGAGTTTATTTGAATTAATATCATATACAACCAGGTCGGATTCAGAATCCATTACCTCTATTCTTTTTTCCTTTACCGAATGAAAGACCTGTGATATATTATTTACGGAGAACGCAATGTATTTTCCTGAAGGATGCCAGTAAGGATAAACACAATTATATTTTGTTTCCTTTGTTTTTGTATCAAGCTTTGTAACATTACCATTAACGCCCACCAGTGTTCCTGCAATTTTCCCCCTCAGATGCAACATCATTATTTCAGGATCATAATTGCTGAAAGAGTGACAGTTCATACAATTACCCGTAAGCATCCTGTTATCAATGACAACATCTTCATCAAAACCTGAAATATTTCTCTGATAAATACCCATTCTGCTCCACGATTCATACCCGGGTGCAATACGCCTGTAAACAAGATAAGGATCCACAGGTGTCTCTTTTACAAACACTTTGAAAGGCAGGTACCCTGACCAGTTCCCTGCCAGTCTGGTGTAAACTGTCACATTGAGTTCTTCCTCCCTGTTCTGTTCAAGAAGTCTATGCCATTTTCTGACAGGAATACGTATCTGGTCTCTTCCACTGATCTTCAGAGTTCCGTTTTTCCCCTCAAACACAGCTATAGTCTTGTCGGGATAATCGTTAATCCTGAAATTCAGTGGTGCAATATTGACAGGAACGGTAACATCGGCAATATCAGGGAAGATCCCGGGAAGTTTTCCTGTTTCGATAATCCATTCAGGAATGGCGGTACAGGAAACAAGTGAGATAAAAGCTGCAACCGGCAATAATCTGTAATTCCTATATAGCGATCTGCAAAACAGCATGATAATTTTAATTCTGCAATATAAGTTCTTTCTGTGAATATTTAAACAACCCGGAGGATTGTTAATATCATGTCGCTACGTGGCTCTGAATTATGGGAGATATTTTTGCCAATACAAACATGTCGCTACGCGGCTCATTTATTTCGATACCTTGCCGGTCTACAAACAGGTCGCCCCTACAGGGCTCAAGAATTAATTTCGTAACAATCTTCTATAAACAGGTCGCCGCTACGCGGCTAAGGTGTTTCGATACCTTACCGTTCTATAAACAGATCGCCGCTACGCGGCTAAGGTGTTTCGATACCTTATCGTTCTATAAACAGACCGCTCCTACGTTATTTGGAATTATCGGATTTAACGGTTTTTAGCGCCGCAGGCGCTTACTGTTTATAGAATAACGGGCATCCCACCAACCACCCAAAGCGCCGTAGGCGCTTACTGTTTCCAGAGCACTACAAGTTTTTTATCATCAGGGATTCGTCGCTGAGCCAAGGGGCTTAACGGGCAGCCATACCCTCATTTGCCCCGGCCCCCTGTTGTTCCATAATGCATAAGGTATAAGGGTTACCGTTTCTTCAGAAAGCTTTTCTGCGTTTACCTCAGGTTTTTCCCCGGCAAAATATCCGGTGGTTCGTATTACCTGAGTACCGTTAAGTAAGGATGGTACAAACTCAGTGGTAAAAGGTTTATCAGTGTCGATCAGCAGATCAAGGACATTTCCTGTATTATTATCGGGCCATTCGGCACAATAGATCACCGGCCCACGCTGTATGGCAATTTTACCCCTGTCATCTGCGATCCTTTCATCAGCAACAACCTTTCTTACAGGCATTGGAAAATCAATCTCAATTTTATCGCCGTCTATCCAGTCCCTTTCAATTTCAGCATAGCCATTAACAGGAACCGAGGTAACAGGTTCACCGTTTACAGAGATGCTGAATGGCTCATTCACCTTATCATCAAATTTGTAAAGATCTCCCGGTATCGCTACATTCTGAGCCCAGCCTGGTATACGAATTTTAACCCTGAACTTTGCCGGTTTCCCGGGCGACATTGTTATATTTACTTTGCCATCCCAGGGGAAGTTTGCTTCCTGTACTACCTTTACAGAAATCTTTCCGATATTAAATTCCGCCTCATTTGATATGAAAAGATTTATATACAAGTCCTTATCGGATAATGCGTAGATATATCCGGGTATTGCCGGGACAAATCTGGCCACATTTGAGGGGCAGCAGGCACAACCGAACCATTCGCTCCTTTTATGTCTTCCGTCCGATTCGAGCGGATTGGGGTAAAAGAATCTGTCGGCAGATAGTGAGACTCCCGAAAGCATGGAGTTATAAAGTGTCTTTTCGAGGATGTCGATGTATTTGCTTTCTCCATGAAGGAGGAAGAGCCTGTGGTTTGTGAAGATATTTCCGATTGAAGCACATGTTTCGCAATATGCAGTCAGATTTGGCAATACATATGGAGCTGCAAATCCCTCATTACCGCCTGTAGCTCCTATACCTCCCGTAAGATACATCTTGCTGTAGACAATATCTTCCCATATAAGCGTTATCGCATTAAGGTATGCTTCATCCTTTTCAATTGCGGCAATATCTGCCATTCCGGAATACATATAAGTAGCCCTCACAGAATGTCCGACCGCTTCAGTCTGATCAACAACTTTCTTATGAGCCTGGTTATATTCTTCTCCCTTCGGTCCTCGTATATCAAGAAAGAACCTTGCAAGATCGAGATATTTCTTTTCACCAGTGGCTCTGTATAATTTCACAAGTCCCATTTCAATCACCTGGTGACCGGGATATACTTTTACCTTATCCCATCCGAAATCCTTACTGACCAGGTCAGCTGATTTGAGGGCTATATCGAGAAGGGTCCTTTTACCGGTTGCCTGGTAATGGGCCACTGCAGCTTCGTACAGATGGCCGATGTTATATAGTTCATGGCTCAGGATCGAATCGAGCTCCCACCTGTTTTTACTTGCCCATTCATGAAGTCCCTTTCCACCGTGCATTTCAGCAATTGTCCGGTTTGTATACAGATACCCGTCATCTTCCTGTGCCAGCCCGATCTTGTAATTCAATGTGTCAAGATATGCTTCCAGTTCCGGGTCCGGTTTTGTCTGCAATGAATAAGCAGCCCCTTCCATTATTTTGAAAACATCCGAATCATCAAAAGGGTATATTGTCTGGAACCTCCCGGTATCAAGGCCTCCGGCTATCTCGAAATTCCTGACCCTGCCCGTTGATTCGCAATATCTGAATGCGATCGGGATGGTTACTTCTGCATTCTTCACAATTCTGGGCGCCCAGAAATTATCTGTAAGCTTTACAGATGTGAACGGGACAGGCTGAATGGGATAATCTTCTGAAGATTTACTTCCTGAACAGCTGTAAATCAACAATATTCCTGCTACTATAAGTGGCAGATAGTATCCTGCCCTGGTGAAATTCAATTTCATATTCATTTCAAATTTCTCTTATTGTCTTTAATATGTTTAATTCATATATCCTTAATTTATTGTATTCCTTTGCGTTACTTTGTGATACCCTTTATGGCCCTTCGTGGTAAAAAAAATTTAACCACAAAGTCACTCATCCCGAGCTATTCGGGAACACAAAGGATTTACAAAGGATATGAATTATAAAAGTCAGATTCCTATTGCTTTTTTATCCATACAATTGATTTTATCTCCCCTTCATTGACCGGCTGGGTGAACCTGTTGCATCTTGCATAGTTCGGTATGGCTATAAGCGGACTTCCGTCTGCCCATTTCCCATTAATTGTCATTAGCCCTCCAAGAAGATCTTCCCGCCATTCTGCCTTAAGCGGACCGATACCAATATATTTATCTATATCAGGCTGATCGGCCTTTTCGACATTGTAGATCAGAGGACCATAACGAAGTGCTGTTCGTCCCCTGTCGGCTACAATTCTCTCATCGGCTGTTATTGTCTGAACTTCCATGGGCATTTCAAAATCGATAACATCGCCTTTCTTCCATTTGCGTTTTATTTCAGCATAGCCCCTGTTCATTTTTATAACTACCGGTTTGCCGTTGACAGACAGAGACTTCAATCCGCCAACCATGGGCGAATGCCTGTAAAGGGTACTGGTTGTCCGGTCCGGTACACGTACAAAAACAGTAAACTCTTTTTTCTTCGCAGGATTTACAGTTATTGAAACTTTTCCGCTCCGGGGATAATCTGTACGCTGAATCATATCGACATTGGTCCCGGCAACTTTTTCAACACTTATCCTGCTGCCTATGAACAGATTAACATAAATTCCTTTATTTCCCCTTATATATGTCCAGGTAGGTATCATCAGCAGTGTACGTGGAATATTACCGACACAGCAGGGGCATACATGCCAGGAGTAGCGGGCAACTGATTCAACAAGGGGATTATCATAATAGAAATTCTTTCCTTCGAGGTCAAGTGAACCGAGCAATGCATTATACATTGTTTCCTCGTAAAGGTCAGCGTATTTTGCATCATGATAAGCAAGGTTCATCTTATACTGGAAGAAGATCAGTCCGCAGCTCGAGCATGCCTCACAATAAGCCCTGTTCCCGAGGGAATAGTCGGGGCCGAATCCTTCCGAGGTTTCTCCGCTTCCTACACCTCCTGTAACATAGTATTTTTTATTTACAAGGTTATCCCATAGCGACATTACAGCGCTCTGATAATCAACATCACCTGTTTCGGCTGCAACATCGGCCATTGCCGAATAGCTGTAAACAGCCCTTACAGCATGACCCACGGCCTCATATTGTTGCCGGACGGGAACATGGCTCTGGTCATATTCACTTCCGCCACGCCGGCAGTCAAGAAGGAATTTTGCCAGGTTAATGTAACTATCGCCATGACCATTGCCCTCCATATCATTGACAAAACGTCCAAATCTTACAAGAGCCTGTTCCATTTCCTGGTGTCCGTCATACCACTCTTTCTTACCCGGACCGATGTTTGCCACCCAGCAATCAGCTAACTTTTTTGCAGCATCATACAAGCGTCTGTCCTTACCTTCAGTCAGAGTGTAATGGTTAATAGCCGATTCGATGAAATAGCCTGCCACATAACCTTCGTGGTTTCCCCTTGTGGGAGGATCCCATTTTGCTTTCCATCTGGAGGTATCGCGGAGAGTGTATGCCGTCTGAAGGTATCCGTCAGGTTCCTGGGCTGCAAGTACAACAGGTATCCATTCTTCCAGAGTGGCTTTCATCTTTTCCTGAGCTGCAATTATCTCCTTATCACTTTTCGGATCGATCATCAGTGCAATGCTCATCGATTCGATTGTCTGATGGACCCATGCGTTTGAAAAAACATATCCCTTATGGCGTCCGTGAGCTTCTCCCCTCAGGGCTTTTCCGGCTTCAATGAAATTATCCAGTCCGCCGGGTCCAAGTGTCAGGTCATTACGGTTTATCTGATCGATACACCATGGAATCCAGTTAACGATTATGGATTTTGCCCTGGCGTCCCACAGGGGACTGTCGATGCTGTAACGTTTTGTATAGACCACATCAAGTCGTTCAGGCTGCGGAGGCGGTTGAACTTTTACGGTCAAGTCCGAATAAGATGTCAGATCGCCTTCCCGCGCTTCAAGCTGAAGGATATATTCTCCTGTCGCACTGAACTTTGCACTGGTTTGAAGTTTCCCTGCATCAGCGAAAACCACATTACCCGGTCCCGATTTTTTACTCCACCTTACATTGTTTACGGGTGTTACAGATCTTACCCTGCCCGAGAGGTATGTTTTTCCGGAAGGCATTACCGATCTGTCTGCGCCTGCTGAGACAACGGGCGGATGATCAGGTGAACCCGGAACCTGAAAGACCATCCATTCCTGTACAGACATAGGAAACCTGTCTGCAGAATCAGCTTCCAGTCTTAGAATGGTAGTCTTAACAGCATCAAATCCGGTGCGGTTGTATTCACCGTTCCTGAGTTCAAGGCCTGAAGTATTATTAACAGGTACAAAATCATTTCCGTCCCAGTATTTTATCCTGTATGCACAAGGGAACCTCAGACTGTTTTCATAGTTCCACCAGAAAACGGCAATACCGTTTGTTACCACAGGCTGTGCCCATTCATACTGGATCCATTGAGTGACAGGACGTTGTTGTGATCTGCCGCCTGCGCTCCTCAAAGCTCCGCCTCTGGGAATAAGCCCGTCGTTAAGAGATACAGGCACAACACCATATCTTACCGAAGTTGACGCAGATCCAACGACCGCCAGGTTCTTGCCTACCAGTTGGGAATCCGCTTTCTGAAACGGAATCCCGGAGATCAGTATCAGAAAAAGCAAAGAGGTAAATGCCGAAACTGCTGATTTCATAATCCAGAATATTAATTCAGGTTTTAAGTATACTAAGATACTTTTTTAATCAGAATTATCTCAGTATTTTCTGAAGATCCTCCACAGAAATTATCTACGTATTTTAATACGTATTAAAATACGTTTTTTAATACGTAGATAATATAGAGGATATTAGCAGATTATTAAGTATCTGGACTACTAGGGCAAAGCCATAGACAATATCACTCAAGCAGGAATGCACAATGTTCCGTCAGCAGGATTCATTTCACCAACTCCAGTACAACAACCGATTTTGCCGGCATTGTAACTGTCAGTATGCCATCCTTCATCTTATATCCTTTGAATGCAGCAGGTTTTACTACTTCCGGTTTGTCGAATGTATTGAAGGCATTTATCTGACCTGCAGTCAGAACCTCACCTGTAATCGTTTTAAAGCTTTCACCAACAAGAGGACAGGTTACGGTAATTTCTTTGTTTGGATTAAGATTTGCAAGTGAAATATGGACTTTATCTTCATTATCCAAAGAAGCTGAAGCCGAAATTGCAGGTATTTTCCTGCCCTGGAATTCATAATCCTCACAAACAAGGTCGGTGTTCAGGAGCTTTGCGCCCTGATGCACCCTGTACATCCTGAAAACATGATATGTGGGTGTAAGTACCATCTTTTCATCCTTTGTCAGGATAACTGACTGGAGTACATTCACCATCTGTGCAAGATTGGCTACATGTACCCTGTCGGCATGCTTGTTGAAAATATTAAGATGAATGGCTGCCGTCACAGCGTCCCTCATAGTATTCTGCTGATAAAGAAATCCGGGATTAGTTCCCGGTTCAACATTAAACCAGTTACCCCATTCATCAACAACAAGACCTTTAGTCTTCTGTGGATCGTAACGGTCCATTATTGCCTTGTGGCCCTTTATAATCACATCCATCTGGAGATTTGAATTCATTGTCTGAAACCAGTCCCTTTCGCTGAATTCGGTGGCAGATCCCTTATTGTTCCAGCCGTCGACAAGTGAATAATAATGGATTGATAATCCCTGGAACCTGGCAAGGTTATCAGGATCTTTCATGAGTGTTTCGGTCCAGGCATAATTATAGTCATATGGACCACAGGCTACCCTGTATAATCTGTTCCTTCCGTAATTATTGAGATATGTAGAATATTGCCGCATAATGTTTGAATAGAAATCTGCTGTCATATTTCCTCCGCAACCCCAGTTTTCGTTACCGATGGCAAAATACCTGACCTTCCATGGTTCTTCTCTTCCGTTTTGTTTACGGAGCCTGGTCATGGGACTGTCTGAGTCAGAAGTAAGATATTCGACCCATTCTGCCATTTCCCTGACAGTGCCTGAACCAACATTGCCATTGATATATGCATCACAGTTTATCAGCTCGGTTAGTCGCATGAACTCATGAGTTCCGAATGAATTATCTTCAGTAACGCCTCCCCAGTGGGTATTGACAATTGATGCTCTCTGATTCTGCGGACCTATCCCATCTTTCCAGTGATATGTATCAGCAAAACAGCCTCCCGGCCATCTCAGGTTCGGAACCTTTATCTCCCTTAGGGCAAAGAGGACATCATTCCTTAAACCGTCGGTATTCGGGATTTTAGAATCACGGCCTACCCAGAGCCCTCCATATATGCATGTTCCGAGATGCTCCGAAAAATGACCGTAAATATCCTTACTTATTACCGGTCCCGGATGGTTGGCTACCACAATAAGCTGATTAACAGTTACAGGATTTTCTTTCTGAGCGCTGATAGTCTGAATTCCAAGGAATACAGATGCTAATAAAATTAAGAGTTTTCGCATGGTTTATTCTTTTGAAGATTATTTTCAAGTATCAGCCTTTGTGCTCTTTGCGAATTCCTTCGTTTCCTTTGCGGTTAAATAAAATTTTTCCTAACCGCAAAGAGCGCTAAGGTTTACGCAAAGAACACAAAGGGTTTATGTTAGTTCAGTTTCAATAAATGACCCGAGTTTTTTGTATTTTTTAAACAGTTCGTCATATTTTTCAGCACGTGCAGGATTTGGTTTGTATGTTTTTTCGAAACCTCCTCCCATTGCTTTCTGTGCTGAAGGAAAATCTTCATGTATCCCGGCCACGACAGAAGCAGCCATAGCCGATCCGAGAGCACAGGTCTGGTCCGATTTAGCCACTTTTATCGGTACATTTAGCACATCAGCAACAGTCTGCATAACGAAGGGATTCTTTTTTGCAACACCTCCCACAGCTATCACTCCATCGATCCGGGCTCCTTCCTGAATGAATCTTTCATTGATCATTTTTGAACCGAAAGCAGTAGCTTCAACAAGGGCTCTGAATATGCGTGGTGCATCCGATCCGAGTGATAGTCCGGTAATTGCTCCTTTAAGAGCCTGGTTGGCATCAGGTGTACGCCGGCCGTTCATCCAGTCGAGGGCAAGAATCGCACTCTCCCCGACCGGTAAAGATTCTGCCTCTTTACTCAGCTCTCCGATTATTTTCTCCGAAACTTCATTTCTGATCCTGTCCCTGGTCTTTTTATCAAGCCATGACATCTTCGAAATGATCTCATCAACAGGCCATGATAATAGTTTCCCGAACCAGGCATAAATATCCCCGAAAGCCGATTGTCCTGCTTCAAGTCCCAGCATACCCGGGATAATAGATCCGTCAACCTGTCCGCATATTCCCCTGACAAGTTTCTCCCCTCCTTTTTCCATTGGTGATACGAGCATATCGCAGGTTGAAGTTCCCATGACCTTGATAAGCTGAAATGGTTTTATCTCCCCTCCGACAGCTCCAAGGTGAGCATCAAAGGCGCCAACCCCGACTTTGACAGTTTCAGGCAGGCCAAGTTTTTTTGCCCATTCAGCGGTTATAATTCCAACCGTCACGTCACAGGGGTAGGTTTCTTCATAAAGACGGGTTCGAAGTCCGGCGAGCCGGGGATCGAGCTTTACAAGGAATTCTTCGGAAGGCAGTCCGCCGAAATCCCTATGCCACATTGCCTTATGCCCGGCCGCACAACGGCTTCTCTTTATGGTCAGAGGATTTGTGTCACCCGTTAGCAATGCTGGTAACCAGTCACAATGTTCAACCCATGAGAAAGCACTCTTTCTTACCCTGGCATTTTTACGTATTACATGAAGTATCTTCGACCAGAACCATTCGGAAGAATATATACCACCTTCAAATTTTGTGTAATCAATCCCTCCCCACGATCCTGCCAGTTCATTTATTTCGGCAGCCTCCTTCACTGCAGTATGGTCCTTCCAGAGAATGAACATGGCATCCGGATCATCCTCAAATCCGGATTTGAGAGAAAGAGGCATACCGGTTTTATCCACCGCAACGGGAGTTGATCCCGTTGTATCAACTGTTATTCCCGAAATATTTTTGATTATATCCTTGCTTAATCCCCTGACCGCTCCTCTTACGGATCTTTCAAGTCCTTCAATATAATCCAGCGGATGCTGGCGAAACTGATTGGTAGCAGGATCACAATAAAGACCCTTTTTCCATCTCGGATATTCAAAAACTGAGGTGCCGACAATATTTCCGTTACCGGCATCGACAACAACCGATCGCACTGAATCAGTACCGTAGTCTATCCCTATTACATATCTTCCAGACATATCAAATAGATTTATAAAATTTTAATGTTTAACCACAAAATTTACACCCATCAATAAAAAATGGGAACATCAAAAAAATAGCTCTCAATTGCACAGAGTTACACAGAGCCCACCTGCGCCAAGGCTTCGGTGGGTGAAAAAGTCACAGAGTTACACAGAGTTAGAAAATCGATTCTCTGCGGACCTCTGTGAACCTCTGTGCATCTCAGTGTAAGTTTTTAAATTAGTTATATAGTAGGACAAAGGAATTCAGTAAGTTATGAATATTTATTATTAATAATGATAAGTTCTTCATTCCTGTCACTTCTTCTTTTTCTGCCCGTAATAGGAGTTCTTTCCGTGTTTTCTCTCATGATGTTTTTTAAGAAGATAATCATCAGCAGGCGAGGTGGTTCCCAGAGTAACTGTATAAAATGCCATACGTGCGATCTCTTCAAGGGCTACGGCATTATGAACAGCTTCCTCAGCATCCAGTCCCCAGCTGAAAGGACCATGACAGTTTACAAGCACCGAAGGAACAGCCAGCGGATCGGTTTTAGCCAGTCTCTCAATTATTACCCTTCCGGTATTTACCTCATAATCATTTTCAATCTCCTGCTCTGTAAGTTTCCGGGTACAAGGGACCGCTCCGTAAAAATGATCAGCATGGGTTGTACCCAGGGGAGGAATATCCTTTCCGGCCTGTGCCCATGCAGTAGCGTATGTTGAATGTGTATGTACAATTCCGTTTATTGTTTTCCACTCCTTATATAGCAGAAGATGTGTGGGTGCATCTGTTGAAGGTTTATACTTTCCTTCAACAATCTTACCATCCTGATCAAGGATAACCATATCTCCGGGCTCCATCTTTTTATAGCTCACCCCTGAAGGCTTTATCACTATCAATCCGGATTTTATATCCCGGGCGCTTACATTACCCCATGTATGTATCACGAGACCTTGTTTTACAAGGTTCAGATTGGCTTTAAATACTCTTTCCTTAAGTTTTTCAAGCATATCCGCATAATTAAATTATTCCTTTCGAGATATGATAATAAACCTCATTCCATCTTAATTCCTTTTTCAGGTCAGAAAGCTTGCATTTTTCATCAATCAGTACATATTCAATACCCAGCATTTCAGCAAAATCTTCGAGATATATGGAGTCAATGGCTGTGCTGAAACCTGTATGATGTGCACCTCCTGCCAGTATCCATGCAGCTGAACCTGTTTTAAGATCGGGCATCGGTTCCCACAGAACGCTGGCAACAGGTAACAAAGGCATTTCGGGACATTTTACAACTCTTACATCATTTACTATCATTCTGAACCTGTTCCCAAGATCGATCACGGAAACATTTATTCCATTTCCCGGTTCAGTTTTAAAAACCAGTCTTGCAGGATCTTCTTTTCCTCCTATTGAAAGCTGATGTATCTCCACCGATGGTTTACCCTGGGCTATTGTAGGACACACTTCAAGCATATGTGCTCCGAGCACTCTCATGCCTTCTGGATCGAAATGATAGGTATAATCTTCCATAAATGAAGTCCCGCCGCTGAGACCATCTGCCATAACTTTCATTGAACGTACCAGTGCAGCGGTTTTCCAGTCGCCTTCCGCCCCGAATCCGTAACCTTTTGCCATAAGCCTCTGAACCGCTATCCCCGGCAGCTGTTTCATACCATGAAGATCCTCGAATGTTGTTGTAAATGCTTTAAATCCCCCGGCTTCAAGGAATGATTGCATACCTGCCTCGATCCTTGCAGCTTCCTTAAGTGATTCGGATGATGCCACTTCTTTAGTCATCTTATATTCTGATGAATATTGATCGAGAAGGTCTTTTACGACAGACTCCGATACTTCATTCACAGCTTTAACAAGATCGCCTATTCCATATCCGGAAACAGAATACCCCATCCTGATCTGGGCACTGACTTTATTACCCTCGGTAACTGCAACCTCACGCATGTTATCACCAAACCTGGCAACCTTCATATTACGTGAATCATCGTATGCCCGGGCAGCCCTTATCCATACTGCTATCTTTTCTATTGCCTCAGGATCAGTATAATGCCCTGTCACAACTTTCCTGCTGAGCCTCATCCTGGTCCCTATGAAACCAAATTCACGGTCACCATGAGCCGACTGGTTAAGGTTCATGAAATTCATGTCTATTGAATCCCATGGTATATCACGGTTAAGCTGTGTATGGAAATGCAGAAATGGTTTGTTCAGTATATTAAGTCCGTTTATCCACATTTTTGCCGGAGAGAAAGTATGCATCCATGCAATAAGGCCGATACAATTCTTAGCATTGTTTGCTTCAGAGCATATCTCAAGGATTGATTCCGGGCTTGTAAGTACCGGTTTGAAGATTATCTTCTGAGGAACAGCAGCAGACCTGTTTAGCGATGCTACAATCTCAGCCGAATCGGCAGCAACCTGTTTCAGTACTTCGGGGCCGTACAAATGCTGGCTCCCGGTAACGAACCATACTTCTTTATTCTTTAATTCATTCATATTGTGTGGTTTACCAGAAATATATATAGAATCCTATAATCACGACTATTATCAGTCCCGAGAAGAACAGATCCCAGTTGCTCCAGCTTGCTCTTGTAAGAGCTTTTTCTTCAGCTGTTGCCGAACCTATATAAAGACCCCTTATAGCTCCCGGATCAGCTCTCCTGGTAAACATACTTATAACAATCATGAGAATTATAATCAGGAAGAAAATAAATATCTCATAATGGAGCCAGTTTGCCTTCAGGAAGACCTTGTAGAAGAAATTATCGGGGCTCATTCCTGATCCGAAGACCTTGAATGCCAGCCTTGTCATTCCAAGGATAAATCCGGTGAGAAGACCTATAAATCCTGCCTGCGGAGTTGTCTTTTTAGAGGTTATGCCGAGAAGAAATACTGCTGCAATTCCGGGTGCAAGGAGAGATTGTACATCCTGGAGATAAGCATAGAGAACTTTCCCGAGGCCTTTCATAATAGGGATCCATAATACCCCGAGAACCACAACTACCATTGTAGCAATTTTACCGACCCGTACAAGTTCTGCTTCAGTAGCCTTTGGCTTGAATTTCTGATAAAAGTCAACCGTAAAAAGGGTTGCTGATGAATTGTACAAAGAGGCCAGGGAACTCATAAGAGCTGCCAGCAATCCGCCTACGACCAGTCCTTTGAATCCTATTGGCAGTAATTCTTTTACCAGGACAGCAAAAGCCGAATCAGAGTCAGGAAGAGTAATAATGCCTTTTACATTCAGTCCATAAGCGATCATACCGGGGATCAGGAATATGAAAACCGGAAGAAGTTTAAAGGATGCACCAAGTATAGCGCCCCGTCTTGATTCAGTCTGGTTACGGCCCGAAAGAACCCTCTGAACAATAAACTGATCCGTACACCAGTACCAGAATCCTATTATTGCCGAACCCAGAATAACCCCTGTCCAGGGATATTCCGGATCACGTGCCGATCTCATTAGTTCTGTCATATTGTTGCCATAATCATTTACAGGCACTGCGCGGCAAATCTCCATCATTTCTGACCATCCGCCCAGTTTGATCAATCCTACAATAAGGACCACTATAGATCCGATAAGCAGAACCGGTGCCTGCAGGACTGATGTATATAAAATAGCTTTCATTCCGCCCAGTGTTGTATATATTCCGGTAAGAATCACAAGGCCCACTGCACTTATCCAGAAAAAATCGATACCAAACATCGATTCAATCCCGAAGACCTGCTTAAAGACTACTCCTCCGGCATATACAGTGACAGCTACTTTTGTAAATACATAACTCACAAGGGATATTATTGACAGAACGCTTCGTGATCCCTTATTATATCTTTTTTCGAGAAATTCAGGCATTGTAAACACGCCGCTTCTTGCATAAAAGGGAACAAAGAACCATCCGAGGATAAGGATGATCCATCCGTGCATTTCCCAGTGTGCCATAGCCATACCGCTCGAAGCTCCTGCTCCTGCAAGACCCACGAGGTGTTCCGAACCGATATTTGATGCGAAAATCGAAGCCCCGATTGCTATCCAGGTCGCATCGCGGCCTGCCAGGAAATAATCAGTTGATGTTTCCTCTTTTTGTTTTAAAACCCATAAGATTATTCCCACAAGGCCGAGACAGAAGAGTCCCAGAACGATCCAGTCTAATATTGCCATACCAGATGATTTAAATTATTAATGTTATAAATTGGTTGTCAATGTATAAAATCAAGAAATCCATTAATGATCGTGGTTTGGAAGGTCAGGAGCACAAGTAAAACGACCATGCTCTCTACAAAACTATTAAAATAATCGTGATATCTAATTGGTATATGTAAAAATTAAATGATGAAACCAAAACCGTTCACCAGGCATCAGCAACATAGTATCTATATTGAGCCCTGATCAATTCCATTGCTCAAGTGATGACTGTATGAAACTGATGATCTTCTGATTTTCATCTCTGCCCGTACCCTTCACTTCAAAGGGTTCCCCGAACCTGAAATAAATGGTTTTTGAACTGTCGAGAGGACCCATTTCCCTAATCACTTTCCCGTTTCCCCAGAAATCTGTAAGCAGGGCAACCGGGACAACCCTGACACCGGCTTTTTTTGCTAGTTTTACACCAAGGGAATTAAACTCTTCCGGTTTGAAGACAACATTCCTTGTACTCTGAGGGAAAATTATTATTGATATGCCTTTCGACAATAATTCCATTCCACCGTCCATAACAGCTTCCAGGTCCTTTCTCGGATCGGTCCGTCCTACAATTATCGGATCTCTTGATCGCATAACATCTCCGAACAGAGGGTGTTTAACCAGGCTTTCCTTGACCACGAATGTTACTTTTCTCAATGGTGAAATAATACATGGAAGTATCATCGTCTCAAGAGTGCTCATATGGTTGGCGATGAATAATACAGGTTCCTCCGTACTTGTAATATTATCCATTCCGCTTATATTGAACCTGCCCCCCGATTTCTCTATGAACCTGAAAATATAAATAGAAGATTCTTCCCAGGCATGATCGTCATAAACACCTTTTCTGGCCTCTTTCCTGGTCCTTAATACAATATTTGCAAACTTGAGTGTGAAATACAGGCGGTTATGGAAGATCAGTTTCTGCAATACATTCATACCATCCGGAGGGGTGATATATGTATCCGATTTAAAATATCCTTTCTGCATATATATGGAACAATTCAGTATTCCGCTTTCATCATTTCCCCGCGGAATTTATCCATGAGTTCCCTGTTCAGGTCCAGCGGAGGTTTTGCCCCATCCGGAAGAAATGATTTATACGGATGTGTTTTTGAATATTCAGTAAATTCGTCTTTTATTTCATTCAGCAGCTTTTCATCAGTAAGCAGATCGAGAGCTGTCCCTGCGATAACTTTTGCACCTGCATTCAATCCCTTCCATGCTGCAGACCCGTAACCGGCAGTTACAGTTGACCAGTGATGTCCGATACCTCCCGGTATCTGGCCGGGGAAATTAAGGGTCGCAGTGGGTGCTATCAGGGATACTTCTCCCACATCGGTTGACCCTCCTCCTGTCTGGATTGCCGCTGGTCCGTTGAGGGCATTCAGCTTTTCCGGATAGCCTGTTTCCTTTGCCCCGAGAGTCTTCTGAAGTGCTTTGGCAAAATTGTTTTCTTTTTCTGTCCACTGTGGAAGTCCGGTCAGCTCAATATTCCGCTGGATTGTCTCTGCAATCCCTTTGTTTGAATGTTTCTGATGCACACCTGTAAGCACAGTGACAGTATCAAGTTCACATCCTGAAGCCAGTGCTGCACCTTTGGCACAATCGATGACTCTCCTGAATGTCTCTTCTATCCTTTCATCAGTATTCCTTACATAATACCAGACTGAAGCTTTATCAGGTACCACATTCGGGGCCTCTCCCCCTTCCAGAATTACATAATGCATCCTGTAGGTATAGAAAAGATGTTCCCTGAGGTAATTTGTTGCCACATTCATCAGTTCCACCGCATCGAGAGCGCTTCGTCCGCTCCATGGCGCTCCTGCGGAATGTGCTGTTTTCCCTCTGAATGTAAATATTGCAGAAATTATGGCATTCTCGTGAACTCCCCACCTTGTCCCGAAATTGGATGAGGCATGATTGTCAATTACAGCATCCACATCCCTGAAAACACCTTCCCTGACCATGTATGGCCGGCTTATTATTGTCTCTTCTGCCGGTGAACCGAAAAATTTTATTGTACCTCTGATACCGTTCTGTTCCATGCTTTTTTTAACTGCAATAATAGCGGCAACAGCAGCTGTGCCCATCATATTATGACCACATCCGTGTCCGGGTGCTCCATCCACAACCGGATCCTTCACGGGAGTGAGAGGCTTCTGCGAAAGCATTGGCAATGCATCAAACTCACCAAGGAAACCGATCACCGGCTTCCCGCTTCCCCATGTAGCTACAAAACATGTAGGCATTCCCGCAACACCCTTTTCAACACTGAACCCTTCTTCTTTCAGGGTGCGGATAAGTATGGCAGATGATCTGAACTCCTGCATTCCCAGCTCGGCAAAACACCATATTGAATCGGAGATGATCCCGAACTTTTTAAAAACAGAACTGTCGGCAAGATATTCAAGTGCGGCTTTCTTTGCTTTGTATAGTGGTGCCTTACCGAGAAATCCGTCTTCAGTCTTTTTCTGACCATGGGTCAATGAAGTATTAAACAATCCGATTATAATTATAATTGTAATACAAATTATTTTATTCGGGCACCGGTTATTCATTTCAGTATTTATTAGGGTTTACAGGTAACATCTGTTTACAAATCTAATATATAAATTGTAAATTTAACCGCTGATTAACGGCTTATCTTTATAAACACTATTTCCAATGAAGCTTCCACTGCTGGATTCGATTGTTTTTTTTGCTCTTACACTGGGAAATATTATTCTTGGTGCGAGTTTTTATTTCAGGAACAAAACGACTGATCAGTTTACCGCCGGAGGCAGGAGCCTTCCTGCATGGGTCGTCGGGATGTCGATCTTTGCTACTTTTGTAAGCAGTATAAGCTTCCTTGGACTGCCGGGAAAGGCATATGCAACGAACTGGAATGCATTTGTATTCAGCCTCTCAATTCCCTTCGCCACCATCATGACCATCAGGTTCTTCATCCCTCTTTACAGGGGTATAGGCAATATATCAGCATATTATTATCTTGAACAACGCTTCGGTGCCTGGGCAAGGATATATGCCTCATCCTGCTACATACTTACACAGCTGATGCGTACCGGAGCAATTCTTATGCTGCTGGCGCTTCCCCTTAATGCCCTTTTCGGATGGGATATTAAAACCGTGATAATACTTACGGGATTAATGGTAATGATATACACAATGCTTGGCGGGATAAAGGCAGTTATCTGGACAGATGCCATCCAGGGTATAATACTGATAACAGGAGCTATAGTTTGTGCACTGATACTTACTTTCTCAATGCCTGAAGGACCCGGGCAGCTTTTCAGGATCGCAGCCGCTAGCAATAAGTTCAGCCTCGGAAGCCTGGGAACAAGCCTTTCTGAATCGACATTCTGGGTGGTACTTATTTACGGACTCTTCATAAATCTTCAGAATTACGGAATTGACCAGAACTATATCCAGCGATATATGACAACCAGTACCGACAGGGAAGCCAAGGCATCAACATGGTTCGGTTCAATGCTTTATATTCCTGTTTCTCTGATATTCTTTTATATAGGGACAGCTCTTTTTGCATATTACACAGCCAGGCCGGAACTATTGCCTGATACACTCCGTACTGCCGGAGCGGCAGACAAAGTATTTCCTTTCTTCATTGCTTCGGGTCTGCCTGCCGGAATAACCGGTTTACTTATAGCAGCAATTTTTGCGGCAGGGATGAGCACCGTTGCCACCAGCCTCAACAGTACTGCGACAATCGTCCTGAATGATTATTACAAACGTTACTTTAATAAAGATGCAGGAGAAAAACAATGCATGAGAGTTCTCTATTTATCATCATTCATGACAGGTGCACTGGGCATACTTATCGCCCTTGCACTTGTGGGAGTTGAAAGTGCACTGGATGCATGGTGGTCCCTGGCATCAATATTCAGCGGAGGAATGCTCGGATTGTTCCTGCTGGGATATTTCTCGAGGAAATCCGTCAGGACTGATGCTGTGATCGGTGTGATAATCGGAGTGCTGGTAATTGTATGGATGAGTCTTTCTCCTCTCTATTTCACCGAAGGAAGAAGCCTGGCATTCAGAAGCCCCTTCCATACAAACCTTACTATTGTATTCGGAACAATGACAATATTCCTTGTTGGTTTTTTAATGACCAATTTAATAAGTAAGAAAAAACCTTAGTGCTCTTAGTGCGAACTTAGTGCTCTTTGTGGTTAAATGAAAAATTCTTCTTAAATACAAAGAGCACAAAGGATAATCACAAAGAGCACAAAGGATGTAATTGATAATAAATTACATAAGATATGAAAAAGCTAATCTTTATCTCAATTCTACTGAGCATCGTTCTTCTCCGGGATGCCGTCAGCCAGTACAACGGATTCGTATGTGTTATTAAAACCGAATTTATTTATCAGCCAGGGGATGTACCTTTTCCATCCTGTCACGCCTCGACGATCATACAGAACGGGAAAGGCCTCATGGCTTCGTGGTTCGGAGGAACAGCAGAAAGGAATCCGGATGTAGGCATATGGGTAAGCCGTTATGAAAAAAGCGGATGGACAGCTCCCGTTGAAGTGGTAAACGGTATCCAGCATAAAGGGAAACGTTATCCGTGCTGGAATCCGGTCTTGTTTAATAGCGGTAAGGAAATACTGTTGTTTTATAAAGTCGGGCCAAGCCCCTCAACATGGTGGGGCGAACTGATAACATCACCTGACAAAGGGAAAACATGGTCAGTTCCACGAAGATTACCTGAAGATATTTTCGGTCCGATAAAGAATAAGCCGGTTCATCTGAGTAACGGAGAATTGTTATGTCCTTCCAGCACTGAAGATGAAGGATGGAGACTGCATATGGAATTCACTTCCGACAAGGGTTTCACATGGGAACGGACTTCTGCCCTTAATGAAAGGACCACCGGAGCAATTCAGCCTTCAATTCTGATCCATCCCGGAGGAAAGCTACAGCTGCTCTGCCGCAGTACGGTGTCAAAAATTCTTACCGCATGGTCGGAGGACAATGGCCGCACATGGAGCAACCCGGAACCAACCACCTTGCCAAACAATAACTCGGGGATAGATGCGGTAACTCTCAGGGACGGGCGGCACTTACTGGTTTATAACCATCTTACAAAAGGACGTCATGCCATTCATGTAGCCGTTTCAGATGACGGTACCGAATGGAAAGCGGCAGCCATTCTCGAAAATGATAAACCGGGGAGCGAGTTTTCATACCCTGCCGTTATACAGACCAGTGACGGTCTTGTCCATATAACCTATACATGGAACCGTAAACAGATAAAACATGTGGTCATAGACCCTTCGGCAATACAGGTAAGACCATTCACAAACGATGAATGGCCCTCAAAATAGGTGCTCATCTGCTGACAAGAGGCATTATCAACAACAATAATGAAAGAATGACCAGTATAACGACGGCTCCCCATCCGATTATATTGGTCAGAGGTTTATTTGTATAGGATCCCATGATCTTCTTTTTATTGATAAGAATCATCATGCTTACCAGTACAACCGGAAGAAGGAGCCCGTTAATAACCTGAGACCATATTGAAATCGGAATAAGAGGTGCGTCGGGAATAAGGATTATGATAACCGAGATGATCAGTATCCCTGTATAAAGAACATAGAATTCCCGTGCCTCATCCCATTTCTTATCAATCCCGGCTTCAAATCCGAATGCTTCACAAACGAAATATGCTGTTGCAAGCGGCAGTATCGTTGCTGAAAAAATTGATGCGATGAAAAGTCCGAAGGCAAATACCTGCGATGCAAGATTTCCTGCCAGCGGACGAAGGGATAATGCGGCATCTTTGGCTTCATTTATTACTATCCCGTTAGGATAAAGAGTGGATCCGCATGCAACCATTATAAAAAATGCAACAACAACTGTGACAACACAGCCTACTATGATATCAGCCATTGTATACCTGAAATGTTTCATCTTCAAGCCTTTCTCAATAACAGTAGATTGCATGTAGAACTGCATCCATGGTGCAATGGTTGTACCAACAAGAGCTATCACCATAGTAAGACTTTTCGTGTTGAGCTCAACACCCGGTCTGATGACTGATTTGCCGATTTCCTGCCAGTCCGGTTTCCCCATTATTGCAGAAACAACGTAAGTCAGCAACGACATGCTGAAGATCAGAAATATACGTTCTGCTATTTTATAAGTACCCTTAACAACCAGAAACCACACAAAGACGGCAACCAGTGGGACTGAAATATATTTGGTCACTCCGAAAACCTCCATACTTCCGGCAACCCCGGCAAATTCAGTTGTCGTATTTCCTATTCCTGTCAGCAACAGCCCGACGAAAATGAAAAATGTGATCTTTATCCCGGCATTCTCACGAATGAGATCAGCAAGGCCTTTGCCGGTCACAATACCCATTCTTGCATTCATCTCCTGGATCACCAGAAGCACTATAAATGAAGGGATAAGAGTCCAGATAAGACCATAGCCGTACATTGCACCAGCCACCGAATAGGTTGTTATACCTCCGGCATCATTATCCACACTGCCGGTGATTATTCCCGGACCAAGGATTGCCAGAAATATCCCCAGTCTTCTGAAAAGATGCTTTCTTTCATATTTTATTCCTGTCATGACACCGGATTATTTTCTTCTGCGTCGGGTTCTTCTTTCACTTATAAGATCTTCAACAACATCATCAACCACTACCATTCCCTGGAGTTGTTCATTCTGATCGATAACCGGAACGGCAAGCAGGTTGTATTTCGAAACAACTTCCGCGATGGCTGAGGTGCTCTGATCATCATACAGCGATACAGGTTCTGATTTCATTATCTGTGAAATGGTTTTATCAGGTTCCGATACCACGAGATCGCGCAGATTAAAGGTACCGATCAGTTTATCGTCTTTCTCTGTTACAAACAGATTATAAAGTTCTGCAGCTTCCGGTTTTTTCACACGGAGTTCAGTAAGGACTTCCTCCACTGTCTTATTGCTGCTGAATGACAGATAATCAGTTGTCATTATACTTCCCACAAGGTCATCATCAGATCGGAAGAGCACACGTCTGAACTCCAGTCACGAGATTCCATC
>CAYQZL010000027.1:0-34192 GCA_964421975.1 uncultured Rikenellaceae bacterium
GATAATGAGCGGTGACTGGAGTTCAGACGTGTGCTCTTCCGATCTAAAATCCGGTTCGAGGATATCGATTTGAAGGAAAACGGATCATTTCAGAATAAGGATACTCTTTTAACAGTAACTAAAGAGAAAGTTTTCCTGGATATCAAACTCAATGAGAACTGAATGTTATCAGCAATTAAAAAGATAGCATTCCGGAAATTCAGGGAATCAGAGGCTAAACTGCATGAATTGAACTATTTGTTCTGGGAATGTACCACAAGGTGCAACCTCAGTTGTCTGCATTGCGGAAGTGATTGCTCAAAAAATGGTTCTGTTAAAGATATGCCTGTTGCGGATTTTCTCCGTGCACTTGATACGATCGGATTACCTTCAGGAAATTTAACAGTTGTTCTGACAGGAGGAGAACCCCTGTTACGGAAGGATATTGAGATATGCGGAAGGGAAATCAGAAAACGCGGAATGCACTGGTCACTGGTTACAAATGGTCATCTATTTGATAAGGAAAGGCATAATTCATTGATGAATGCCGGCCTTGGTGCATTGACTATCAGTTTAGACGGGTTGGAAGATTCTCATAGCTGGCTGAGAAATTCCGATAGTAGTTTTAAAAAAGCCGATGAAGCAATAAGTCTGGCTGTTAGTTCATCACGCCTGAACTTTGATGTGGTAACATGTGTGAATAAACGCAATATTAATGAACTTCCTCAGGTTCGCGATTATCTCATTCAGAAAGGTGTGAGAGCATGGAGATTATTTACAATAATCCCGAAAGGCAGGGCAAAAAACAATCCTGAATTGTTTCTGACAGACAATCAGTTTAAAGAGTTGATGGATTTTATAAGTAATTGCAGAAAAAATGCGATTATTGAAGTAAAATTCAGCTGTGAAGGATTTGTCGGAGAATATGAATTAAAGGTCAGGGATAGTTATTTCTTCTGCAGGGCCGGAATTAATATAGGTTCAATACTGGCAGATGGCTCAATTTCTGCCTGTCCGAATATCGACAGGTCAATTGTACAGGGGAATATTTACCAGGATGATTTTTTTGATATCTGGAACTCAAAGTACGAATTATTCAGGGACAGAAACTGGACAAGAACAGGGATATGTGCAAAATGCCCTGAATATAAGGATTGTCAGGGCAATGGATTGCATAACAGGGACGGGGATCTGAAAAATGTGCTTGTCTGTCATTATGAAAAGATCCAAAGAGCAATAAGTGAAACTAAATTTGCAATCTGATTTCTGGTTTTAATTGTTCATTGATAATAAAATAATTAACAGAGAAATAAATCCACGGATTCTTATTTACTTTACTCATCTGAAAATGATTTGTACGGGATTAAAAACTGAAGTTTCTGATGTAGCTGAAAGAAGAGCAGGAACGATGAAGTATTAAATTTCAGAATGATGCCTTCCCTGTTTACGGATAAGAAAAGATTAATATAACTTTTCTCATGACAGCAATAAATGAAGAACTGACATTCAAAGTATTTACTGAGATGGTCAGATATCGTCCTGCTCTTGCCAGATATCTTCCTGACAATGCGGAAGGCGAAGAAGTTGATCTTCGTATTTTATCCGACCTGGTAATAAAGAATTTTCCATGGCCGATCGGAGTGGAACTCAGAAGATTATTCTCGGGTACAATGAGATATTTGGGCAGGCAGAGGCTTGATCAGATCTTAAAGACCATCGAACGGACAATGCAATTCTTTTCTTTCGTGATGGTTGGGCAGGTCTGGTACGACATAACCAAAAACAAACTTACAATTCCTGAAAATTTCAGAAAGGAATTTACGGAGAAATTCCTTATTCTTTCCATGGGTAATTTTTGCTGGCTGATCAGAACCCTCGGTACTCTGTACTCAGAGCAGAAAATTTCATGGTTCCTACCTGAAATGAATGACCGGTTTGATAAAAAGTTTTTTGCTGCTCTGGATTTCTGGGTCCCTGAAAGAAACGATATCGGACACTATCAGATAAACCTTGATGATGCTGAAATTGAAAAAAGATGTGTGGAATATGAAGAAAAACTGACTATGATACTTCAGCGCATAGCCTTTTTTGCGAAGTACAAACTGGTTTCTGTCAGAGATATAAAGGTCATAAAGCCACGGATACATGAAGCTAAATTCCATCATATTATCGACCTCCTGAACAGCTCAGATTCTGATTTCCGTGGCGAAGAGATTGATGGAAATAAATTCTCTGACAGTCAGTCCGTCCTGCTTATGAAATCCATAAAATCATTCGATGAGTATCTGAACCTCTCACCGTTAATTATTGATACAAATTCCGAGGTAATTGATTCCAAAGAGAAATTCGACATCAGAAAAGATATATTCATGTATACAAAATACAGAAACGGGCATCTGATGTATCTCGGAACAGAGGTAACTGAGAAATGCGACCTCAGGGCATTAAGTAATTATAATATCCTGGTTGAGGAGTTCAGGGCGCTTATGATGACGGTAGGAGGAATTGAGATCTGAAACTGAATTCAGGAACACTGACCATTTATCTGAACTGAGACTGACAGAATTATCAAATTAATAAAAGTAAAAATATACTCTCAATATTTCTTTAATACATATGGTATCTCCCTTTAAATTCCTCGATTCCTTTACACTCACTGACAGGAATATTTTCTTCGGTCGCGACCATGAGATTTCAGAATTATACAGGAAAGTATTTGAAAGTAAAATACTACTTGTATATGGCATATCGGGTACGGGCAAATCATCACTTGTTAACTGCGGTCTCGCATCGAGATTCGATGACAGCGACTGGCTTCCTGTAAGTGTAAGGAGGGGAAGTAATATTATAGAGAGTCTTGAGGTTGCATTCGGTAAACAATCTCTGACACCTCTTAAAAAGAACCAGACGATAATCAATAAACTTCAGTCAGTTTATCTTGACCATTTCAAACCAGTATATCTTATTTTTGATCAGTTCGAGGAACTATTTATCTTTGGCAACAGGGAAGAAAAGGAAGGTTTTATCCAGATAATCAAGGAAATACTGGAATCTGAAATTCATTGCAGGATCATATTCATAATCAGGGAAGAATTTCTGGCGGGAATGACGGAGTTTGAAGAGAAACTTCCGGAAATATTCACTAACCGGTTCAGGGTTGAGAAGATGAAGAAGGGCAGTGCAATAAGTGCAGTGGATGGCCCATGTACGGTAGCAGGAATTAAGACTGATGAGGGTTTTTCAGAAGAGCTGATAAACAATCTTAGCCCGGCAGGGAATGAAATAGAGCTGACATATCTGCAGATCTATCTGGACAAAATATTTCATCTGTCATCAAATGAACAAACCGGGAATTCTGAGCTGATATTCTCAAAGGAACTGTTAATTAAGGCTGGAAGTGTCTCTGACCTTCTGGGGCAGTTCCTTGATGAGCAGATAAGGCAGATGGATAATCCTGTTGCCGGGTTGGCGATTTTAAAATCTTTCGTTTCTGTACAGGGGACAAAGCGGCAGATGTACGAACCTGAAATAAGTGAGACAATTAATACATTCGGCACAAATTTATCAGCCTCCGAACTGGCAAAATACCTTAATAAATTTGTTGATCTCAGGATCCTGAGTGAAAGAGATGAAACGGGACTTTATGAACTCCGGCATGATGCTCTTGCAGCGAAAATTTTTGAGTCCTTTACTCTTGGAGAAAAGGAACTGCTTGATGTAAGGCAGTTTGTTGAAAATGCTTTTCAGGCATTCAGGACAAG
Organism: uncultured Rikenellaceae bacterium; assembly: GCA_964421975.1. Classification (GTDB taxonomy): domain Bacteria; phylum Bacteroidota; class Bacteroidia; order Bacteroidales; family VadinHA17; genus LD21. Next base: position 3,741 of record CAYQZL010000027.1, read on the forward strand.
GAATATTTTCCTGAAAAAGGAGGATCTCGAATATCTGCAAGCTTATGAAAAAAGGCTTTTACTATCACCTGAGCTGGACCAATTTATCAGACAAAGTAAAGATAAACTGCTTTCCCAGCAGCGCGCCCTGAAACGCCTTACCACAATAGTAGCGGTTATTTTCCTGCTGCTGATCGGTCTGGGAACAATCTATTATTTCAATCAGAAAGGTTCATCCGAGAATGAGGAACTGATAAACCTGGCATTTTTGCACAGCAGGGTGGATCCTCTCACAGGTCTGTATTATGCAAATAAAGCATGGCAGAAAGATACCATTTCCACGATCCTCCATGGCATCGTTTTTGACAGTTTCAATAACCTGCTGAATACTGCAGTTCAATCAGGTAATTCATCGGTTCCGGCTGACCTGATCCCGGTAAAAATTCCTGCCAGGGATTCTGTATGTTCTTTAAAGATGAACAGGGATGGTTCTTATATTTATGGATGGACTTCAGGGAAAGAAATCTTTATTTATGACCTGTATGGTTCATCATTAATCAAATATGATGTAAAAGAACCTGCAGAGGAAATGGAGATATCAGGGAATTCAGGATTTTTCGCGGTTATTTATAAAAATAATACAGGTGAAGTATTTGATAAGACTGGGAAAGTCTGTTTCACTTTTCCCGTTAGTATTAACCGTTTGATCAATAGTCGTCTTGTACGTTTCTTCCAGGCAGGAAAATTCTTCATGGCTTGTGTTAACGGTAATAAAGCACAGATATATGATTCGACGGGCAAATGCCTGTTCACTCTTGAAGGGCATTAAGGTAATATAAACTCACTTGATATATCTCCCGACGGGCGATTTGTTGCAACAGTATCCACCGACCGTACTCTGATCGTATGGAATTATAACCATGAAACGGCGACCTTTGGCAGGTACAATACTATCAAACCTCACAATGATACTATCTGGTCATGCGAATTTAACAGTACAGGTAAATATATACTCACCGCATCGGCAGACAGTATTCTAAAAATATCCAGCCTCGATGGAGTAATACGCAGGGGTGATCTTTACTTTATGTCGAACAAAATATATACAGCAGGTTATTACTTTGCCAGAAATGAATTATTCTCCGACACAAGTACCAGACTTTTTGATCCTTATAAATTCAGGATGTATAATGCTGCTTTCGGGGCACACGACAGGGTTATCGTTGCTTCAAATTATTCATATTCAGCAGCTGGTAATAAAAATACTGCCGGAATTTTCTGCACCCAGACCTTATATTTTGGTAACAGCTATATGATGCAAAGGAAACCGGATCCATATTTTAAAAGATCGGATTCAGGTAACTTGTCGGATATACCTGAATATTACAGCTTCCGGAGTGTCGCTTCTGACAGATTATTATTTGCGTCAGTTCCATTCGGAGAATCAATAATTAATCTGAGCCGGTCCGATGGATATACACTTGTACGGTTACAGGGGACTTTCCCTTGTTTTTCAGCTGATAATGAATTTATCTATTATCTGAAAGACAAGAGCATATGCAGATTTCCCCTAAAATCTGAGAGAATTTTCAAATTGGTACTGGAAAAGAAAATCTTCGGAGAGCCATCAAGAGGAAATAAAGCATGGAAGGTCATCTGACCTGTCCGGGTTCAAGACCATTCTTATTTACCGGATCATAGTCGCGCATCCCGAATTCCTGAACATCATTCTGCTTTTCCCGGAAAAGGACATTACCCAAACCGGGAAAAATGAAACGCAATGATACTATAAGAAGGACAAACACCCAGGGTATAATGAGTTTCTTAAGTATCCTTTTGTGCATATCATTCCACTGGATATACCCTGAAAACGGCAGGGAAAACAGCACCATAAGAGTGGTCAGAAATATCAGGACGGTATATATGACAAGCGTGATCTGTGCACTGTCAGGATTTATCCAGATAATTTCCCAGCTTACGAGATATATAAGTATACATATCCAGCAGGTGAGAATAATGAGGTAATTGTTATTATGCAGAACGAACAGGGATCGTATGCCGAACATTACCAACCCGGGTCCGAAAACAAAAAATCCGAAAACAATAGTATCTTCATCTGCAAATTCATATATCTGTCTGAGAATAATGCAAAGAACCAGATAAATTACTATCAGTACTAATCCGAGGACCGAATCTGCTTTACTTAATATGAAAATATAAATTGCAGCTGCTGCAGAAGAAAGAAGAAATCCTGTAAAAAAGAATACTATAGCGGTATCTGAACTTACGTTTATCCATTCTTCAGGAGCCAGGTTTATGAAAATATATACAGGCAATAGAAAAGCAAGTATTGTAATTATTCTTCGGAATATCCTGTTATTTTCAAATCTGAGGGATATCAGGGAAATAATTACCGATATTGACAGTATCAGGACCATCAAAGCATTAAAAAGGATATAGTCAGTATCAGATCTGGAATATAAGTCCGTAAATATTATTAACCCCAACGAAATTATAAATAACGCAATACTACCCCCAATAAGCCATTTACTTAATGATGTATTCATTTTGTATACCGGTAAATAAATTTTAGATAACTAAATTACTAAACTAATTCCGGACAAAAAAGATTATTTCAAGAGAATATCTTCATTGAATGAATTGATAAAGTAAACATCCTCCGGATGTTTTACGGGAACTCTAAATTGAAATGGAGATGAACTTGACTGTTATTTAAAAGAATCATAAATTTGATAAAAAGAATGATTTTATAGAATCTAATTTAACATTCAATATTTCGCAACATGAAAACGTTTTACCCTTTTATAAAAATAAAGACATTGATCTTTCTAATCATTTCGGTCATTTCGGTAATCAACTTACAGGCCCAGGAGGAAGAATACAAAAACGCTCCTTATTTCACAGGTATGCCCAACTATTTTATCGATTATGCAGAGGATATTGAATTTGACAATTATCATTTCTTCAATGGCACTTTATGTTCGTTGGTTGAAGGAAAGAAATATCTCAGACAATATGTTTTAAAGGCAGATGTAGTGCAGGCAAGTGAACTTCAGATAGTACGTAATTATGCAAACGCTGTCAGGAGCATGGGTGGTACTGTCTTCGTTTCGGGAATCTTCCAAAGTGACGATGACGCATGTTCTGAGTACAACGGTTATCAATTGATGGTAGGGAAGTTCCTTAAAGATGGAAATGAAGTGTGGATTGAAGTTTTTCCTGGTAAAGATGGCATCAACTACCGCCTTACTGAAGTGATAAAAGAAGTAATGAAGCAGGATATTAAAGCTGGTCGCATTTCCGAAAGCGTAATACATGATAATCGTAAAACATTGTCAGCAGACCAAAGTAAGGAAGTAAACAAACAATCTTCAGGAATCATTGCTGTTCAGACACCTCAAAATCCGACTGATTTCGCAACTAAGGCTGAACTGAATGCACTAAAAGCTGAGTTGGATGCCTTGAAGGAGAAATTAAAATTATTCATTTTGGATGTTGCTCCTGATGAACCTGTTACTGATTCAGATGGTAATTCATATAATACTATTAGAATAGGTACTCAGATCTGGATGAGTGAAAATCTGAAAACAACCAGGTTTAAAGACGGCAGAGAAATATCTTGTGTGCCACAGGCGAAAGGTAATATATGGCAAGATTTGACAACTCCTGCTTATTGCTGGTACCGTGACTCTGTTGGTTATAGAAATACACAAATCGGTGCATTGTACAACTGGTTCTCTGTAAACACCGGTTACATATGTCCTGCCGGCTGGCATGTTCCGACGGATGCAGAATGGAATACACTCATAACTTATCTCGGTGGAGAAAGTGTAGCCGGAGGAAAGTTAAAAGAAACAGGTTCATCGCAATGGAAAAGTCCTAATTTTGGTGCAACCAATCAAAGTGGCTTTACAGCACTTCCAAGTGGCCTGCGTACTGGTGGAGGATACACTCTGGTCGAATATCTTAGAGAAACTACTGTCTTATGGTCATCCACTGAGTTTCTTAATACCATTATTTCGTTGGGTGGTACTAAAAGTAATACTGACCAGGCATGGGCTTTCTCTCTGTCAAATCAAAATGGTGAGGTTAGCAGAGCTACTCATCTGAAAACCAACGGATATCCTGTTCGATGTTTGAAAGATTAGGAAAACTTAAACAATTTTCATCCACAGGTATCCGCATTTTACTGCTTCTTTTCATCACAATTGAACATCCACTGAACCCCATATTTGTCCCTGAGGCTTCCATAATAATCTCCCCAGAACATATCCTGAAGTTCCTGTTCTACCTTTCCACCTGCTGACAGAGCATCAAACAATCGTTTGGTTTCCTCTCTTGTGTCTGGCTGAAGCATGATATAAATATTATTACCGAAACTGACCCTGAATCCCATTGATCCGGGAGCATCGGTCCCCATTAAAAGGTGTCCGCCAAGGATTGGCAATGCAATATGCATCACAAGATCCTTGTCTTCTTCCGGAAGGGGAGGCATTTCTTCTGAAGGCGGTATATCCCTGAAACGGGACACTACTCCCTGAAATTCCCCTCCGAATACCGATTTGTAAAAATTAAAAGCCTCCAGCGTTTCACGCCGGAAGTTCAGATATGTACTGACTTTTGCCATAATTAAATAATTTAAGGGTCTGATTAATTATGACAATTTATACTGTGTTTTGTTCATATCAGCCAGTGCGGAAATTTCACTGTTAACAATACCTTAACAACAATAGCAGATGCTCAATGTACTATTAGCATATTATGCAGGTTCGATTATTTTATGACCTGACGTCATATGGATTTTTTAATTTTTTATCTTTAAAATGTATAAATGTGACATATGAAACGAAGAGAAATAATAAAAACCTTATCAGCTATTCCTGTTGCAGGAGGCATAATGTCAGTTGAGTCCCTGGTATCACAGGGAAGCCAGAAGAAGCCTGTAAATGATGCAGGTCTTTTGTCAAATCCACCGGCAGGAGCTCTTGCCCTAGGTCCGGAAATATATCAGTCAATAGGTGTGGAACCGATGATAAACTGCAGGGGTACTTTCACGATTATCAGTGGTTCAATTGAATTGCCTGAAGTACAGAAGGCTGTTGATTATGCCTCAAGGCATCATGTCCATATTGATGAACTGGCAATGGCAGTTGGTAAAAGGCTTGCTGCTATCACTGGAGCTGAATGGGGTATGGTATCCTCAGGCTGTGCAGCAGGTCTGAAACACGTCACAGTGGCCTGTATTACGGACGGCGATCCGGAAAAGCTTGTCAGGGTCCCTGATCTGACAGGTTTTACAAAGACAGAAGTTATAGTTCCACGATACTCCAGAAACCAGTATGACCATGCAATAAGAAATACAGGTATAAAGCTTATAACCGTGGAATCAATGGAAGAATTTAAGAATGCCATTAATTCGCGGACAGCAATGATCTATCTGTTCTCTGCCCCCCGGGAATACTATAACGGTCCTCTATCGATTGAAAATATAACTGCGGTTGTAAAAGACAAAAACATACCTGTTCTCGTTGATGCTGCTGCCGAAATACTTACAATTCCGAATGATCATCTGAAAAGAGGTGCCACCATTGTAGCATATAGCGGAGGAAAAGCGATCAGGGGACCTCAGGGTGCAGGAATTCTTCTTGGCAATAAAGATCTTCTGTTCTCAACATGGCAGGCGAGTTCTCCTCATCATGGTCCGGGAAGAGACAATAAAATAGGCAAGGAAGAACATATCGGTATGCTGGCTGCTGTTGAAGCCTGGGTCAGACGAAACCACGCTGAAGAAGAAAAAACCTGGATCTCGTACATGGAGTATATTTCAAAGAAAGTTACCGGAATAAAGGGTGTGACCACACAGATCACCGAACCTCAGGGAGTTGACAACCGTACCGCCCGCCTGTCAATAACATGGGATTCGGCAGTCCTCAATATTACCGGAGAAGAAGTTGCGGAAGATCTTTTAAATAATAAACCGAGGATTGCAACCGGCGGGGGACGAACCAATCCAGGGGATGGCAGCGCTTCCATCTCAATCAGCGCTCAGATGATGCAGCCGGGAGATGAAAAGATTGTTGCAGACAGGATCTATAAAATACTTTCTCAGATATATAATAAAAAAACAATTGTAGTTGAACCGCCCGCTGCAAATATGGTCGGTCACTGGGATGTGTCAATAGATTATTATTCCGGCAGAGGGACACACAAACTTTTCCTTGAAAAACAGGAAGGAAATACGATCAGAGGTCTCCATAAAAGTACTTTCTCGATGCTGGATATTGCCGGGCAGATTGACGGAAAAAAAGTAAGGCTTCAGAGTAATTACTCCGATAATGCCGAATCTGTACCTTTCACTTTCGACGGGATCATTGACGGAGATACCCTTACAGGTGTACTTTATTTTGGAGAATATCGTTCAGCCAATTTCACTGCAAAACGATCAGAACAGAATCAAAGGCTTTTTACAAATATAAGAATACCCTCCCATGGAGGAAAGAAAAGCAATTCATGGTAGAACTGGAACTAAAGTTCCGGATGGAAGTTATTACCTGAAGCAAATAAGGCTACATGCCATTCCAAAACCTGACCTGTTGGTCATATGCAGTCATTTTTATTATAGTATCATAAATAAATCTATCCCCGGCCACCCCCCCCTCGCTGTGGGCCTGTGGATGCTGTAAATAGAATTATTGCATTCATGTATAAAGTTGAAGAGTCTATGTTTGCACCTGCAGCATTCCTGAGTTCATAAACCCTATGTGGTCTTTTCATGCTTTTTGTCGCCCTGTTAAATATTTCTAAAATGAACAAATTACAGGATTGCTTTGTTTATTTGTTGATTGATAAAGGATGAAAAAAGTTTTCACCATATTAATTGCAGCGATAATGCTAGCCTCAGGAATGAAGGTTAGCATAGACCGTCATTACTGTGGTGGACAGCTTGCAGCAACGAAAATTTCTGTAACCGGCAAATTGGCTTCCTGCGGAATGGAAACACAGGATCACAGGAATTCAAATCAACTTTCTTTCGAAAATAAATGCTGCGAAGATCAGCTTACATATTATAATATCAGTAACAAATTCATCCCTGAGCAATTTAAGTTATCATATCAGTCTGTCGGGAAAGATATACCTTCCACTCCCGTATTAAGTGTAATATCCAATTCGTTTGATCGCAACGTCTTTAATATACGGGTGCTTCCGCCCGGAGCTGGATTAAGATCGGGTGTTTCATTATCTCAGATTTGCGTTCTCCGCATCTGATCATTCTGTCGAATTTCCAAAGCCTGATGCTTAAAAGTAAATCCTTTTGAAGGAATGTTGCTTTATAAGTCATGATCCTGCATTTGAATTTTTTATTATTCCTATTAATTACTTTTAAACTATAGCATTATGAAATCATTAAATTTTGTTCTTACAGTTATGTTGTTGGCAGGTTTTAGTATGTCTTCTTATTCTCAGACCCATGACCATAGCCAGATGAATATGTCCTCCGTCAAAACTGAATCTTTTAAAGTCTGGGGGAAATGTGAGATGTGTAAAACCCGGATTGAAAGCACAGTAAAAAGTGAAGGAGTAACAAATGCATCATGGGATCAGAAGACCCGGATGCTGACAGTCACTTATGATCCTTCAAAAACAAACAAGGATGCACTGGGCAAAAAGCTTGCTTCAGTGGGTCATGATACTGAAAAGTACAAAGCTCCTGATGATGTATACGCAAAGCTTCCTGCCTGCTGCCATTACGAACGGGCGAAATAACAAGTCAAATGCCATGGCAGATGCTAACCTGGCATCTGCCATGATTAACTTCTCAATGCTATGTTTAATCGTTTAGTAAAATATTTTCTTGAAAACAGGCTGATAACTTTTATGTTTCTCATCGCTTTTATCGTGATGGGACTCGTTACCATGCCATTCAACCTGAAAACTTCCATCCTGCCACGTAATCCTGTTCCTGTAGATGCAATTCCTGATATTGGTGAGAATCAGCAGATAGTATCGACAGAATGGATGGGCAGATCTCCCAAAGATATCCAGGATCAGATAACATACCCTCTGACCACAGCCCTGCTTGGGATTCCCGGAGTCCGGACAATACGAAGCACTTCAATGTTCGGGATGTCTTTTATCTACATAATCTTTAAAGATAATGTGGAGTTTTACTGGAGCAGGTCCCGTATCCTGGAGAAACTCAATTCTCTTCCTGCCGGAACGCTTCCTGAAGGAGTTCAGCCTTCTCTCGGGCCTGATGCAACGGCACTTGGTCAGATATTCTGGTACACACTCGAAGGTCGTGATCCTGAAACAGGCCTGCCAAATGGAGGCTGGGATCCGCAGGAATTAAGAACTATTCAGGACTTTTATGTTAAATACAGTCTTTCTGCTGCTGAAGGAGTTTCTGAAGTAGCTTCAGCGGGTGGGTTTGTAAAAGAGTATCAGGTGGACCTTAATCCCAACGCTCTTAAAGCGTTCAATGTATCCGTTATGGATGTTATGAATGCTGTAAAGCAAAGCAACCTGGATATCGGAGCAGAAACAATTGAACTTAATAACGTTGAATACATAATAAGGGGGATCGGTTATATTAAAAATATTGAAGACCTTGAGTTATCTGTCATTGCCGTAAGAAATAACATCCCCGTAAGGATAAAAGATGTTGCAGTTGTATCTTTCGGGCCTGCCACAAGAAGGGGTGGTCTTGACAAAGCCGGTTCTGAAGCCGTGGGTGCGGTTGTCGTTGCACGATATAACTCCAATCCGCTGGAAGTCATTAACAATGTAAAGGAAAAAATTAAGGAGACAGATGCAGGATTACCTCAAAAAACACTTCCGGACGGGACGGTTTCGAAAGTTACGATTGTTCCTTTTTATGACAGGACAGGCCTTATAAAAGAGACTATCGGGACACTCGAAACAGCTCTTTCTCACGAAATCCTTATCAGTATAATCGTAATCATAGTCCTTGTACTGAATTTAAGAGCATCCCTGATAGTCTCAGGTCTGCTTCCGATAGGAGTTCTTATGACCTTTATCCTGATGAGATTGTTCGGAGTGGATGCCAATATTGTTGCCCTGTCGGGAATTGCAATCGCTATCGGTGTAATGGTAGATATTGGAATTGTAGATGTTGAAAACATTCTCCGGCATCTGGAGATGCCAGAAAATAAAGGTATCCGGGGAAAAAAGCTATTAAACGTTATTTACAAGGCAACCACTGAGGTGAGAGCAGCTGTGGTAACTTCGATTGCTACAACTATCGTTAGCTTTCTTCCGGTTTTTGCCATGCAGGCACAGGAAGGAAAACTGTTCCATCCTCTTGCATTCACAAAGACATTCGCACTGCTTTCGGCATTTATTCTTGGTATTGTTATTCTTCCTACACTGGTGCATATTTTCTTCAATGTTTCCTTTAATAAGAAGAAAATAAAAAGGGTTTTGAATGGCATACTCATCCTGTCAGGACTGATCTTATCAATAGTCTGGCATTCCTGGCCGGCACTTGCACTGACAGCTGTCGGCATAAACAATTTTTTTGAATACCGGTGGAACGGGAGGCGGAAGGAAATGCCAGACTATATCAACATCGCCATTACTGTTCTTTTCGCCACCTGGTATCTTGCAAAGGAATGGCTGCCGCTTGGAGCTCATAACAGTGAGTTTATCAATTTCATTTTTGTCGCGGTAATTATATCTGTGATACTGCTTGCCCTGATGTCGATGGTCCATTTTTATGAGAATATTCTGAAATGGGCACTGGAAAACAAATGGAAGTTTCTGATGATTCCTGTCTTTACTCTGGTCTTCGGATTACTTGTCTGGATGGGTTTTGACAGGGTATTTGGAGCGGTCGCTAAAGGCTTTGAAAAAACCGGATGGAAAAAGTTCAGACAAACAGCCGTATGGCAGGCAGCAATTAAAACTTTCCCCGGAACAGGGAAAGAATTTATGCCTGCTCTCAACGAAGGATCTTTTCTTCTCATGCCAACCAGCATGCCTCATTCAGGCATTGAAAAGAACCTTGAGTATATAGAAACTCTTGATAAGCGCCTTTCTGCTATCCCTGAAGTTGAGACAGCTGTCGGTAAATGGGGAAGAGTGAATTCTGCCCTTGATCCTGCTCCGGTTCAGATGTTTGAAAACACTATCAGTTACAGACCGGAATATATTCTGGATGAAAATGGACACAGGATGCGTTTCAGAACTGGCAGGGATGGGAATTTCATTCTTAAAGGAGACCTTAAATATAATCCCGGAGAAGATAGTTTCAGGGTTATTCCTGCTGACAGCCTGATACCCGACAGCAAGGGTGAATATTTTCGTCAGTGGAGACCTGAAATAAAACAGCCTGATGATATCTGGAAAGAAATCGTAAAAGTTACGGATATTCCGGGCTTGACATCTGCTCCGAAACTGCAACCAATCGAAACCAGACTTGTGATGCTTTCTACCGGGATGCGTGCCCCCATGGGTTTAAAAGTCTATGGCCCGGATCTGACATCGATCGAACAGGCAGGAATGCAGTTTGAAAAGGCATTGAAGGATGTTCCCTCAATAAAACCGTCATCCGTGTTTTATGATCGTGCTGTTGGTGCTCCCTATCTTGAAATCAAATTAAACCGTGAAGCAATGGCCCGTTACGGAATGTCAGTCAGTGAGGTGCAGGAAGTGTTACAGGTTGCGGTTGGTGGTATGGCTCTGTCAAACTCTGTTGAAGGTCGTGAAAGGTTTCCCGTCAGGGTGCGATATGCAAGGGAACAAAGAGATAATCCCGAAGATCTGAAAAAAGTACTTATTCCCGCAATGAACGGAATTCAGATCCCTCTTGGTGAAATCGCTGATATAGATTACACACGTGGTGCACAGATGATACGAAGTGAAAATACCTTCCTTGTCGGTTATGTGATCTTCGATAAGCTTGAAGGAAAAGCAGAAGTGGATGTGGTCAATGAAGCAGGCAGGATACTGAATGACGGAATCGACTCCGGAACTATGATACTTCCTGCAGGTGTGTCATATAAATTTGCAGGAAATTACGAGAACCAGATAAGAGCCACTAAAAGATTGATGGTGGTAATTCCCATAAGTCTTATTCTGATACTTCTTCTTTTGTATTTTCAGTTCAGGACGATCACTGCATCATTTATACATTTTTCGGGTGTATTTGTGGCATTTGCAGGAGGATTCATAATGCTCTGGCTGTACGGTCAGAACTGGTTTATGAACTTCTCCGTTGCAGACCAGAATATGCGTGACCTCTTCCAGATGCATCCAATAAACCTTAGCGTTGCCGTATGGGTTGGATTTATAGCACTGTTTGGCATCGCAACAAATGACGGAGTATTAATGGGAACATACATCCATCAGGTCTTTGAAGAAAGCAAGCCTTCCACTGTTTCCGAAGTCAGACAGGCTGTGCTTACGGCTGGCAGGAAAAGGGTTCGTCCGGCAATGATGACAACAGCAGTCGCTGTAATAGCTCTGTTGCCGATACTTTCTTCCACAGGTAAGGGAGCAGATATAATGGTTCCTATGGCAATACCAACCTTCGGGGGAATGGTAATTCAGGTGATGACAGTTTTTGTTGTTCCCGTATTTCAGGCAATATGGAGAGAAAAAACAGTTAGTCGTCATCTGGGGAAAAAAGATTAATAATTTAATAATCGGGTCGAAAATGAAAATAAAAGATAAGGTGCTGTTGTTATTTGTTCTTTTTATTACAGGTTCAGTAAATACATTCAGTCAGCAAATCCCTGATTCGCTCTTAAAGTATATGGAAACTGCAGCCGGTAATAATCCGTCTGTGTTGCAGAGATTCACTGAATATCAGGCCGCTCTTAAAAAAATACCTCAGGCCGGGTCTCTTCCTGATCCCCGGCTGGACATGGGAGTCTTCATAACCCCAATGGAACTTATCGGGGGAAAACAGATGGCGGATATGAAACTGATGCAAATGTTTCCATGGTTCGGTGTTCTGAAGAATGCCAAAGATGAAATGAGCCTGATGGCTAAGGCAAAATTTGAATTGTTCAGAGATACAAAGCTCCAGGTTTATTATGATGTGCAACGGACATGGTATGAACTGTTCATGTTGCGAAAGAATATCAGTATTTCTGAAAAGAATATTGAAATTCTCAGGATCATTGAACAACTGCTGTTTATAAAATATAAAGCTCCAACTACAGGGAATCCAGGATCCGGATTAACAGATCTGTACGGGATCCGGATAGAAGCCGGAGAATTGAAAAACAGCATTGCCAACCTGAAAAATAGGGAACAGTCTGTTATTGCCCGGTTCAACGGCTATCTTAACCGGCCTCCTATGGCAGGTGTTTACACGGGAAAGATACTTTTTGCTGATACACTTGAGTTTGACCTGTCAGCAATTTCTGACTCAATTCAGGAAAATAATCCAATGCTTAATATGCTCGATTATGAGAAGGAAGCTTACCAGGCAAGAAAGAAGATGGTGACAGGAATGGGGTATCCGATGGTTGGCCTCGGATTGAATTATTCAATTATTGGTAAAAGTGATATGTCAACTTCTTCGATGAACGGGAATGACATGATAATGCCCATGATTTCCTTTACTCTTCCGGTTTACAGGAAAAAGTATAATGCAATGCGTGAAGAAGCCGATCTGTTAAGCCAGGCAAGTTTGCAGAATTATCAGGCCACATCAAATTCATTGAGCACAGAGTATTACATGGCTATTCAGCTATATCAGGATGCAAAACGAAGGATAAAACTATATGAAGATCAGTATATGCTTGCATCAAAGTCACTTGAAATAATGTTGAAAAGCTTTGCGGCCTCAACTGTAACACTGACAGATGTACTTAGGGTCAGGCAACAAGCTCTTGATTATGAATTGAAACAGATTGAGGCAATCACAGATCTTAATACAGCTAAAGCATTATTGGTTCGTCTTATGGCAATCCCGGAAATTCAATAAATTTAAATAATATGAAAAAGATTAAGTCGTTAAAAATATTTCACAATACATTGGTAAACTATGGACTCCTGTTAGTACTTGGAGTATTCCTAGGATGGATTTTCTTTCACAATTCAGAGGTTAAAATAACTACTGAAAATCATCAGCATGAAGATGCACAAGCTACAATATGGACCTGTTCAATGCATCCTCAGATAAGAATGGAACAACCGGGCAAGTGCCCTATTTGCGGAATGGATCTGATACCTCTTGTACAAACCGGAACCTCACAACCTTTGGATCCTGATGCAATCCATTTTACCAGGGAAGCTATTGCTCTCGCAAATGTTCTCACCACGACAGTATCAAGACAGAAGCCGGTAAGTGAAGTTCGTCTTTATGGAAAAGTACAGGCTGATGAACGACGTTTTCAGAGTCAGGTTTCTCAACTGCCGGGAAGAATAGAAAAACTGTTTGTGAATTTCACGGGAGAACAGGTCAGCTTAGGACAAAAACTGGCTGAGATATATTCGCCTGATCTGGTGACTGCCCAGCAGGAACTGATTGAAACTGCGAAAACGAGACAGTTACAACCTGAGTTATATGAAGCATCAAAAGAGAAACTGCGACAGTGGAAGCTGACAGACGATCAGATAGAATTAATCGAAAATTCCGGTACAATAATTAAAAATTTTGAAGTTTTATCCAATACATCAGGTACAGTAACAGCACGCAAAGTAAGCACCGGTGATTATGTTTCTCGGGGTACTGTTCTTTTTGACATCGCTGACCTCTCCAACGTTTGGGTACTGTTTGATACATATGAAACTGATCTTCCTTTTATAAATCAGGGAGAAAGAGTGAAGTTTACTCTTCAGGCAATTCCCGGTGCAGATTTTTCAGGAAATATTGTTTTTATTGATCCTGTTTTAGATCCGGTAACAAGGGTTGCAAGAGTGAGAGTAGAAGCCGCTAATGCTGGAGGGAAACTGAAACCCGAAATGTTTGCAACAGGATTAGTTCTGTCCAATCTGAATCAATATCAGAACAACGTTGTTATTCCAAAGTCAGCTGTACTCTGGACAGGTAAAAGATCCGTTGTTTATGTTAAGGATCCGGGAACTGATGAACCTGTGTTTAAGTTAAGGGAAATAGGATTGGGGCCGGCACTTGGAGACAGCTATGTTGTTACTGACGGTCTGGCTGAAGGGGAAGAAATAGTAACTCATGGCACATTCAGCGTCGATGCAGCAGCCCAGCTTGAAGGGAAACCAAGTATGATGAATCCTTCAGGTGGGAGAAAGGCATCTTCAATGCCGGGCATGGTAATGCCTGAAGATTCTGAATCGGGCGATAATCAGGATATTGCAGGTATGAATATGTCAGAGAACAAAGGGTCTGAACAGGGGAAAAAGACTGTCAATATGGATTTTATCATGCAACTGAATAATATTCTTGACCAGTATATAATCCTTAAAAACTCATTGGTACATGATGATTTGAAGACAACGTTACAGGGTTCAAAAAATATTCAGAACGCACTCTCAAAGGTGGATATGAAACTTCTTTCAGGAGATGATCATATCAAATGGATGGAAATATCTGGTAACATATTAAAAGGTCTTACTGAAATGGTAAGTACAGATGATTTGGAACAGCAACGAAATTCATTCCAGACTCTAAGTAATAATTTATATAAAGCAATTAAAACTTTTGGACTGATGGGCAAAACTGTGTACTACCAATTTTGCCCTATGTTTAATGATAATAAAGGGGCATATTGGTTAAGTGAAATTGAAGAAATTCGTAATCCGTACTTTGGGGAGAAAATGCTCAGTTGTGGTGAAACAATAGAAAGTCTTAATTTTTAATATTCCTGAGTATATAGTGAATAATTACTTCAAATTTAAAAATTGAATTCTTAATTATATGAGCCGGTGGAACTGACCATTCTCCGCCGGAGTTTATTGACCAACTCTCGCCGGTTGTAAATAACTGTTATCATGTGGATTTTTTTGTATGAAGCCCGTGATCTCGCGCACAGGGCTTTATGTTTTGTAACAGGTTTTATCTCAGATAATCGCTGACAGTCTTTGAAATCTCCTTTTTATCTTCTCCCAGGTCTGACTTTTAAAACTCAGTAAGGAAAAAGTCCCGGATTCAACTGTCTCAGTATGTAGCATCTGAATTCATTAAGTGGCTTATCAATTACTGCGCTGGCAAAATGGATTGTATGAAGTGGCAGGTATTTTGCCTGTAAAAGGGCGGAAGTAACTTTTTCATCGCCATAATACCTGCGGCACTGACGTATATCATCAACATCGCCCCGTTCAAAAACCCTTTCAATAACAAAGTTGGCTTTGGCATCATAATCAATCTGCTCAAAGTTCACATCCCAGAAAATTCGTTTGTTGAATATGGGCTTTGTTTTTTCTTCCATAATCACAAAAATAATAAAAGAGGATAGTATTGCAGCAAACTCAGGTATGATAAGTGAATTATTCATGTCAGCCGTTTCTGTTACATACTCTGGTTGGAAATCCAACAGATAATTGAGAAACACCAGATGTAAAATCAAACCATCCGGATGTAAACCCGAATATAAATGTTTGTCAGGAATAAAATAAATTGATTGTATTGTTGTAAATTATGAAAAGTTTTAATTGTAAAGAAATGAAACAAAACAGAAAGAAGAGGGTTGAAGCCACAGTGGCGTTAATCTTTTCATTAATGGCATCTGTAATTCTGAAAGCACAGGAACTTCCGCCCCCGCAGCCACCACCACCTCCTCCTGTCACTGCATCGGATCAGGTGAGCAAAGCTGACAGTCTGCTCCTTGCCGGAAATATAAAATTTGCAATTGCAGAGTACAGGAAATTGTATAATCAAAATAGGAACGACAGGAGGATCATCTATAACTATGCATGTGCACTTTCGCTTGCCGGTCAGGCAGACAGTGCTCTCGTGTATTTATATAAAACAATGAACATAGAACCTTCAGTTTCAATTCTCACTGATCCTGACCTGCTTGCTGTCAGAGAATCTAAAAGTTGGGAAGGATTTGAAAACGAACTTATTTCAGCAGTAAATAAAAAGACCGGCAATAGCATAAAGGATGTGAACTATGCAAAATCCCTGTGGAAACTCTTATGTCTTGAAGAGTCATTATTTTATGAAGTAGGAATTGCAGTAAGGAACCTTGGGCCCGATTCACCTGTTGTTACTGCGCTAAGAAGGCTGCAATCATGGCAGAATACAAAAAACCTCGCGGAGTTGGAAGCCCTGCTTGATTCAAAGGGATGGCCAAAAATAAGCCAGGTGGGAAGTCTGGCAGCAAGTGCCGCGTTCTATGTCCTTCAGCATTCCAATGCCGGAGCTCAGGAGAAATATATCGGAATGTTCGGGGCTGCCTGCCGGAATAATGAAGGAAACTGGCAACAGTATGCACTGATGTTCGACCGGATGAGGATGAACCAGAATAAGCCGCAGAAATACGGCACGCATCATTATCTGGATCCGGCGGCAGGTAATACAAATGAACTTTATCCCCTTGAGGATGAGGTGAGAGTTGATGAATGGAGAAGGGAGATAGGGCTTGAACCATTACAGCAGTACCTTAAAAGAATGAATATCAGATATGAACCTGCAAAAGGGAAGATATAATGGAAATAGATAAGGTAATCAAATTGAATATTGCCAGGATTGCAAAATCAGATGCCTTCTCATTGTGCAACGTACCTCATAATTATTCGTCTTTTATCTGAGGAACGCGTATTAAACTATTCATATAAGCCATGTTAAGAAATTTCTTTACCAACACTTTCCGCAATATGAAGAAGCAAAGCGGATATGTTTTACTGAATGTGGCAGGCCTTGCCATCGGACTCACAAGCTTCATTTTAATCACACTCTATGTTATTCATGAACTCAGCTATGACAGATTTCATAAGAATTATGAAAACATATACAGGATAAAAGTTGCCGGACGTATGGCCGGTGGTGAACTGGATCAGGCCATTACAGCTGCACCTATGGCACAGGCACTGATAAATGATTATCCTGAAATATTACATGTGACACGCGTCACAGAAATGGGAGCCTGGCTGATTGGTTTCGGCGAGAATAAGTTCAATGAAGATGGCGTACTGTTTGCTGATTCCACGTTCTTTGATGTACTTGATTTTAATTTAATAAAAGGTGATCCCGAAACAGCACTTGTAAGACCCCGCTCTATGATCATGACTGAGGACTATGCAGTGAAATACTTCGGGAACCTTGATCCCATAGGACAGAGAGTTACAGTAGAATCAGATACGGTCCTGTATACAATTACAGGTGTTGTGCAGAATGTGCCGGATAATTCTCATATAAAGTTTGATATTCTGGCTTCATTGAGCACATATCCGGGACGCGCGGGCGGCCAGGCCTGGATCAGCCATAATTTTTACACTTATATAGTGGTAAAAGAGGGGACACAGAAGGATATCTTTCAGGAAAAGCTACATGAAATGGTTATAAAATATGTCGGGCCTCAATTGCAGGAAATCCTGGGAATGAGTATTGATGATTTCAGAAAAGCAGGGAATGAATTCAGATATGTTCTTGAACCGTTGAAAGATATCCATCTGAAGGGTGCAAAGCAATACAATCTTGAACCTCCCGGATCTCCTGCAACAGTATATATTTTTGCTGTGATTGCCATATTAATACTTGCTGTGGCAATAATAAACTACATCAATCTGGCTACTGCAAAATCTGCCGGCAGGGCTAAAGAGGTAGGTGTCAAGAAAGTTGCAGGTGCATCAGGAACCGGCCTTATGGCACAATTTGTCGGAGAATCCCTTATAATTGTCACTTTTGCTGTCTTGATTTCTATCCTGCTTGTTTATGCCTTTACACCCTCTTTCAATCACTTGACCGGCAAGACACTTTCAGTAGATCTGTTTAATCTGAAAGGACTTATTTTTCTTGTCATTCTGACACTTTTTACCGGATTATCTGCAGGTTTCTATCCGGCTTTTGTTCTTGCATCATATGATCCTGTTGAAGTGCTTAAAGGCACTTTAAGCCCGGGATCAATTTCAAAAAGACTGAGAGGAACACTTGTCGTTTTTCAGTTTTTCGTTTCGATTGTGATTATAATTGGTTCTATCATCGTTTACAGGCAATTGAATTTTATAACAAAGAAAGATCTGGGATTTGACAAAGAGAATCTGATCGTTATACGCAGATCTGATGCATTCTGGAGACAGCGCGAGACTTTCAGGGACCAGATCCTGCAGATTGATGGAGTGGAGAAGGCCGGCTTTTCCAGGCAGGTTCCCGGCATGAACTATAGCAACAATGCCTTTTTCAATGATAATGATCCGGAAAAGAAGACTTACCTTTTACAACAGGCCTGGGTAAGTTTTGACTACCCTCAGGCTCTGGGTGTACAGCTTCTGGACGGACGGTTTTTCTCGAGAGAATATGGAACAGACTCAACATCTGTCCTTATCAATGAAACAGCTGTCAGATCTCTCGGTCTTAAAGAACCGGTGACAGGCCAATACATTCTGCAACCCCGCGGACCTAAGGAATATCAGAGGTACAAAATCATCGGGGTCATGAAAGACTTCAATATTACTTCAGTTCATAAGACTATAGATCCTGTTTGCTTCAGTGTATTGTACCCCGGTGGTGGTGATCAGTTTGCAACAGTCAGACTTTCGGGTATCAATATTCCTTCAGCAATCAAAAGCATTGAACAAAAATGGAAAGAATTTGCTCCCAGCCAGCCATTTCAGTATGAATTCTTTACTGATACCTGGAACAATCTTTACACTGCTGAAATAAAGACCGGCAGGATCTTTATCCTGTTCTCTTTTCTTGCAATCTTCATTGCCTGTCTCGGACTGATTGGACTTGTAACATTCATGACAAACAAAAGGACACGCGAAATAGGAATCAGGAAGACCTATGGGGCATCCGTTCCGATTGTTGCAAAACTATTGATCAGGGAAGTTGTCTTTCTCATTCTTATTGCATCACTGATAGCATATCCTGTTGCTTACTTTGGCACAAAATACTGGATGGAGGGTTTTGCAGATAAGGCATTAATCAATCCGGTTATTTATGTTCTGGCAACAGTAATGGTCCTTATAATAGGCTTTTTGTCAACAAGTTATCAGACGGTGAGGGCGGCTTTAAAGAATCCGGCAGATGCTTTGAGGTTCGAATAAGGAAACAAACAGTTCCCTGAATGATGTTTTAAGCCGGTATCTGGCACTTACCATTTCTTTACTTTCATCCTTGGCATGTCTTTCTTGATCCTACATTAACCTATACTGGTCAAAATCAGCATTGTAGCTCATTGAAAACGACGATTCCGGTTGTATCTTTACCTGTGAAAACTTTGCTACGGGAGAAAGTCCTCCTTCGCTTCCTCCTTCGCTACCTCCTTCGCTACCTCCTTCGCTGAAGCTACGGAGGTCAAAGAAAGCTACGGAGGTCAAAGAAAGCTACGGAGGTCAAAGAAAGGAACGGAGGTTAAAGAAAGCTTCGGAGGACAAAGAAAGCTTCGGAGGTCAAAGAAAGCTTCGGAGAGCGAAGTCCTCCTTCGCTGAAGCTTCGGAGGACAAAGCCCGGATTCTCAATGATGAGTAAGTAAACCTCATCATTTTTGCTTGCAATATATAAAAATGTCGATATAAAGCTACTTACGTCAAATTTAAATATAAGGATATGAGAACATTAACCCGTATTGCATGGATTTCAGCAGGAATCGGAGTTATATGCCTGGTTCTGGCTGCAGTTTCGCTGATCCTTAAAACATCCATTATCACGATTGATAATGTTAACTTTTTCCGGGCTGCAAACAGTTTCTTCCTTCTTACAATAGCACTGTTTATTTATGCGGATCTCAAATTAAGAAGGAGAAGAATAACCTTTAATTAGTATACCGGCAATGCCGGTTTATTATCCTGTACTTGCTAATATCAGGCTATTACCAGCTTCCTGAAGCACCACCTCCGCCTGATGATCCTCCTCCTCCGGAAAACCCGCCACCGGAACTTCCCGAGCTCCATGAACTGCCTGAGCTACCTGAACTTCCTGACGAGAATACAAAACCACCTATAGAAGCCTTTCCGGTAGTTTTCAGATCGTCTTTTGCTTTTTTATACCATGGTGAAGTTTTAAGATAAAGTTTGGCTGCAGGATATATTATAAGGTATGTTATAAAACAAACCAGGGCTCCCTTTGTACCCAGTACCACAATCGGAAATGTTGCCCAGAAAGGTATCAGGAACAAATACATGAACCATCCGAATCCGGGTGTGAGGATACCGATTATTGTGAATAATCCTATTATGCCAAATATAAATGCCCCGAAAAGGATTTTCTCGGTAAGCGACAGATCCGGAGACTCCAGTCCTGCAAAGGCAGATGGCTCCGGATCCTCAGTTGCACCTTCAGTAATACGTATGTCCTGGATCTCTGAACCCTCCAGGATATTTATCACACTTCTGACCCCTTCGGTAATCCCTCCATTAAAATCCCCTTCACGGAACATGGGGGCCATAATATTGCGTATAATACGACCGGCTGCAAGATCAGGAAGTGTTCCTTCAAGCCCATATCCGACCTCGATCCTCATTCTGCGTTCAGCCGGTACGACAACGATCAGTATACCATTGTCCTTATCTTTCTGACCCAGTTTCCATTCATTGAAAACCTTATTGGTAAAATCTTCTATACTCTCACCTTCAAGTGATGTAATTGTAAGGACTACTACCTGGTTTGTTGTTTTTAATTCATGTTCTCTGAGAGTCTCACTAAGCGATTTAATGGTGCTTTCCGAAAGGATCTGCGCATTATCCGTTACCCTTCCTGTAAGGTATGGGACATCTGCTGCCAGGGTAACTGCATTTATTGAAAATAATTCGTACAGGATCAAAAAAATAACAGCTTTACTCATTCTCCTTCCTCCTCTATTATTTCATTTGATAATTCGTCCTTCCTGCTTCCTTCAGGCAAAGGAGGGCATAATGATTCAACGATTCCTTTCAATCCGGCTTCAAGGGCATCCCTTACTTCATTTGTCCTGAGAAATGGTATCATTTTGAAAATTATTTTTTCCATTTTATCATTGTCAAGGATGTTTCTGACTCCTTTGTCGGGGAGGATAACGATCTGTTTTTCGAAAAGACCGACAAGAAGCAGAATGCCTCTGCGGCCTTCAGTAGCAAATAGTTCCCTGGAGAGAAAAAGGGATTCGGCATATTGTGATGTTTCAGTCTCTTTCCGGATTTTTGAGATAAAAAATCCCGCAAATCCCGGTATGATCACCGTCAAAAGGCTGAGAGCGGCTCCTGTAAAAAGAATTGCTGCAACTGCAAAAAGAATTGTTGTATCTGTTGTCCATCTGAATATAATCAGATCGGTAAGGAATATCGCCAGGCCTGCTATTGAAGACCCCAATGCAAAGGCCTTCCAGGGTGCTTCCGCGTAATTGTCACACCTTCTGATAACGGCAAGAACTATCTGTGCATTGGTCTTGCCTTCAGCGGTAGCAATTAATTTTTCCAGAATATTACGGTCCTGCTCATTAAGGAGATGTTTCATTTTGAAGGATTCTGAATTGGAATTATTTATTTTAACCTGCTCTTAAAAATAGGTTTTTGCCACGAAGTCACAAAGACACTAAGTTACACAAAGAATATTTAATTAAAAATTAGTTATTTGTGAGACCTGGTGCTTTTGTGTCCTGGTGGAATATACAATTTTTCAAATTCCCGGAGAGGAATCTTATGCCAGATTGCATAAACACCCCGTTCTTTTATGATGAGTTCTGAAGATTTGAGTGAATAGGGTATTTCGAGGATAATATTACCGGAGAAGGTTTTTTTTACCAGCTTCAGCGATATAAACAGCAGAATAATTCCAACAGGGATCAGGGAGAATAAGAGAATTTGCATCTTGGATGGCCCGGTCAATTGATTTGAGTTTAATCAATTAATATAGTACAGAACATCTGGCTGTAGCATTTCAATAAATATGGGAAATTACCTTTAAGTATTAAATCCAAACTGCAGCTTTGAATTATCCACAGCCCTGGTAAGTTTATCAAGAAACCTCCGGCGGGCAGCCTCATCAGTCTCGTTAATTCTTTTTTCAATCCATGTGCAGGGATCAATACGGACATATCCGGTTGTACTTTTGATCTCAGATTTCTTATCTCTTTTCATATCTCAGTTTGTTTAAAAACATTATTATTATAAATCGGCTAAGGATTTTATCCGGTATAACCAAAATAATAGTTATACTTAAATTCAAATCCATTTTCACGAAGCCACCATCTTAATGCTTTCGCTATTTTTCTGCGCCTTAGTAAGACAATGCCTGTTGCATCTGACGTAATCTTGTAAACGACTTTCATTTTAATATAACTTTTCTATCAAAGATACTGTATGAAGCACCTTAATACAAGTCGCAAATGCCCTGGTGGTGGGCTTTTTAACTCTGTTTAAAAGATCTTTGTCATCGCAAAGGAACCAGTCATTCCCCTTATGTTGCCATCCGTAAAAGTTCAGGTTCTGTTCGTCAAAACCTTGTGAATATTGACAGGAGAAAATCCAAATGACGAGATCCGGATGGAACTATTTATGTAAACTACAGATAATCAATAGGAAATTAAGCTACGGAAGGAGAATGCAGGACAATGTCAGTTTTGACCAACTGACACATATTATTGATTATAAAGACTTTAATTTATAAGCATATAACCAATGCTGCAGATGCATGCTGTAATAAATCCGGCAATCAGATATGTGATCAGGACTGCGACAATAAGAACCGGCTTTGTTCCCGGGTCCTTAGCCGATAAATCGTTATTTGCTTCCATATATCAGACATTAAAATCAGACAGAGATTAATTATACAGACAAATTATCGTATAAATATTCATTATTTATGCAAATTATTCCAGACACCTTCAGAGGATAAAAATAATATATCCAATGAATTATATTGACTATTTTCTTACAAAATTTAAACGTATTTTTTCCTGCTATGTTGCCCTGACTTATGAATAAAAATTAATTTTTATCAACAACCTGAATTTAGACTATGTTAATATTGACTTTGGCCATTCTGTGGTGTAAATTGCAGTGAATATGATTTTAGGGTAGCGAGTTAATTCATCTGATAAAAACTGCAAAAATGAAGATCAAACATGTAATTTTAAGACAGATTCAGACTCCGGAAAAGCCCCGTACGAGGGGTGGAACACGAGTCTCTGCACGACCAATGGATGTAGAGCCTGTTAAGTTTGAGTATGAAGAGATAACAGGTGTGAAAGCAGCCGAGATAGCACGGAAAAAGGATATAGCGGCTGTTGCTCCTGCAATACCAATGAAGCTGATCGCCCCTGTGGAGATAGCTTCAGGTGTTTCATCATCAACAGCACAGGTCCCGTGGGGGATTAAAGCTGTCGGCGCTGATACTTCACCATTTGACGGCGACGGTGTGATAGTGGCTGTTCTTGATACAGGTATAGATCCGACACATTCTGCCTTTACCGGGATCAATCTGGTCCGTCAAAATTTTACTTCCGAGAGTGATGATGATATTAACGGGCATGGGACTCATTGTGCAGGTACCATTTTCGGGAGGAATGTCAATGGAAACCGGATAGGAGTAGCTCCAGGTGTTAAAAAAGCCGTTATTGGAAAAATCCTTGGAGAAGGAGGCGGAGGCAGTGATGTTGTACTGGCCGGAATTGAATGGGCTCTTCAGCAGGGAGCAAATGTTATCTCAATGTCTCTGGGGATTGATTTTCCAGGTTATGTGGCTTATCTTGAAAATCAGGGTGTGCCAATAGACATTGCCACTTCTTTTGCACTGGAGGGATACAGGGCAAATATTCTTCTCTTTGAGCGTCTTGCTTCAATGATAAGGGCAAGGGGAGAATTTCTTCAACCCTGTCTGCTGATTGCTGCCGCGGGCAATGAAAGCCGACGCGATGAAAACGCTGATTACGTTATTGCAGTAAGTCCCCCGGCTGTTGCGGAAGGGATCATCTCAGTTGCCGCTTTGAAAACTGAAAACGCAGGATTTTCAATAGCATCTTTCTCAAATGCCGGAGCCAGGGTATGTGCCCCCGGAGTTGGTATATTGTCTGCCAGAACAGGAGGAGGACTCACATCCATGAGCGGGACCAGTATGGCTACACCTCATGTGGCAGGTGTTGCTGCTCTCTGGTCACAGAAACTGAAAAATCAAAGTGCATTTAAAGGGACACAGCTGACGGATAAACTGATGGGTTCTGCAAGCTATAGCGGGATGAAAGCAGGATTCCAGACAGAAGATATTGGTTCAGGTATAATACAGGCTCCGCAAGACTGATCCTATAATATTTCCGGGAAGCCACGACATCCATGGTGGTCAATGCAGAAAAGTAACATCACCAACTTTGTCGAAATAGTTCCCGTCTGCATACCGGCCGGTCGCTTTCCATACATAAACACCCTGAACGGCAAGGTTCCCTTCTCTGGAATAACCGTCCCATCCTTTATTTATATCATTACTCTCATAGATTAGCACTCCCCAGCGGTTAAAGATCTGAAGCCTGAATTCTATGACATTCTCAAAAAATGGTCTGAAAACAAAATCCATCTCCGGATAAACACCCTCTTTCCATTGTCCTCCGGTCGGTCCAGACTGATTCCACTTGAATACTGTAGGAAATCTGACAGATCCTGTTTTCCAGTCAACCACTACCGGTGTTGAGAGTATTGCCGAGTCAATACACCCGTCAGATGAGGTTATAATGAGCGAGACAGTATAACTGCCCGGTTCTTCATACTTATGGTATGGATTTTTCTCGGTTGAGATGCCTCCGTCGCCGAAATTCCATAAATATGAAGCATCATAATGACTGTAATTGTAAAATACAACGATCTGCTGGTTGTTGACAACATTTGTCGGGTATGCATCAAATATTGCAACAGGATTCCTTTTTACCGATATCGTCCCGTTATGCACCGATTCTCCGGTTATATTGTTTACTGTCAGTTTAACCAGATAGTTGCCAGGGACATAATAAGTATGAACAGGATTTTCCTCATTGGAATATGCTCCGTCTCCGAAATCCCAGACATAACGTTCCCCGTGCAGACTGTTATTTTTAAAGCTGACAGTCAGCGGGGCACATCCGGTACTGTCTGGTTCAAAATCGGCCACCGGAAGGGAAGGCAGGTGAACATGGATGTGGATAGTATCCAGTGACCAGCATCCCCATCTGTCTGGAATTGTTGCATATTGAATTATATGTGTTCCTGTCCCTGCAGTATTCGGATTGAATGTGTTGCCTGAGACACCTGTTCCGGACCATACTCCTCCTCCGGGAGATGCTTTAAGAGTAATCGGAGGCCCATTGATATACAAAGTACCTGTGGGTTCTATTGTTATAACTGGTATTGGCATCACGGTTATAATCGTTGTATCTATATCCCTGCAGTCGGCATTCAGGATCTCATATACGATCTCATGATTCCCGATTCCAGCCAGGACCGGATTGAAGGTATTTCCCCTGACTCCCGGTCCGGTCCATAAACCTCCCATATCATGTGCTGTCAGTGTGACAGGAGAAGAATCAATACATAAGGTATCAACGGGTGTTATTGTAGCATCCGGTGTTGCAACGGTGATTATCGCAGCATCAAAATCATTACATCCGTTTTCGTCGGTTATGCTGTATGTGATCGTATGATTTCCTGAACCAGGCAATGCCGGATTAAAGGTATTTCCCAGGACACCCGGCCCCGACCATATTCCTCCCGGTTCCCTGGCGACCAGCGTTACGGGCGGATCGGTTGAACAGACAATACCCTCATTAAGGATCGTTGCATCCGGTACGGGAACAACAGTAATGATTATTTCATCACTGTCGTGACAGCCTTCGGCACTGGTAACATCATATCTTATCCTGTGATTTCCCGGTCCGGCAATCTCAGGATCAAATTTGTTGCCTGTTATTCCTGGTCCTGTCCACGTGCCTCCCGGATCATGAGCTTTAAGAGCTACAGGATCAGCGTTTGAACAGAGAATATCAACAGGTGTAATAGTGGCATCGGGATAAGGTACAATCAGTATTATTGCTGTGGTAACGACAGGCGGATGATCCCCGTCTCTGGTATTTCTTGGCCTTCCCGGTATGTTGGGATCATCATAGGGATTACAGTAATTCCAGTTTCGCAATGTTACCTGGAAATATTCACCGATCTGTTTGTCGTTAGGTACATGTATGACATCCGATAAAACTCCGGAGCCCGTAACCGGCCCTGTCAGCTTAATAATATCATCCGGATACGGAAAACTTCTTGTTCTTCCGTCAACTGTGACCGGAAGTCCTTTCATTGTGATATCAGTACCATAGATCCATTGTATCCACCTGGTATTGACATTCGGATTATCTTTTTCCTGGGGAGGGACACAATTGAACCTTGTCAGATCCTGAAACCTCACATTGGCACTGTTCCCGAAACAGACCGGATAGATCTCAGGACTGATATGCATATTTCCTCCGTTATGATCGTCATCATCCCAGACAGTTACGATCTGTTCCTGTGAAGACGAAGTACAGAGAACACCATTGACCATGAGCGTAGCCTGAGGATGATAGTTACATTTATTTCCGGAAGATGTATAGGTATTTTTAGCCGTTGCTTCGAAAATGCCGGATGCTACCCTGTGTGCCGGTACCGTTACAATGTTACCGTTTCCCCAGTCGAACCTGATGTTAACCGTTGTACCTGCATCCTGTACACCGGTATAGCTTACAGTCCATGTTGCCGTAACAGGCGAACATAATTTGTCCGGAGTGATGTTGTTCGCCTTTGAAATAATCGAACAGTTTTGTCCGTATATGCCAGGAGATACAATAATAAGGAGTGAAAGAAAAAAATACTTTTTCATTCAGTTCAGAACCTTGATGCTTAGGAAATAATGATAGTCACTGCATTTATACGTAAAAACAGCCTTACTGGTTACCTGAATTTTAATAATATTTCATTATGAAGAAGATAGCTGAGACTGTTTCAGATGAAATGATAATTATTTCCGGTCAAAAAATGAGCGGGTTTGAATAAATGAAGGATCGGTTTTATATTATTGATATATAATAAAATACATCACATTTTTAATCCGGTTGGGAACGGATTACTGTTCACTGGTCAATTTTTGAGTTTTTTTGACGAAGTGCTAATCTCAGGTTGTAAGTTGACTTTAACTGTTGGTGATCCAGTTAAAAACGTTGATAAGAATTATCTGAAGCAGTCGCATTTTCCCTGTATACGGGCCTGAACGTATTGATTTCCGCATTCTGAAATGGTACTTTTACTACAGATTATTACTGAATGAGAACCTATTACCAAATAACATCTGCCGAAACAGGCAAAGTCATTCTGAGATGCCGGAAAATAGCCAAAGCTTTAAGATGGTGGCTCCGCCTGAACGGACACCAGTATGAGCATGGATTCTTTATGAGTGATAACAGGATCTCACTTAAAATGAATAAACAGCCGAAACAGAGAGACACGGTTTTCTGACCGGTAAAAGAGGCATATAATCTGTCATAATGATCTATCAGGCCTGAATCAGATTAAATCAATCTGAAATCAGTTTTTTATTCTGATTCAATTTTTTAATTTTAGAGCATCGGAGTCCTTTAAGATATCAGGATGACGGTAACAGATTATCCTATTATAAATCCTCCTGAAACTGACAGATTATGAAACCAAAAACCAGCTTTGTACTCGGACTGATGATGTTCCTTCAATACTATATCTGGGGATCATGGTATGTAACGATGGGAACATTTATGACCAAATTCCTGGGTTCCACAGGTATACAGATTGGGGCAGCCTATTCTGCACTGGCGATAGCAACAATGATTTCGCCTTTTTTCATCGGTATGGTGGCAGACAGATATTTTGCCGCACAGAAAGTAATGGGAGTTCTCCACCTCATTGGAGGAGTGTTGCTTTTTCTTGCTGCCAGGGTGACCACAAACGGTACGTTTTACTGGGTTATACTTCTTTATTCACTTGCCTACATGCCGACAATCGGATTATCAAACAGTGTGGCATTCAGGCAGATGAGTGATCCGGGCAGGCAGTTTCCCCTCGTAAGGGTTTTTGGTACCGTCGGCTGGGTTATTGCCGGCTTTATGATAGCTCTTCTGGGAGTTGAACAGACCCCGGGTACTTTTAATATGGCTGCAGTGGTTTCAATAGGTCTGGGTATATTCAGTTTCGTCCTTCCTGACACACCTCCTCCGGCAAAAACGAGCACATCGGCTAAATCAATTCTTGGATTTGACGCATTTGTGTTATTCCGCGACAAACCTTACCTGATCTTTTTCATAGCTGCAATTTTTGTATGTATTCCTCTTTCATTCTATTTTGGATTTGCCAATCTTTTCCTGAACCAGGCCGGGATGGAAAATGCTGCCGGGAAAATGGTAATGGGACAGATATCCGAAGCTTTGTTTATTCTTGCCATTCCCTTCCTTTTTAACAGAATAGGTGTAAAGAATATGCTCCTTATCGGGATGTCGGCCTGGATAGCCAGGTACATCTGCTTTGCATTCGGTAACATGGGACCGAATGTATGGATGTTATATACCGGAATAATACTTCATGGTGTCTGCTATGATTTCTTTTTTGTGACAGGTTATATGTATACTGAGAAAAAATCAAACGAGAGGATCAAAAGCGCATCACAGGGATTATTCACTTTTGTCACATACGGACTAGGGATGTTTATAGGGACATGGTTCTCAGGATTTGTTACCAGTTATTATACTGTTGATCAGGTTTATCAGTGGCAGAAGATATGGTTTATTCCGGCATATATTGCAGTTGCTGTCCTTATCTGCTTCATCTTCTTCTTTAAGGAGAAAAGAGAAATTGATGTTGCCCGGTAGACGGCAAGCGGCTACCGGCTACCGGCATGCGGTATACGGTAAGCGGCTACCGGCGACTGGCATGAGGTATACGGCAAGCGGCTACCGGCGACTGGCATGAGGTATACGGCAAGCGGCTACCGGCTTGCGGCGACAGGTGTCAGGCTCCACGGAACCTTGAACCTTGATTCCTGAAACCCTGAAACCCAGCCTTCGCCAAGGCTTCGGCTGGCAAAGCCTGGAACCATGCATCGCCCACCGAAGCTTTAGCGCAGGTGGGAAACCCTGAAACCCTGAAACCCTGTCATAATAACAGGTGTCTTATTGTATTATTTCCCCGGGATCATAAAAGAGAAGGTGGTCCCTCTGTCTGGTTCGGACTCGACAGATACTGATATTTTGTGAAAATCAGCGATAGTCTTTGCTATGGCAAGGCCTATACCTGTTCCTTCGCCACTTTCTTTATTCCTCATGCTGAAACGTGAAAAAAGCGACTTTTTCTGCTCCGTGCTGAGACCCTTACCTGTATCTGATATATTGATCAGGCAGCCATTGTTGAACAACCTGCTTTCAATCATTATCTTACCTCCCGAAGGAGTGTTTTTTACCGAGTTATTGATAACGTTGAAGAACATCGAAAAAATCAAAGGGCGGTTTGCTTTTTCAATTATAAAGTCGTCATTCAGATCCGGTATAAGAAGTATTTCCTTGTCCTCAGCCAGAGGATCAATTTCTTTAGCTATTTCGTCCAGGAGCTCTTTTACGGAGAATGAATCTTCACGGAGGTACTGATGGCTTTCAATTTTGGCGATCATCAGTAAGGAATTCACGAGGCTTTGAAGTCTGTGAAGAGTGTTGAGCGACCCTTCAATTTTTGCCTCTGTATCATGGTTCAGTTCCTCCCTGAGAAGGATATTTTCAAGTTTGCTCCTTAATACTGACACAGGAGTAAGCAGTTCATGCGAAATATTGACTGTAATATCTCTTTCCTTACGGAAGAGCTGATTTATATTCTTCATAAGCTCCATCAGGGCATTATCAAGTGCGATAAAATCGGACGTATTTGTTTTTACGGGGATCATGTCAAAAAGAGCCGGATCCGAGATGAGCTTCAGCTTGTTCTTTATTTTCTCGAGAGGATCAAGGATCAATCTGGTGTATTGAAAATCAGCAAGAAAAGTGATCAGTATTATAAAAATGAGGAACAAAAGCATAACATTCCTGATATTGTTTTCGGTAATACTTATGCTCAGAAGACTTTTTCCGACTTCAAGCAGGTACTTCTGTCCGTCAACATTGAAAGTATATTTCAGCACCCTGTATTCAATTTCCTCTCCTTCAATGAGTCTTGGGGTAACTTCTATATAGTTCTGATCTTCAGGTATGTCAAATATCTCCAGGCTGACATATTCTTCTTTAAGTATGTTATAACTCCCGAATGTACCTGATGTATCCGAATTTATAAAAGGTTCTATACCAAGTACGGAAATCAGTGAAATCATCTGTTCTCTTTTCTGGATGAGATCATTATCAACCTGTCTCAAGTTTATTCTTTTGATAATAAAAGGC
>CAYQZL010000028.1:0-34076 GCA_964421975.1 uncultured Rikenellaceae bacterium
TACACCCTATCCTACACTCTTTCCCTACACGACGCTCTTCCGATCTGATCGGGGATAATATAGACCGCTTCGAAGATAATGATCTGGTCTTCATCGGAGCTTATACCCCGCATGAAAGTCTTTGTGATCCGGAATATTTTGATCCTCATCAGGGATTCCGGGGAGAAGGGATAGTAATCCAGTTTGTATATGATTTCCTTGGAGAAATTTTTTTTCGTATCCCTGAGAACAGGACTCTTTATAAATTCATAATTGAATCTTCCCGGGGTTATGTGTTCCATGGTGAAGCAAAAAAACAAATCACCTCAATAATGCTTAAAATGACGGAATTGAATGATACTGAGAAATTCTATTCACTCTTTTCAATATTCAGAATATTTGCCACTACAAATGAATATACTGTTTTGTCAAGTCCTGCATTCAATGGCCCATTCTGGCTTGATGATTACAGTCCCATGCATAAAGCAATTAAATATATCATGCAAAATTTTCAGAAGAACATAAATATTCAAGACCTTCTGAAGATATCAAATATGTCAAATACCAGTTTTTACGAGACATTCAAGAAAACATACAGGATGTCATTCAAGGATTATCTTCTTAATATCCGTATCGGTTATTCATGCAAACTTCTGGCAGAAGGCACACATAATATTTCTTCAATCGCATACCAGTCAGGCTTCGGGAACCTGTCAAATTTCAACCGTCAATTCAAAAAAATAAAGGGAATTACGCCATCAGAATATTCAGAGCAGGTGAGGAAAATCGAAGTGGAAAATTCATGGATACAGTATTAATAACCGGCGGAACAGGTCTCGTAGCAAGAAAACTGACTGAAAAGTTAATGTCGAAAGGCTATTCAGTAAGTATTCTGAGCCGGTCAGGAAATAAAACTTCAGAAATCAGACAGTATCAATGGGATCCGGACAAAGAGGAAGTAGATAAAGAGTCTGTTGAAAAGGCAGATTATATAATTCACCTTGCAGGAGCAGGTGTGGGTGATAAAAGATGGTCACAAAAAAGGAAGAAAGAGATAA
The DNA here is from genome assembly GCA_964421975.1 of uncultured Rikenellaceae bacterium. GTDB lineage: Bacteria > Bacteroidota > Bacteroidia > Bacteroidales > VadinHA17 > LD21. Next base: position 1,038 of record CAYQZL010000028.1, read on the forward strand.
TTGACAGCCGTGTAAAAACTGCAGAATTGCTTCTTAAAGCCATAAATGAATCAGGGACAAGGATCAAATCATTCATTTCAATTTCAGGTACAGGCTATTACGGTACCAATACATCGGAAAAAATATTTATTGAAGCAGATCCGCCTGCCTCTGATTTCCTGGGTGAGACCTGCAGACTTTGGGAAGAAGCCGCAGACAGGTTTGCAGAAACTGGAGCCAGGGTCGTAAAGTTAAGGGCTGGTATCGTACTCTCGGGAAGAGGTGGTGTCCTTAAGAGAATAATAACTCCTGTCAGATTTGGTATCGGTTCAGCCATTGGAAGCGGAAAACAGTATGTACCATGGATACATATCGATGATCTGTGTCAGATTTTCATAAAAGCCATTGAAGATCAAAACATTAAAGGTGTTTATAATGCTGTGGCCCCTGACCACATTACCAACCGTGATCTTATGAGATCTCTCTCAGAAGTGTGCAGAAAACCTTTCTGGTTCCCTGCAATACCTGAATTTCTGATGAAAATGATCTTTGGAGAAATGTCCGGAATACTGCTCGAAGGCAGCAGGGTCTCATCAGAAAAAATCCTCAGTGCGGGATATAGTTTCAGGTATCCCGGACTTTGTGAAGCGCTGGAAGAGGCGGTAAGAGGTTGAGGTTGAGGTTGAGGTTGAGGTTGAGGCTGTGGTTGAGAAGTTATTTTTTATTGATGTTCCATTTTTTATTGCTGGATGTAAACTTTGTGTTAACTTACAAGGAAAATGATGCCACGATTGTGAACATTGGATAAATTAATCTGTTGTTTTAATATTTGTTATTTTTACACGGTTTAAAAATTACCTAATGACACTTACAGCAGGAGGATCACTTGTTGAGATGGATGGCCGGAACCTGTACTATGCATTTGTTGCTGGTGCAAGGAAGCTGATTGAACACCAGGTGGAACTGAACAAGATCAATGTTTTTCCGGTAAATGACGGAGATACCGGGACTAACCTGGCAGCAACAGTCAGGTCGGTCATTGATTCGCTTCACCCCCATCGTTCATATAAGATAACTGCCGACAGGATAGCAGAAGCTACGTTAATGAATGCCAGGGGAAATTCAGGAATAATTTTTGCCCAGTTCTTTTACGGGTTAAGCCACGAAACCGGAGAATTTAAATCAGTAACTATCAAACAATTCGCAGACTCATTCAGAAAATCTGTGTCATATGTCTATGAAGCTGTTGCAAAACCCGTTGAGGGAACCATGCTAACAGTCATCAGGGAAATGGCTGAACACATATACAACAGCTGGAACAAGTTCGGGGATTTCAACCAGCTGATGATAAGCTCATATGAGGTACTTAAAAAATCTCTTCAGGAAACAAAGACAAAACTAGCCATACTCGAAAAAAATAATGTCGTTGATGCCGGAGCCAAAGGTTTTGTAGTCTTTATTGAGGGAATAATTGACTTTATCAGAAAAAGGAATATAAAAGAAATGATCATTGCAAAGCCTCTTGCTGAATCAGTCCTTCTAACTGAAGAATACGGAGCCGACAGCCTGAATTTCAGATATTGTACAGAAGCTGTTATCAGGAACTGCAGAACAGACAAAGTCCTACTGACTGAAATACTTGAGCAATACGGAGATTCAGTGGTTGTTGCAGGATCTGACCAGATAAGGAGGTTTCATTTACATACAAACAGTCCTGCAGAACTTTTCAATAAACTTAGAAAAGCCGGAACCATAACATTTCAGAAAGCCGATGATATGTTACGTCATTATCAGGCAGCCAATGAACGTAAATGGAAAACGGCTGTTGTAACAGATTCAACATGTGATCTGCCGGAAGAGCTGGTTGACAGGTATCAGATCCACATGTTGCCCCTTAACATTAGTTTCGGACAAAATCAATACCTCGATAAAGTCACTCTTCATCCCGCACAATTCTACTCACTTCTGGATGAATCGTCAGATTATCCCAAGAGTGCACAGATCAATGAAAATACATTTATCAATCTTTATTCACATCTGGCATCTCATTATGAATCAGTGATTGCAATCCATCTGAGTGATAAACTGAGCGGTACATATTTCAGCAGCAGTAAAGCAGCAGAAAAGATAAGCAGGGAAATGGGTAAGCAGATCACCGTTATTGATTCAAGGAATCTGTCGGGTTCACTCGGACTGATAGTCCTGAAAGCTGCAAAAGCGATTGAAGAAGGATTATCACACGATGAGGTTGTGGCACTTACACAGAAGTGGATCAAAAATGTCCGTATCCTGGTAAGCGTCAGAACACTGAAATACCTGGTCAGAGGTGGCAGGGTTTCCCGGGTTAAAGGATGGATAGCCCGGATCCTGAATATAAATCCGATAGTATCACTTGACAATGAAGGCAAATCGATACTCTTCGACAAAGCTTTCAGCCAGAAAGCAAACATGAAAAAAGTAATGAAACATATCAGGGAAGGCTGCTCGGGGAAAAAGATATGGAATTATATAGTTTTGCATGCCAATAATTCGGAAGCTGCTGACTGGTATAGTATTCAGATGGAAAAACTTACTTCCATGAAACCGGTGTCAGTTGTCAACATCTCTCCCGTCGTTGGTGTACATGCAGGAACAGGTGCAGCGTCAGTTGCATTGATGTATGAATAGCTGTAAAAGACTATTTATATTTATTCCCTGTATAATTTGAAATACAGGATGTTATAAAGAAATAACATGACTTTTTTACAGATCTATATCCGGGCATTCGCTTTGATCATGATACTTATGACGATACTCTGGATTGTCAGCATCAGGATGAAAAATGTAAGTATTGTCGATCTGTTCTGGGGATTTGGATTTGTAATTGTTACAGTTTTTTATTTTCTGAACACAGATGGTAACAGTCTGAGAAAAACCATACTGCTTGTACTGGTATTGATCTGGGGACTTCGTCTGTCCATATATCTTACCTGGAGGAATTACGGAAAAGGAGAGGATTTCCGTTACATTGAATTCCGAAAGAAATATGGTGAACACCGATACTGGTGGATATCATTTTTCCAGACTTTCCTCCTCCAGGGCACTTTGATGTGGCTTATATCGGCACCTCTGCTTGGAGCTCAGTATTCAGGTGAAAACAAAGATCCTGGTATTCTTGATTATGCAGGCATACTGGTCTGGATCACAGGCTTTATTTTTGAAGCGGGAGGAGATTATCAGCTTGCCGTTTTCAGGAAAAATCCTTCCAATAAAGGCAAGGTGCTGAATAAAGGATTCTGGAAATATACACGTCATCCGAATTATTTCGGAGACTCGGCAGTTTGGTGGGGATTCGGACTTATCAGCATATCTGCAGGAAGCTATCCGGCAGCACTGGGATCTGTATTGATGACAGCTTTGATCATAAGGGTATCTGGTGTTTTGTTACTTGAAAAATCACTCAAGGAAAAGAAACCGGAATATAAAGAATATGTTCAAAAAACAAGTGCTTTTATTCCGTGGATACCAAAAAAAAAGAGCACAAAGGATTACACAAAGGAATTAAGTAAATTATGAACATTAAATTAAATAAGCAGATTAAATTGCAAATTAAAGAGGAATGAAAAACGGTACTGTAATAAGGGTAGAAAATCTTGTAAAGAGATTTCCCATGGGGAAAGGTGAATTTACTGCTCTTAACGGAATTGACCTGGAATTATTACAGGGGGAATTCACCGGACTGATTGGTCCAAGCGGTTCAGGAAAGACAACCCTGCTGAATATAATTGGTTCGCTGGACACACCGACCGAAGGAGAAGCTTATGTACTTGATCGTCCGGTCAGCAAGTTGAATGCATCCGAATCTGCATCATTGAGGAAAAAAGAACTCGGTTTTATTTTCCAGAGCTATAACCTGTTAACCGTTCACACGGTTTTTGAGAATGTTGAATTTCCTCTTCTTCTGCTTAATTACACCACTGCGGAGAGAAGAAAGATGGTTATGAACGCTCTCGAGTGGGTAGGTATCTCTGATAAAGTAAAATCAAAGCCTCCCCAATTATCCGGTGGTGAATGCCAGAGAGTAGCAATTGCCAGAGCAATGGTTAAAAAGCCATCAATAGTACTAGCAGATGAACCTACTGCGAATCTTGATGCAGCTAATTCTCATAATATTCTTCGTACGATGGAGAAGCTTAACAGGGAATTAAAGACAACATTTTTATTCGCAACTCACGATGAGAAAGTCATAAATTATCTTCACCGCAAGATCTTTCTTATAGACGGGAAAGTGGACAGGGATGAGAAAATCGTCTTATAATTCATAATCAAATGAAAACTGCCATAAAGCTTGCATACAGGAATCTGATCGGAGCAGGACTGCGGACGTGGCTGAATGTGATAGTCCTGTCATTTTCTTTTGTGGTTATAATATGGATGAAAGGAGTCATAGAAGGATGGAACCGGCAGGCCAAGATTGATATGACAAACTGGGAAATAGGAGGAGGTCAGTACTGGCATGAAAAATATGATCCTTACGATCCCTTTACACTTACAGAGAGTCATGCACCAATTCCTGATGTTTTTATTCCGGAAATTGAGAAAGGAGAAATGGAACCTTATCTTGTTGCACAGGGAACCATTTATCCGCGTGGGAGGATACAGTCAGTGATGATCAAAGGGATCAATCCGAAACAATCAATTTTCCTGTTGCCCACACACAGACTTGATACAACTATTTCCGATGCCGTACCTGCGGTGATCGGGGCAATAATGTCCAGAAATCTCAATATCGGCAAGGGTGACAGAATGATTATACAATGGAGGGATGCCAATGGTACTTTTGATGCTTCTGAAATACTGATAACAGATATTTTCATCGCAAATGTACCTGGTATTGATAATGGCCAGATATACATACCCATTGAGAAGCTCCGGTCAATGATGAATATGCCGGGTGAAGCGACATTGATCACCTACAGAAACAATGATTCTGAAAGGAGCGCCAGTCCTCAAGGCTGGATCCATAAGACAAAGCAGGAGCTTACAGCTTCAATTGATGAACTTATAAGGGTAAAGACAGTAGGTACATCGATCATGTATGCTGTACTGTTGCTTCTTGCAATGCTGGGGATTTTCGACACCCAGGTTCTGTCCATTTTCCGGAGGCAGAAAGAAATAGGCACATACATTGCACTGGGTTATACAAGACGACAGGTAGTCGGACTGTTTACCCTTGAAGGCACGATGAATGCTGTCCTGGCTGCACTGGTCGGTGCGGTATATGGATTACCCTTTCTTTTATGGCAGGCAAAAGCAGGATGGACAATGCCCATAGATACGAGTGACTTCGGACTGTCTATAGCACAGACGCTCTATCCCGCCTATAGCGCTGGTCTGATATTGATGACGGTTACCATAATAATGATTGTGACAATGATAGTAAGTTATTGGCCATCAAGACGCATTGCCTATATGAATCCGACTGAAGCACTGAGGGGGAGAATACAATGATAAAATTTCTTTTAAAAGGCCTCATAAGAGATAAAAGCCGGAGCAGGGTTCCGGTAATTGTTGTTACAATCGGTGTCACCCTTACAGTGCTTATGCATGCCTATATAGTAGGTTTTATGGGTGATATAATTGAGATCAATGCCAGATACTCAAGCGGACATATGAAAGTTATGACAGATGCCTATGCCGCGGAAATGGATCAGACACCTAATGACCTGGCTCTTACAGATGTGGACAGCCTGGTTGATTATCTTAACAGTGAGTATCCTGATGCTGTGTGGTCACCAAGGATTCATTTCGGAGGGCTGATCGACGTTCCTGATGAAAATGGTGAAACAAGATCCCAGGGACCTGCGGCTGGTCTGGGAATTGATATTCTTAGCCCGCAATCTGCAGAAGTTGAAAGATTGAACCTTGCAAATTCACTTGTAAGAGGAAGATTGCCTGCCGGAGAAGGAGAGATTCTCCTCAGTGATGCATTCTCGAAAAAGCTTAAAGTAGTTCCCGGGGATAAAGTAACACTCATAAGCTCTACAATGGACGGCAGTATGGCTTTCTTTAATTTTGTTGTCTCCGGGACAGTTCTGTTTGGTATTGAAGGTCTTGACAGGGGATCAATCATTGCGGATATACAGGATGTAAGGACTGCACTGAATATGGAAGGTGCCGCCGGAGAAATAACAGGATTTTTCAGGAACGAATTTTATGACGATGCCCTTGCGGTATCGGGATCACAGAAATTTAACTCAGTATCATATAATGAAAATAATAAATTTTCTCCGGTAATGAGGAGTCTGAGCAGTCAGGGTTCAATGGGACTCTATGTAAATATGGTTAAATTATGGAGTGTTCTGATCTCTCTTGTATTCATAATAGCAATGTCACTGGTTCTATGGAATGCCGGACTTCTTGGAGGACTGAGGCGTTACGGCGAGGTCGGCCTTCGCCTCGCTATAGGAGAAGAAAAAGGGCATGTTTACCGCACAATGATCTATGAATCGGTTATGATAGGAATTGCCGGATCTTTGCTGGGAACAATTATCGGCCTGTTTTTTGCATGGCTTATACAGAAATACGGAATTAATTTTGCTGGTATGATGCAGGGATCAGCGGTAATGATACCATCGACCATCAGGGCAAGAATACAACCTGTGGATTTTTATCTTGGATTTATTCCCGGACTGATCTCAACTGTAATCGGGACCATGCTGGCGGGAATAGGAATATATAAGCGCCAGACAGCCAGACTGTTCAAGGAGCTTGAAACCTGATAATCATGAAAAAGTGTTTTTTAATATTATTTGTCACAGCATTTACTTACGGATCTGTTCTGTCTCAGAATGCTGATGAGATACTTAAAAAAGTCGAACAAAATTTGTCATCCGATAACCGTATATTTGAATCGACCATGACAATTCACGGGGTCAGGAGTTCCAGGACCATTAGTTCCAGAAGCTATGTTGTCGGAGATAAACAATCCTTTACCGAATATCTATTTCCGGTAAGAGAAAAAGGAACAAAAATGCTTAAGCTTGAGAATCAGCTATGGATCTATTCACCCTCCACAGACAGGATAATTCAGATTGCCGGTCATATGCTCAGACAGTCAGTTATGGGATCAGATCTGTCTTATGAAGATATGATGGAAGACAGAAAACTGACCGATATATACTCATCAAAAACAGCCGGTAAGGAAGAAGTAGACGGCAGAATGACATGGATACTTGAACTCACTGCAAAAGTAACTGATGTAGCATATAATTCTCGCAGGATGTGGATCGATACCGAACGTTTTGTACCATTACGCGAAGAGCTGTATGCAAAAAGCGGGCAGTTACTGAAAAAGACCAGCCTTTCAGATGTTGAGAATCTCAATGGCCGTTGGTTCCCCACCAAAATCATTTATAAGGATATAATGAAACAGGGCGACGGAACTGAATTTAAAATAACATCGGTTAAATTCAACCAGCAGATACCGGAATATATTTTCACCAAGGCAGCACTTAAACAATGATCCTGCATCACTGACCATGGATCAGGAGCGTTTTTTCCAGAGGATCTCCATCTCTTCAAGTGATCTCCCCTTTGTTTCCGGTACTTTCTTCCATACAAACAGGACAGCCAGGATACATATAATTGCGTATAACCAGTATGCAAAGCCATGGTTAAACTTTTCGACCAGGAAAGCATTGCCATCAAGTACAGGGAAGGACCATGAGATAATAAGGTCTGTCACCCAGACTGTAGCTGTAGCAAGAGACATTGCTCCCCTTATCGAATTTGGAAATATCTCGGACAGCACCACCCACATCACCGGACCCCAGCTCATCGCAAATCCGGCTATATAGATCATTATGAAAAACAGGGCAGTATAACCCATATTGCCTTTCAGGAAATTAAAACCGATTGCAGTCATGGCAGCACTCATAATCAGTCCTCCGATAATAAGCAGCGGCTTTCTTCCGAACCTGTCCACTGTATATATGGCCACTACAGTAAAAATCACATTGACAGCACCTACCATTATTGTCTGTAATAATGATACATCGAGTTTAGTTCCCGTATTCCGGAATATCTCGGGTGCATAATAAAGAACAACATTGATCCCCACCAGTTGCTGAAATGCAGCCAGCAAGATGCTTATAATAATTATCATGCTGCCGTATGATAACCATGGTGACGATCTCTGCGCAAGCGTTTCGGAGATCTCTTTCAGATGAATCCCGGCTTCGTCTGCTCCTACCGTTTTCCGGAGAACTTCCAGAGCTTTATCCGTTTCACCCTTAAGTACCAGATATCTTGGAGTTTCAGGTATAAAGAATAAAAGAACAAGAAATATAACCGATGGAAAGACACCCGACAAGAACATGTACCGCCATCCGGTTGTCATATTCCATTGTTCATTACCCTGACTGGCAATGTACCAGTTAACAAAATAAACTACAAAGATACCCGTGACTATTGCAAACTGGTTCCATGATACCAGTTTTCCTCTGATACCTGCAGGAGCTATCTCTGCAATATACATCGGGGAAAGCATTGAAGCCAGGCCTATACCAATTCCTCCGGTTATTCTGTAAATTATGAATGAAATATGAGGAGCCATGCCCGAAAAACCCATTTTTTCAGGAAATGCAGTTCCAAGTCCGGATACAAGAAATAGTAAAGCGGCAAGCATCAGTCCTTTTTTACGTCCCAGCCATAAACTGACCAGCCCTGCAGTCAGTCCTCCTGCTATGCATCCCAGAAGAGCACTTGAGACCATGAATCCCATTATTGAATTGGCTCTGTCACCTGTTATTCCCAGCGGGATAACAAAGAATTCCCTGATAGCACTGACTGCTCCCGATACAACTGCAGTATCGTATCCAAAGAGGAATCCGCCAAGTGTTGCAACCAGTGTCAGTCTGTATACAAATGAATAAGAAAAGGATCTGTCATCCGTTTTCATGCAGATGGCTTAATGCTATTCGAAAATAAAAGTCCCGTACTTATTGTATTCGTGAAATGATTTATTTGTTTTTTGCCATGCAAAATGGGCCGTTCCTTTATCATAATCAATCCGGTACATATTTGCTCTCCATCTGGTTCCCGAAACCGGAGGGACCTTTGGCAATGGAGACAGGAGCTTGTATGGTATAAAGAACTCAGCCATCCATCCTTCGACGGTACTTCCGCTTTCCTTCTTTCCTCCTCTTACACTTGTTTCATGTCGTGTTTTCCTGTCACCTTCATAGTTCCAGGGGAGCCAGCCAAGAAATTTGCCGTTATAATTCGGCACCATAATGGTCAGTTCATAGTTCATGGGTGAAAGTTCATATTCAAAATAAACAGGAAAACTCTCCTCTGTCCAGAGAAATACTTCAACCACATCTTCAGTATAAATATTCTTGTTATCTCCTGTAATTGTTGTAGTCAGTTTCTTATCCTCACAGTCAAAAAGAAAATACAATCCGGTCCCCGAATAAAGCACCTTAACTTTTGTACTGTAGGGAGAGATGTCTGGTCCCTGCTGAACCAGATCGACCCATTTTGTTTTATTCCACTCATCGGAGCTGCCGGTGCCGGTAACGGTAAAATCCCCGCATTTCTTTATCAGCAGGGTACCGGGTTGCTTTTCCTGCAGGCTTTCCCTGTCTCCTGCATAAACTGATACTGGCAGCAGATATGATCCGCACAGAAATAAAGAAAATACGGTTATGAAAACTCTTTTGTTCATTTCGTTGAAGTTTAAGTTGTGACTATTGTCTGTCGGCAAATTTTTAATAATTAACCAAAGTAGTATTAATTTTAAGCCCGGACAACTTTTCTGTTATCATTTTTTCATATGACAGGTCACATGATTTATTAACTTTAGCTGCTAAATTATCTGAACAGCCATATGGATGTTGTTGTGCTGACACAAAAGCTTCTTTCTTTCAATACTGTCAATCCGCCAGGTAACGAAGAAGATATTGCCCGTTTTACGGGTAAGCTTCTTTCAGATAATGGTTTCAGTGTTGATTATTTACCATACGGAAGCAAGCGTTTGCAGCTTGTAGCTGAAAAAAGTGTAAGTGCATCAAGCCGTCCCCTGGTATTTACGGGTCACTTTGATACGGTGCCGTATGGCAGTTCTCCCTGGAAAAAAGACCCGCTGGGAAGTGATATCGGCGATGGCAAGCTATGGGGACGAGGATCATCTGATATGAAAGGCGCGCTGGCATCTGTGATAATTGCAGCTATTGAAGCTACATCGGGGAAAAATCTTAAAAACGGTATCAGGATAATATTTACAGCCGATGAGGAACCCGGCTGCAAAGGAGCCGGGCAGTATGTGAGATCTGTCATTAATACTCAAAAAGCGGGCGCAATAATTGTAGGTGAACCTACAGCAAATCTTCCAGCCACGGCACATAAAGGCGCCATTTATATGAAAGCTGAGAGTAAAGGTAAAACAGCACATTCATCCATGCCCGACAAAGGGGTAAATGCTGTTTACAAAGCTGCAAGGGCAATAGTAAGGTTAAGTGAATTAAGATTTGAATCCTGGACCAGTCCCATTCCCGGTCATCCCACCCTGAATGTAGGGAAAATAACGGGTGGAATGAATATTAATTCAGTTCCGGATCATGCTGAATTCACAATTGATGTAAGGACCACATCCAGAACAGATCATAGTTCTGTACCTGTGCAGATAAGAAAAACTATAGGCGATGATGCAGTTATTGAAACGCTTGTTGACGTCAGTCCGTTATATACACCTCCGGAAGATCCTTTTGTAAGGCTGGTGTATGATGTTTGCGGTATTGAAAAAAACAGTCGCGGATTTCCGCTTGCACTTCCATATCTTACCGACGGAGCGGTACTTCAGGAGTTCTATGATAATGCTCCGACTGTAATTCTTGGTCCGGGCCAGCCTGAGCAGGCTCACCGGACAGATGAATTTTGTTATATTGACAAGCTAATACAAACTGTTGAAATATACAGGGAAATAATATATAAATGGAATCAATAACTGATGGAAAAGTATTTTGCAAAATTCAGGGACGAAGAGCATCTTGATGAATTTCTTTCGCGGCCGGGAGAAGAAGTTAAAGAAATGTTTACCCGTATTGACGGTGACATCATCTTTCTCGGTGTTACCGGTAAAACAGGGCCATATCTGGCAAGAATGGCAAAAAGAGCCTGTGATGACGCAGGTATAAAGAAACGAATTGCAGGTGTTGCCCGCTTTAACACTCCGGGTCAGAAGGAATATCTTGAAAAACATGGAATTGAAATCATTGCCGGTGATCTTCTGGATAACGGATTCCTGAAAAGTCTGCCGCGGATGGCGAATGTTTTTTATCTGGCAGGTATGAAATTCGGTGCAGTCGACAATCTGCCCCTTACATGGGCTGTTAACACCTATCTTCCCGGCCTTGTTGCTGAACATTTCAGAGATTCAGGAATAGTTGCTTTTTCCACCGGATGTGTATATCCACTTGTCCCTGCAGGTTCAGGAGGTTCTGTCGAATCCGATCCTCCGGCAGCTATCGGAGAATATGCCCAGTCGTGCCTCGGAAGGGAAAGGATGTTCGCTTATGGCAGTAATAAATACAAAACACCGGTAACACTTATAAGACTAAACTATTCAGTCGAGATGCGCTATGGTGTTCTGGTTGATATTGCAACGAAAGTTTTAAACCGCGAACCGGTGGATCTGACAATGGGATATTTCAACGTCATATGGCAGGGAGATATGAATAATTTCGTTCTCAGATCATTGGAGTACACAGCATCTCCCCCCCGGATTATGAACATCACCGGTCCTGAGACCCTTTCGGTTAAAGAAGTTGCACAGGAATTCGGAAGACTCTTCGGGATCACTCCGCAATTTCAGGGCTCTGAGTCTGAAACAGCCCTTCTCAGCAATTCAGATGATGCTTTCAGGCTGTTTGGTAAACCGGAAATACCTGCCTCCCGGATAATAATATGGATAGCTGAATGGCTGAAAGAAGGAAGAAGGCTGCTGGGGAAACCGACACATTTTGAAGTAAGGGACGGGAAATACTGATATATAAAAATTCAGAATATGACTATACCAGGAGATATTAAAAAATTGCTGAATGAAGGGACAGTGATCCCGGCTCTTCCGCTTGCATTAAATGCCCGGCGCAAATTTGATGAGAGACGGCAGCGGGCACTCATAAGGTACTATCTCAATGCCGGATCCGGCGGACTGGCAACAGGAGTCCATACTACACAATTTGCAATAAGAAATCCTGAAATCAATATCTATGAACCTCTTTTAAAATTAGCCGGCGAAGAGATTGATGGTTTTTCAGCAAGGAACAACAGGACGGTAATCAAAATTGCCGGTGTTATCGGAAGAACAGATCAGGCAAAGAAAGAAGCCGAACTGGCATTGAAATACGGATATCATGCAGTTTTGTTGAGCCTTGCGGCATTTAAGAATGACACAAACAATACAATTACAGCTCATTGCAGGAAAATAGCCGGTATCATGCCCCTTTTCGGTTTCTATCTCCAGCCTGCAGTTGGTGGCAGAAGACTTGATAAGGAATTCTGGAGAGATTTTGCAGGTATAGAAAATGTCGTTGCGATAAAAATCGCTCCATTCAACAGATACCAGACTCTTGATGTTGTCAGGGGTGTTGCTGAATCAGGCAGAGCCCCGGATATAGCCCTATATACAGGTAATGATGATAATATTCTGGCAGATCTTCTGACGGAATACAAAATTGTCCATGAAGGAAAAACTATCAGCAAACGAATAGTTGGCGGTTTACTCGGACACTGGGCGGTATGGACACACACTGCGGTAAAGCTTCTGGATGATGTTAAAAAAGGTGTTTTTGATAAAGATGTCAGGAAAGCCCTTTTGCTGGCAAATCAGATCACTGACAGTAATGCCGCTTTTTTTGACACTGCAAATGATTTCAGGGGTTGTATTGCGGGTCTTCACGAAGTATTGAGACGACAGGGGCTGTTTAAGGGTATCTGGACACTTGATCCAAATGAAAAGTTGTCTCCCGGACAGAAAAAGGAGATAGACAGAGTTTATTCCGATTACCCGCATCTTAACGACGATGCTTTTGTGGCAGCAAACATAAATAAATGGTTTGACTAGTGAGTACCTGTTTTTCACGCCTGATCAAAACTGAAATAATTAGCATTTATTTATGGATCAAGAACCAGCAAAGACAGGAGAAGATACTGATCATGGCAAAACAGTAAAGATTGCATTGTTTGGTGCAGGTAAAAGAGGAATGAAGCTTCTCAGTTATCTGCTTATGATCAGAAACACGGAGATTGTAGCTGTATCTGACAGTTCATGGAGTGCAGCTGAGAAAGCAGTTAAGCTATGTACTGATTCCGGGAGAAAGGCCCCGGCGATATATCAGGGAGAAACCCATAATGTACCTGAATTGCTTGATAAAGAGAAACCCGATGCAGTTATTATTACGACCTACTGGGATTCACATGCAGAAATAGCACTCGATGCAATGCGCAGGGGCATCTATCCCGGAATAGACGTTCCTGCTGCTCTTAAAGTAGCAGATCTGTGGCAACTTGTAGAAACCTCGGAGGAAACGGGAGTCCCCTGCATGATGCTCGAAAACTGGAGCTTCAGGAGGGATAACCTGGCCCTTCTTAATATGGTCCGGCTGGGATTGTTCGGGAAAATTGTGCACTGCCATTGCGCCCATTCACATAATTGTATCGATCATTGGTTTTTCGACAATGAGACAGGGGCGCCGCTTTGGCAGGCTGAATATCTTGTAAGGTACAACAGGGCACAATATCCGACACATGCAGTCGGACCCGTAATAAGCTGGATGGATATTAACCGTGGTGATATTTTTACCGAAATATATACCATAACATCGGCACCGATTGGAATTAACGAGTATTTCAGGAATAAATTCGGTGAGGATCATCCGAATGTCAGGGTGAAATACCGTCAGGGTGATATAGTGACATCCGTTCTCAGCACAAAAATGGGAAAAACTCTGGTCATCAATAATGATCTCCACCTACCCAGACCTTATTCAAACCGATGGCTGCTTCAGGGAACCTCAGGAGTTTATGATGAAGAAAAGAATGCTGTTTACCTTGCCGGCATCAGTCCAGGGTACCAGAAATGGGAACCATGGGCACCGTACGAGGATAAGTATAATCACAGATGGTGGAATACAGGATTTCCTTCACCTTCTGTCAGAGGAGCTGATTACATAATGTTGTCTCAGTTCATAGAATCTGTAAGAAAGGGAGGTCCTGTGCCTCTTGATGTCTACGATTCAGCAGTTATGTCGGCAATAGTTGAATTATCAGGCTCTTCTGTCGAAACCAAAAAACCTGTACCATTTCCTGATTTTACTAAAGGCAAATGGAAAAAGGCAAGACCATATTTTGCATTATAAAAGTATTGCATTTAAATCATGGCTTACGATGAAAATATCAGGATCAGAAGACTGAATACAGGAGATATTGAGCAGGCTGTCCGGTTATCTTCATCTGAAGGATGGAACCAGACTGAAACCGACTGGAAATTGCTTATTTGTAATCCTGCAAATATTTGTATAGCAGCCGAATATGACAATAAAATTGCAGGCACTGCCACTGCTCTGAATCATTCCGATGAGCTTGCCTGGATAGGGATGGTTATTGTTGATAAGGCTCTTCGGGGACAGGGTATCGGAAAACTTCTGATGACATCTATAATTGAAAGACTCAGTCATTTCAGATCAGTGAAGCTCGATGCAACACCTGCAGGCTTACCATTATATAAAAAACTTGGATTTAAAGAAGAATTCATGATAGACAGGATGATCTGTAATTCTTTTTCAGTCAATAAATCCTTCAGGGAAAACGGTAAAGCCGCGATTATTTCCAAAAGTGATATGTCTTCAATACTTGAACTCGACAAGCAGGTATTCGGCACTTCCAGGGAATATCTTCTGGAAAGATTGTTTTCCGATTATCCCGAAAAAGCTCTTAAGCTTACAGTAAATAGAGTCATCGGCGGATATGTATTCGGGAGAAAGGGCATCAGATATAATTATATGGGTCCACTGTCTGCATCATCCCATGAATCGGCCTGTATTCTGATGAAATCAGCTTTGTCATCACTGAATGGTCAGCCGGTTGTTGTTGATGTACTGTATGATAAAACACCTTTGATAAACCTGCTTGAATCAGCAGGATTTGAGAAGCAACGTCATTTCACAAGGATGTATCTTAAAAATAATGTTATTCAGGGTGATCCTGCAAAATATTATCTTATCAGTGGTCCGGAATACGGTTGATCTGTGTCAGACAGACTTATTACCTGTTTTAGGCAGAAATGAAACGATCAGTGCTCCGGCAAGAGCAATACAAATAAGTATGATGAATGCGTTTGTATAGGTATTTTGTGCATCGTGCATCGCACCGAGGAACATCGGAAAAAGCGATTCGGCAACACCATCTGCAACAAGGATTATACCCATAGTTCGCCCCAGGGCACGAACACCGAAAAGATCCCCTGCCATCAAAGGAATGATCATATAATCCCCGCCAAGGCCGATGCCGAAAATAACGGAGAAAATATAGATACGTCCCGTAAAATCAGGTACCAGCAAAAAAGGTATTGCCGATGCCACAATAAGGTAGATAAGTATCATTATATATTTACGTGGAAAGAGATCTGCCAGCCATCCCATAAGCACTCTTCCCACAAGGCTCGAAAGGAGCACCAGTGAAATGACATGTGCAGCCTGAGCCTGAGTAAATTCAAGGTCTCGAAGATAAAGTTTCAGATGCTGGTTCACGCCTCCGACAACACCGATGGCACACATACTGCCTATTGCAAGGAGATAGAAATTTTTGTTCGTGAGGATTGTCTTAACCGGTACCGAAGGTTCTCTTTGTACATGTGTCCCCTCAAGACTTGAAGCTCCCCGGATGAAGAATACCATAGGAAATGCGATAAGTATCACCATTACACCCAGAATTGCCAGAGAAGTATGCCATCCATAGGTTTTTTCGAGACCGGCAGCTATTAGCGGAACGACAGCTCCTCCGGCCCCGATTCCCAGGTAAGCAATTCCCATCGCTTTTCCCCGATCTTTATCAAACCACCGCGAAATCAGTACCTGACATGGTAAGGGACCTCCGCAAACATACCCGAGTGCATTGAAAATATAAAAGAGATAAAAAAGTGGGAGCGAATCTGCAAAACTCAAGCCGATCAGAGCAGTTCCCATCATCAGCACTCCGGCCATCATCAGCCTTCTGGGACCATATTTATCGATAAGCCAGCCTGCAATAAAACCGAAAAGAGGTCCGACAAGAAGCTTTCCAAGCGCATTACCTGAAGTAATAACAGTACGTGACCAGCCATACTCCTTAGTCATGAAATCAAAGAAAAACGGAAGACCGTAATATGCAAATCCTACAAGAGCAAAAAGTGAGAGGAAAGCTGTTATTACAATGTAGGTACGGGAGCTTTTAGATCCCTTAAGGGATGCTGATTGAAAATTATTCGGGTTCATACAGAAAATCAAAATGAGAAACTTTTAAAGTTAAATATTTACCTTTATGAACTTTCAATATTATAATACTTTCTGGAAAAAAACTTACATATAGTAACATTAAATGTACCTTTTCCTCCGGATTACGGTGGCATGATAGATTGTTTCCACAGGATCAGATCCCTAAAAAATTCAGGGATTAAGATTCATCTTCATGCTTATCATTATGGGCGTCCACCTTGTAAAGAACTCGAGGAATTATGCTGCAGTGTAAAATATTATCCACGCATTACATCTTTAAAAAAGCATTTTTCTTTCCTGCCTTATTCAGTTATTTCACGTAATTCGGAACAGCTGCTCGAAGATCTTTTAAAAGATGATTACCCCATTCTGTTTGATGGTATTCAGACTACAATATTTCTGGCTGATGCTTCACTTGCAGGAAGGAAAAAAGCTGTAAGGATACATAATATTGAACCACGTTATTACCGGACTCTTGCCCGGTTTGAAAAAAAACCGGTCAAAAAAACCTATTACATACTTGAATCTATTAAATTATTGAGTTATGAAAATATCCTTAAGAATTCAGATAACCTTTTAACAATATCAATCGTCGATCATGATTACTATAACAGCAGATTTAATAATTCAATCCTGATTACATCATTTCATCCGTTTGACATGATAAATATTTTACCGGGAACAGGTGAATATATTTTATACCATGGTGATCTGTCAATAAATGAGAATATTGCCGTTTCAGAGTTTCTGATCAGGAAAGTCTTTTCCAGGCTTCCTTATCCCTGTATAATTGCCGGTAAAAATCCCCCTTCATATCTTATTGCCGAAACCAAAAAACATAATAATATCAGTCTCATAGCGGATCCTGACAGCGACAGAATGGATGAGCTGATCAGGAATTCACAGATAAATGTTCTTCCAACGATGGTTGCCAATGGATTTAAGCTGAAACTGATCATTTCACTTTACAGCGGGCGGCATTGTATAGTAAACAGCACAACAATAAACGGTTCAGGTCTATATTCTCTTTGTCACATTGCGGACACAGGTGAAAAAATCATACATAAGATCACAACTCTCATGAGCAAGCCATTCACTTCAGGAATGATTGAAGAACGAAGGAAAGTTCTCACCGGGAGCTATGACAATAGCACGAATGCAAGCCTCTTGAGCGGATTATTTTTTGAAGAAAGGCAATAAATGTATTCACCGGATCAGAGAATCATCCACGCTTCGCCTGAAATCCTTAATGTATTTTATTCAGCCGCCTTTTTGTGTTTCGGAAGGAATGAAACTATAATTGCACCGGTAAGAGCCACTGCAATGAGGAGCAACAAACCGGGAGTATAATTTCCAGCATTATCGCGGATCGCACCGACAAGCATTGGCATTGAAGCTTCCGCAATACCATCAGCAACAAGGATGATACCCATTACCCTGCCCAGTGTTCTGACACCAAACAGATCACCGGCCATCAGCGGGATAATCATATAATCACCTCCAAGTCCGATCCCGAATATAACTGCGAAAACATATATGCGTCCGGGGAAATCAGGAAGCAGAAGCAGGGGGATGGAACCTCCGACAATCAGATAAATGAGTATCATTACATATTTCCTGGGGAAGAGATCGGCCAGCCATCCCATAAGCACCCGTCCGGCAAGGCTCATCAGCAGGACAAGTGAAATAACATGTGCAGCCTGGTTCTGTGAAAACTGATGATCCAGAAGATAAAGCTTCAGGTGCTGGTTAATACCACCCACTGCAGCGATTGAACACATACTTCCGAAAGCCAGCATATAGAACCATGGATTTTTCAGAATATTTTTTATCGGAACAACGGATTCAGCTTTTTTTTCCGCCAAACCCTTAAATGGTGAATCCTTCACAAAAAGAGCAAGAGGTACAGCAATGATAATAATCATTCCGGCCAATAGAATTAGAGCGGTACGCCAGCCATAATTGTTTATCAGTCCTGCTGCTATCAGCGGAACAAGGAATCCTCCGGTCCCGATTCCAAGGTAAGCAATACCCATAGCTTTGCCTCTGTTTTTAGTGAACCATCTTGAAATCAGTACCTGGCAGGGAAGCGGGCCGCCGAAGACATAACCCATAGCAACAAATACATAACTTATATAGAAAATACCCAGCGAGTTCATACTTGCGAGGCCAACCATGGCGGCACCTGTCATCAGCGCTCCCGCCATAAGCATTTTCCTGGGGCCATAACGGTCAATTATCCAGCCGGCAATAAAACCAAAAAGCGGGGCAACAAGAAGTTTTCCGAAAGCATTTCCGGAAGTTACTACTGCACGCGACCAGCCGAATTCCTTTATATAAAAATCATAAAAAAACGGTAAGCCGTAAAGTGCAAAGCCTACAATTGCAAGAAGTGAACAAAATGCAGTTATTACAATAAATGTCTGTGACCTGCCTGATGCAGACTGATCAATGGCAGCCTGACCACTATTTTCCATAACAGTAATAAATTTAAGTTCAGATGAACAGATATTTTTTCAGGTGAAATCAAATATTCTGAAATCACGTCAAAAAGATAGTAACTTTTAAGCTAAAAAAACAAATCGGTAAATTCTTTGCATCATGGTAGAAAAAGATTAGATTTGAGACCTTCAACGATTATTAAATAATTCATTTTACAAATATCTATGGCAAACAATACCTCTACCAACGGTATCAGCAGAAAAGACTATATTTTTTCGATAACAATAATAGGTCTTTTCTTCTTTATTTTCGGGTTCGTAACATGGCTTAACGGAATTCTGATCCCCTTCCTGAGAACAGCCTGTGAGCTAAGTGATTTTGAAGCATACTTTATCACTTTTGCTTTTTATATTTCTTATCTTGTAATGGCACTTCCATCTTCTGCCGTTCTCAAGAAAACCGGGTTTAAATTCGGAATTTCAATAGGATGCTGGGTTATGGCCGTGGGTGCACTCATATTCATTCCGGCAGCACTGACCAGATCCTATGCACTATTTCTGACCGGACTGTTCGTTGAAGGAGCAGGACTGGCACTTCTTCAGACTGCCGTTAATCCTTATATTACAATACTCGGGCCCCGTGAAAGTGCAGCAAAGAGAATAAGCATAATGGGTATCTGCAATAAATTTGCAGGAGCAATTGCACCAATTATTCTTGCAGGCATTATACTGAAAGATTCCCATATCCTTGAAGAGAAACTGGCACAGGCAGCAGATGCTGCAGCAAGGGCGCTTCTACTCGATGAAATGGCAGAAAGGGTAATAGTCCCGTATATTGTTATGACTATTATCCTCGTCCTCCTTGGCTTGTTCATGAAATTCGTACATCTTCCTGAAGTTGAAGCAGAAGAAATAGATGAATCAACCAGCGAAGCTCTAAGTAAGAGGACCACAATCTGGCAATTCCCGCATCTGATACTGGGAGTTGTAACACTCTTCTTTTATGTTGGAGTTGAAGTCATAGCAGGAGATACAATAATAAGGTACGGACAATCCATCAATATACCGATGGAATCATCGAAATATTACACTTCTCTTACCATGCTCGCGATGGTTGTCGGATATATCCTGGGTATTATACTCATCCCCAAATATCTGAGACAGGGAAATGCGCTGAAAATATGTGCAATACTTGGTGTGATATTTTCCCTCGGAGCCATTCTGGTTCCGTCGTCAGTATCATTCTCGATGCCGTTTATAGACCTCACAACGCTTAAATCCATACAACTTGTTTTACCCGTAACAGTTCTGTTTGTTGCCCTTATGGGACTCGCCAACTCCCTTGTATGGCCGGCTGTATGGCCCCTGGCCCTGTACGGACTGGGAAGATTTACAAAAACAGCTTCGGCCATGCTCATTATGGCAATTGCCGGAGGCGCTCTCCTACCCCTGCTTTATGGAAAACTTGCAGATCTGTTCTCCACTCAGAGTGCATACTGGTTATGCGTTCCCTGTTATCTTATGATAATGTATTATGCCTTCTGGGGTTATAAAGCCGGTTTAAAAAATGTCAGCTGACCTTAAGGAAATATATCATTCATTTACACCTGAGGGTACATTCCTCAGGGGAGAACCATATGGCAGCGGCCATATTCATGATACTTTTCGCATTGAGACTGCCGAAAAGGATAAAGATGATTATATTCTGCAAAGACTTAATAACAAGATATTCAAAAATATTCCCGGCCTTCAGAATAATATTGAAAGAGTAACCATACATCTGAGAAACAAGCTCAGTGAAATACCCGGTTCCGATATCAAACGGGAATGTCTGCAGCTTATTCCTGCCAGAGACGGTAAAAGCTGGATAACAGATAATAACGGGAGCTACTGGAGAATGTATATCTTTATTGCGAATCACAGGTCATATAACATTGTTGATACTCCGGGAAAGGCCTATGAAGGAGGAAAAGCGATCGGAAGATTCCAGGCTATGCTTGCAGATCTCCCCGGTGAACCACTGTATGATACAATCCCTTTCTTTCATGATATAGAAAAACGTCTTGATACATTTAACAGTAAAGTGGAAGAAGATCCTGCAGGCAGAACCGGTAAAATACCTTCGGAAATTGATTTTGTGCTGAATAGAGCCGAAGAAATGAAAATAATACTGAAACTGGGCAGAGAAGGTAAAATTCCGGTTAGAATAACTCATAACGATACAAAATTCAACAATATCCTTCTTGACGAAAACGATAAGGCTCTTTGTGTAATTGATCTCGACACTGTGATGCCCGGCTATGTTCACTATGACTTTGGCGATGCAATAAGGACAGCTGCGAATATTGCTGCTGAAGATGAAAAGGAATTGTCAAAGGTAAAAATGGACATAAAGCTGTTTGAAGCTTATGCGTCAGGTTATCTATCAGAGACAAGCAAAACACTAAATCCTGTTGAAAAAGAGTATCTTGCATTTGCTCCCCGTCTTATAACATATACGATCGCTCTGAGGTTCCTTACGGATTATATTGATGGTGATCATTATTTCAAGATCCATCACGAACATCATAATCTTCAAAGAGCCAGAGCTCAGTTCAGACTTGTTGAAAGCATGGAAGAACAATACGGAGAGATGAGGAGGATAATTGACAAACTTGTATAGGTTCAGCGTACAGCGTACCGCGCACAGCGTACAGCGTTTAGTGTTCAACGTTCAACGTTCAACTTACGGCGTTCAGCGTTCGGGTATTGACCTTAATTTCCTGTGAATGGATTGGACAAAAGAAGAGAAAGACTTATTGAACAAACTGAATAATCCCGATAAGATTCAGACATTCCTTGATTCAACAGATTATAATCCTGATTATACGTCAAGATCACCAAGGCATGTTATAAAGACATGTTCTGCTCATTGTTTTGAGGGGGCACTGTTTGCAGCTGCAGCCCTTGAATATAACGGTCACAAACCCCTGATAGTCGATATGCTTGCAGAAGATGACGATGATCATGTTATTGCAGTATTCAAGGTAAAGGGCCACTGGGGAGCAGTTGCCAAATCGAATTTTACTACTCTCCGTTTCAGGGAACCCGTTTACAGGTCTTTAAGGGAACTTGTCATGTCATATTTTGATTTCTTTTTCAATACAGACAGATTCAAATCGCTTAGATCCTATTCCCTTCCGTTTGATCTGAGTATGTATGAATCGCGGAAATGGAAAACAACAGATGAAGATCTTGAATATATTGGTGACAAGATCGAGTCTCTTAAACATTTTCCGGTGATCACTAAAGAAATGATCCGAAATCTCAGCCAGGCCAGTGAATCGATGCTCAGTGCAGGATTGCTGGGATCGAGGGCTGACGGGCTTTTCAAACCGGGAACGAAAAAGGGATGACTTTCAGGGTTTCAGGGTTTCAGGGTTTCAGGGTTTGAAGCTGGCCAGCCGGAGCTCTGGTGCAGGCCGGGTGTCAGCAGAGCAACAGCCGGTACTTTGTTCATATTCGAACATTCATTATTCATATACAATTAACTTTTAATTACTTATCTTTAATTGACAGGATACGGTCGAATTTTTATTTGGAAATAATGAGGGATTGACTAATTTTGAACCCGAAAAAACGGGGATCAACAAGGATAAATAACTGCTGATAAAAACTCCGGTAAAAATAATTGGGTATGGATCTATCGGGTAAGAGTTATAAGGCTTTTCTCGAACGACGCGAAGCGTTAAAAAAACAATACAGTCCCAGGCAGGCAGAAAAGCAGCATAAAAAAGGCAAACTCACTGCTCATCAACGGATTAATCTTCTCTTTGATCCGGGAACCTTTGAAGAGATTGACACATTTGTTACCCCTGCCAATCAGCCGGTTGAATTCGGAAAAGTGGAGAGGACATTCGGAGACGGTGTGATCGTTGGCCATGGAAAAGTGAACGGCAGACTTGTTTTTGCATATGCCCAGGATTTTACAATTATGGGAGGTTCACTTGGGGTTGTTCATGCCAGAAAAATATCCAAGATCCAGGAGATGGCTCTCAAAATGGGATCTCCTATCATTGGTATGATGGATTCCGGTGGCGCCAGGATACAGGAAGGTGTTGCAAGTCTGAGCAGCTATGCCTCTATTTTTCATAATATTATTCAGTCATCCGGTATAATCCCGCAGATTTCAGTCATAATGGGACCTGCTGCAGGAGGAGCCGTGTACTCTCCTGCCCTTACCGATTTTGTCTTCATGGTGAATCATACAAGCTATATGTTTGTTACCGGACCCAATGTTGTAAAAGAGGTACTGAACGAGGATGTTACATTTGATGATCTTGGAGGTGCTGAGATCCATGCTCAGAAGAGTGGTGTGGCTCACATGATATATGACGATGAGGAGAATACCATACTTGCCCTGAAAAAGTTCCTCTCATATCTGCCCTCCAACAATGTGGAGAATCCGCCACTGGTGCCGGAAGACGGTTCTGCACAGGATGTGTGTGAAAAGTTAAGGGACATAGTACCTGACGATCCTAACAAAGCATATGACGTTAAGGATGTCGTTCAGCTTGTTGTCGACAGGAACAGTTTCTTTGAAACAGGTGAACTGTTTGCACAAAACCTTATAACAGGTTTTGCAAGGCTTAAAGGAAGAACTATCGGAATAGTGGCCAATCAACCCAAAGTACTCGCAGGAGTTCTCGATATTGATTCATCGGTAAAAGGTGCCCGATTTATAAGGTTCTGTGATGCGTTTAATATTCCCATCCTGACCTTTGAAGATGTTCCGGGATTTCTTCCCGGAGCTGATCAGGAACATAATGGAATTATCAGACATGGAGCAAAAATGCTTTTTGCATACAGCGAGGCCACCGTTCCGAAAATAACGGTGATCCTAAGAAAAGCATATGGAGGTGCTTTTATCGTTATGAACAGCAAGAATCTGGGAGGAGATTTCAGTTTTGCCTGGCCAACCGCCGAAATAGCGGTTATGGGACCGGACGGCGCTGTGGCTATCCTTTACAGAAAAGAGCTTGCTGAATCTAAAAATCCTGCAGAACTGAAAAAAGAACTTGTAAAAAAATACCGCGATAAGATTGCTAATCCATTTATTGCAGACGAGCTTGGATATATTGATGAAGTCATAGATCCGGCCGTAACAAGGAAGAAAGTGCTGTCAGCACTGAATGCGCTAAGTAATAAATGGGTAAAAGTGCCTGAACGGAAGCATGGGAATATACCTTTATAGAGAGGCGCAACGGCGCAATGGCGCAATGGCGCAACGGCACAACGGCGCAATGGCGCAACGGCGCAACTGCATAAAGAAGCAGAGGCACAACCACATAACGGCAAACATGCTGTTTTAATTAGTAAACCGGCTTGATAAGATGTTAATAAAAAAGATACTGATAGCGAACAGAGGTGAGATTGCAGTCAGGATAATGAAGACAGCAGCAAGGATGAATATCCGGACCGTGGCTGTTAAAACCGTGGCTGAGCCTGATGCAATGTATCTCTCCTATGCTGACGAAATATTTGACAACACAGACGACACATCTGAAATACCTGTATTTCTTGATATTGAGAAACTCATATCAATAGCACTCAGGACTGAAGCCAATGCCATTCATCCCGGTTACGGATTCCTGGCCGAGAATGCATACTTTGCACAGAAGTGTATTGATAATGAAATAATTTTCATAGGTCCCTCCCCTGATGCCATTTATAAAATGGGTAACAAGACCATTGCCCGAAAGCTGGCAATGCAGAATAAGATTCCCCTGGCTCTGGGCAGTGAAGAAAATATTGCGGACGAAGAGGAAGCGGTTGCTTTCGCAGATAAGATCGGGTATCCCGTAATTATTAAAGCAGCATCCGGCGGTGGCGGCAGAGGTATGAGGATAGTCCGTGAAGCAACTGAAATGGTTAAGATGTTCCCCATTGCCAGAAGAGAAGCAGAAAAAGCATTCAAAGATCCTTCCGTATTCATTGAAAAATATATTGAAAATCCTAAACATATTGAATTTCAAATACTTGGAGATAGCTATGGAAATATAATCCATTTGTTTGAGAGAGAGTGTTCGATACAGCGCAAGCATCAGAAACTGCTTGAAGAAGCACCTTCTTCAGCACTGGATGATAATCTGAGGAAGAAAATGGGAAATATGGCTGTAAAGATCGCAAAAGCCGTAAAATATCATTCTGCAGGTACTGTTGAGTTTCTCCTTGATTCGGAAAAGAATTTCTATTTCATGGAGATGAATACCAGGATCCAGGTAGAACATCCCGTTACAGAAATCGTAACCGGAATAGATCTCATCGAACAGCAGATCAGGATTGCCAACGGGGAAGCGATCAGGTTCAGGCAGGAGGATATAAAGATCAAAGGCTGGGCAATTGAATGCAGGATCAATGCCGAAGATGTTCAGGCAGGATTTGCTCCGTCGCCGGGAAGGATAGAAAAATTAAACATGCCTGATTATCCATATGTCAGGGTTGATACAGGAGTAAAGGAAGGATCAGCAATAGTTGCGAACTTTGATTCGATGATCGCAAAGCTGATAATAAGCGGCAGGGACCGGAAGGAAGCCATAACCAGGTGCAAGCTGGCCCTTGATAAAGTCTGGATAAAAGGAGCCAAAACGACTCTTCCGTTTTTCAGACTTCTTGTAAGGAATCAGAATTTTCAGGAAGGTAATTTCACTACAGCTTTCATAGAAAAGGATTTGCAGAAATACTACTACAATAGTGAATATGAGGAAATGCTTGCTGCATGGCTTGCTACCAAACTCTTCATAGAAGAAAATCTGCAGGCCGACAGTATAAACGTCGATTTCAGGGAAGGAAAGGAAATGAGTCCCTGGCTTTTGAATAAAAGGATGAACCAGTTTTAAAAAAGACTGTTAAGAGATGAGTGATAAATTACAGATAAACAAACTATTTGCACTTTCGTCTGAAAACAGGAAATTCAGCTTCGCCGTACCTCTCAAAAACAAGATCAGGATTGGCAAAAGGGATTATACCGTTCAGCTGAAGTCAGATGAAAAATACGGGACCTATATACTCTGGAAAAACAAAAGATATCCGGTTGAGATAGTCAGATCGAGGCAGAACAAATATGAAATCCTGTTCAACGATATCAGTTATGTTTTTACTGTAGAGACTCCCTTCTCGCTTCAAAGGATGAAGGTCATCAACACAGCCCGGGGCAAAACCGGTAATGAATCGGTTAAAGCCCCTATGCCCGGCAAGCTTCTTGACGTCCTTGTCAGAGAAGGATCTCCCATTCTGAGGGGAGAACCTCTTGTAATCCTTGAAGCCATGAAAATGCAGAATGAAATACTCTCTCCCGTCAATGGCAGAATACTTAAAGTGCACGCCCGCCCCAACACCAATGTGATGAAGGACGATGTCCTGGTCGAAATAAAAGCCGACTAAGAGGCGAAGGGCGAAGAGCGAAGGGCGAAGAGCCGAGGGCTCAGGTTGTCACTTCGTCTCAAAGACTCCCCCTTCCTCATCTCCTCATCTCCTCATCTCCTCATCTCCTCATCTCCTCATCTCCCCCTCTCACTCTCACCTCGCCGGTACTTCTTCCAGTGTTTTGCACAGGAAATCGTAAAATTTCTTAACTGAAGGTATATTCACCTTTTCGTCAGGAGAATGCGGATATTTTATCGTCGGGCCGAACGATATCATGTCGAGGTTAGGATAAGTCCCGCCTATAATGGCACATTCAAGTCCTGCATGTATAGCTTTTACATCAGGTTCTTTACCAAACATTTTTTTATAAATGCCGGTCATAGTACCAAGAATAGGGGAATCCATATTCGGTTTCCATCCTGGATAACCGCCGGTCATATTGATCTTCGCATCAATAAGATGGAATACAGCGGCAATTCGCCAGGCAGTTGCCTCCTTTGAAGAATTAACAGAACTGCGGCACAGGTTATGAACTTCAAATTTTCCCCCGATACATTTTACAATGGCCATATTGTTTGATGTTTCAACCAGACCTTTGACAGCCTGGCTCATTCTCTGAACCCCGTTGGGGCAGGCAAATACAGCCCTGATAATTTTATACTGATCGGCTTTTGCCATTACTTTGGCAGGCATATTGTATTTTTTACAGGTAAAGGACAGGTCATTTTCGGCATCAGAAAATTCTGACCTGTAGGTTTTTTCATAAGCTTTTACGAATTTCTCAAAAGCTTTTGCCTTAGCTGCCGGAACGACAAGCAGTGCATAAGCTTCGCGTGGAATAGCATTCCTCAGATTACCGCCTGCAGCTTCAGCAATCCTGATAGCAAAATCAGATTCAGCCTGCATCAGGAAGCGGAATAAAAGTTTGTTTGAATTAGCTCTGCCAAGTGCTATATCGACTCCTGAGTGGCCACCCTTAAGACCCTTTACAGTAACCATGTAAGCAGCCATTCTTGCAGGAGTCTTTTCCTCCTTATATTTTTTAGTGGCACCGATATCCATTCCTCCTGCACATCCTACACAAAGTTCATTTTCATCTTCAGAATCAAGATTAAGAAGTATATCGCCCTTCAGCAAACCTTTTTTCAGACCGAATACTCCTGTCATACCAGTTTCCTCATCAATGGTAAATAATGCTTCCAGTGGTCCGTGCCGAAGTTTTTTTGATGCCAGTACAGCCATTGCAGCCGCAACGCCGATGCCATTATCCGAACCAAGAGTCGTACCGTCTGCTTTTACCCAGTCACCGTCAATTACTGTTGTAATAGGATCTTTTTCAAAGTCATGCTTTTTATCGTTATTCTTTTGTGGTACCATATCAAGGTGGGCCTGGAGAATAATTCCTTTCCGCTTTTCCATACCTGAGGAAGCCGGTTTACGGATAATGACATTCCCAATCTTATCAACAATTGTTTCAAGATTATTATCCCTGCCGAATTTTGCCATAAAATCAATGATCTTCTGTTCCTTCTTTGAAGGACGTGGTATCTGTGTCAGCTTATAGAAATAGCTCCACAGAATGTCTGGTTCAAGTTTACTTATATCTTTCATATTTGTCTGGTGTAATTATTAATTATTAATTATTCACTAAAATACTATTATCTGCGGTATAATAAAATGATTATCCCTTCAATCAGCTTAATATTAGAATTATTTCATCGGATTAAATTTTTGTAACAAAAAGTTAACATATATTTATTCTTAATCTTTACTGCAATTATATTAATTTCGAAGCCGATGATATTTAAACAAACAAAACCGGGATAAAGTGAATATTTATGTCATTTTTATTATTGTTCTTTTTATACTGGCCATTTCGGATCTCATAGTCGGTGTTTCAAATGACGCCGTAAATTTCCTTAATTCATCAATTGGTTCCAAAGTTGCACCGGTTTACATCATATTTATGATCGCTTCTCTGGGTGTTTTTGTTGGCGCCACTTTTTCAGGAGGAATGATGGAAATAGCACGGTCAGGGATTTTTAATCCCGGTGAGTTCTATTTTTCGGAAATAATGATCATTTTTCTTGCTGTAATGATTACCGATGTCATTCTGCTTGATTCTTTCAATACAATCGGATTACCCACATCGACAACTGTATCTCTTGTATTCGAATTACTGGGAGCAGCAGTTGCCATATCGGCCTTTAAGATCATCAGTTCGGGAGAAAGTGTTGCAGACCTGGCAACATATATAAACACAGGAAAGGCACTTGCAATCATAACTGGAATTTTAATATCTGTTATAATAGCTTTCACTGCTGGAAGTTTAATACAGTTTTTTACCCGGCTGATCTTTTCATTCAGCTATGAAAAGTATATGAAATACTTGGGTGGACTTTACGGAGGAGTTGCACTTACTGTAATAATTTATTTTCTCATCGTCAAGGGAGCAAAGGGTGTTTCTTTCATGACACCTGATACACTGGCATGGATAGAGAACAATACATTAAGAATCCTCTTATTTTCGCTTGTCGGATTTACGGTTATTCTTCAGATCCTGGTAACGGTATTCCGTATAAATATCCTGAAAATTGTAGTCCTTGCCGGGACATTCTCACTTGCAATGGCATTTGCTGGCAATGACCTGGTAAATTTTATAGGTGTTCCGCTTGCGGGATATGATTCATTCCGGAATTTTGCCGCCAGTCCTGAATTTCAGCCTGACACCTTTTTGATGGAAGGACTGGCAGGACCCGTTAAGACACCTCCTTTATTCCTGTTAGCCGCCGGAATTATAATGGTGGTTACGCTAATTACATCGAGGAAAGCAAGGACTGTAAGCAATACCGAAGTAAACCTTGCAAGACAGGAAACGGGTGATGAGAGGTTTTCATCCACCCTTGTATCGCGTTCGGTTGTACATGGTGCTTTAGGATTTTCAAAAACCCTGAATAAAATCATTCCGAAAAAAGTTGAGGACTTTATTGAAAGAAGGTTTTCTCAGCCTAAATCCAAAAAACGTCAAACCGGGGCATCGTTTGACCTGCTAAGAGCTTCAGTAAATACGATTGTTGCAAGTATTCTGATTGCTTCAGGGACCTCTCTTAAACTACCATTATCCACAACATATGTGACATTCATGGTAGCAATGGGAACTTCTCTTGCGGATCGCGCATGGGGTCGCGAAAGTGCAGTTTACAGGGTTTCGGGAGTCATGACCGTTATCGGAGGATGGTTCTTTACTGCAATTATAGCCTTTACAGCTGCCTTCCTTATAGCCTCTTTCCTGAACTGGGGCGGTATCCTGGCAATTATAGCAGCACTGGCCATTGCATTATTCATTGTGGTAAAAACAAATTTTATTCATAAAAAGATTATCGAGAAGCAAAATAAAAAAGATGAATTTGAGGATATCCCGATTCTGACCGGTGAAAATATTCTTGAGAAATGCAATTATTCAATAATAAACATATCAGAATCAGCTTCACGGCTTTATACATCCAGTATTACTAACCTGATCAGGGAAAACAGAAAAAAAATGAAAAAAGTCCTGAAGGATGTAAAAGACCTTAACATACAGACAAAAGAACTCAAATACAATCTTTACCCCACTCTTAAGAAGCTTGAAGAGCAATATATTGAGACAGGACAATATTATGTTCAGATACTCGATTACCTGAGAGAAATTGCCCATTGCGTTGATTTCATAGCCGACCCTGTTTATCAGCATCTCGATAACAACCATCCGCCACTCCATATAGAACAAATCAAGGATCTTGAAGACCTGGCTGGTTCGGTTAAGTCTTTCTTTGATGAGATCATCAGGATAATGAAGAAACATAATTACAGGGACCTGAAAAAATTGATTGAACAACAGCACAGCATTCTGGAAAAGATTGTCAGGATGAAAAAGAAACTTATCCGGCTGGTAAAATCGGAATCTGTAGGAACAAGGAATACGATGTTATATCTGAATCTTCTTACTGAGAGTAAAAATCTCATTCTGTATTCACTGAATATGATAAAATCGAACAGGGATTTCATCTTAAGTGAAGAGCTTGTAGCTGTTCCTAAAATCACAAAATAAGCAGAGAAACAACATCAAGGTTGAACAGAAGAAATAAAACCTTAATTTTATGCCGGCTGAATTTGAAAGATCTCAGAAAGATTTAATATTAACATAACCGGCTGCAAAATGAATATTGATAAATTTCTTAAATTCTTTGTCCCGAAAGATCATTCCTTCTATCCGCTTTTTGAGGAAGATATAAATAACCTTGTCAAGGGTGCAGAATTGCTGAAGCTGATGCTATCAGTCTCAAATCCTGAGGAACATGAAAGGATCCACAAGGAGATCAAAGATGTGGAACATAAGGGTGATATAATTACCGACAAGGCTTATAAACAACTTAATAAATCATTCATTACTCCCTTCGACAGGGAAGATATTCATGAACTGACCGCCCATCTTGACGATGTTCTGGATTCGATAAACGGAGTCAGCAGGAGAATTTGTCTATATAAGCCAAAAAAATTATTACCTGTCTATAAAGTTATGGCCGATATGATATATGATGCCGCGCTTGAACTTAAAGTATGTATCGACAGCCTCAACGACGCAGCGGCAAATAAAGAGGAAATAACCACGGCCTGTAACAGGGTGACAGAAATAGAGCATAAGGCAGATGAATACTATTATGAGGCAATATCAGAACTTTTCGATAAGGAAAAAGATCCTGCAGAACTCCTGAAGAACAATAAAATTATGGAGATCCTTGAACGGGTAGTGGATGAAGAGGAAGACGTCACCGACGTGATCAAGGCAATTCTCATCAAAATGGCATAAGCCGGGTGCATTAGTACATGGTGCTTTTCAGGGGAGCTCTGTTCCGGCAGTGTTGGTTAAACTTTACCCGATGATCCTCCCTAAGGTTTCTGGCCTGATGGCAGTTCAAGACCATAACCCTGTATTTTATCTGCTTTTTTCAGCTTATAAGCCAGAAATATTGAAATGATACCGCAGAAAACCAGGATAAATATCGGGATGGTATAATTATAATTCATCTCTCCTGCCCTTATAGCTTCCAGATTTCCTTTGTTGGCCAGATCGAGAACAGCACCTATACCCCAGAAAAACAATCCCAGACCCCAGTTCTGCACGGTGAACATTGATGCATAAGCAGTACCAAGTCTGTTTTCCGGAACAATTTTTGCCACAGAGGGCCACATTGCAGCAGGTACCAGTGAAAAAGCTATTCCAAGACTTAGCAGACCAAGATATGCCAGTATCTTAAGATTGAACAATGATAGTGCAATGTGGGCAAATATAAGTAGCAATGATCCAAGGATCATCAGGGATGCCCCACGACCTTTTTTATCGACATAATTCCCGAAGATCGGTGTAAAAAGTATTGTGCCAAGGGGGATCAGTGAAGCTGTTTTTGGTCCGTTCGAGAACCAGAGCCTGAATGTATCCTTCAGAAGGAGTGCGAATAACAAAAAGACTGCAAATATTGCTATCATTGAAATATTCTTGCTGCTTCGCGTCTTCATATATGAGGGAACAAGAGAAAATGCAAGTCCGAAAATAAATAGTGCAACAAAGACACTTGAATTGCCGATAGCCTTACTTCCAAACAGAACTATATTACTGTTCGGGTCATCCGGCAGCACATAAGTGAATCCGAACTTATTTACCAGCATATCCGGAGCATACTGAATGAACGGAAATACTGCAGCATAAAATGACACACATAATAGGGCTATGTAAATGAATGAGGGATTTGTAGCCAGCTTTACCAGATCGGAGAATCTGAATTCTTCTTCATCCTGTGATTTATCTGTTGAAATTCCTGTTCTCTGCTTGTCGAGTTTCTTGTCAAAGAAGGTATAGATTATGAAAAGGATAAGTGCAAGTGCTATCAGTGTAGCCGCAAAAGTAACTGCAGGAGAAACATGACCGTTTGCGATATCGGGGGAAACAGCAATTCCCAGTGCCGATCCGAGCCGGCCGAATCCTATATTGATCGCCATGGCCAGAGCCATTTCATAACCTTTAAACCATTTTACTATGGTTCGTGTCGCCACAACACATGTTATCTCCAGCCCTGAACCGAACATTATCCTTCCTATTATCATAACGGTAAGCATGGTGCTTTTTTCGGTACCGAACACTCCTGCAGCTGCAAGAGCCGCCAGTGCTCCGCCAACAGCTGCCAATGCCCCGAATACTATTCCCGCCAGGCGGATCCCCCATTTATCAAGTATGATCCCGCCAACGATTATCATACCGAACATATTGGCAATAGTTGTCAGTCCGATAAGCCTTCCGAATTCCTCACTGGTAAATCCCAGCTCCGATTCCATCAGTCCCTTCAATCCGGAAAAGAAATCCTGGAACCAGTAAGTTGCAAACATCAATGCACTTAACAAAACCAGGACAAGCCACCTCAGAGCGGCTGAATCACGAAGTGTTTTTACGTTTGTTTCCATTAATCGCTATTTCTTAAGTCCGGTAAATGTAAAAAATAAATCGGATCAATTATCTGAAATTACACATACGATGAACTTTGTGATCCCGGATTTGTTATAAATACGAAATTTTGGCATACTTTTTATAATTGAGAAAATTGAAGTTATTTTGCAATAAATAATATGAAGAGATGAGAACGATTATTATACTATTGGTTATCGCAGCATTT
>CAYQZL010000029.1:0-34008 GCA_964421975.1 uncultured Rikenellaceae bacterium
GACGTGTGCTCTTCCTATCTATCGTGGTACCGTCAGTGCGAGTAGCGAAGCGACGAAGCAATCCGGTGCGAGTAGTAGTGTGTTACGTCAAGGTAGCCCGTTACAAGTAGTAGTGTGTTACGTCAAGCTAGCCCGTTACAAGTAGTAGTGCGTTACGTCAAGGTAGACCGTTGCGAGTAGTGGTGCGTTACGTCATGGTTGCCCGTTACGAGCCGACAGAAAGTCGCTAAAGAAGTGGTTCGACTTCGAATATCTCATGCCTGTCCATTTCCCTCCAGTACTTAATTGTATTTTTCCTCACCAGTTCCCAGTAAATATCGCTGTCGAGACCATAAATGAAGTTTATTTCCTTTAGTTCCGAGCTTATTTTTCCGGCAATCTCAGGTTTAAGATTGATTCTTATCCTGCGCCCCATGTAAGTAATATCAACAACAGGTGCAAGGATTGTATCAGTCCTTACTGTCAGAAGACCATGTCCGGGCGTTGAACCTGTACTTACCTGAAGTCCGTCATTCATACAGCTGAGAGGGGGTGTCGATCCTGCATAAGAAACAGCTTTGAATTCGTCAACACCTGTATTGAAATATTCTCTTGCACGTATACCCATTTTTACACCGATGATCTCAAAAACTCCGAGATGCCGGTGCATTTCACTTGCATAAACGCCTGATTTCCATTCTTCAACGCCATATCTATCAATGATATCATTTACCGACTGACTGATATCATCGAAATAAAATTCAGGATCGAGCGGAAGCTTTTTGATCACCTGGTTCTTTTCAATGGTCTCACCACTGACTATCTTTATTGTACTTTCCCTTATTGCCTCAGGATCTGCCGGAGTGCTTTCTGAAATGATCCCGTTCACCTTGTTCACAAAGAGCAACGGATAATGGATGAATACAGGGACCATCTCATCGGTGCCATAAAATGAAAATTTATGGGATTTGACGGTTTCATTGTTGAAAAATGATGAGATCTTTGATGCATAGGGGGTTTTAATAATTCCCAATGTTTTTATCAGTTCTTCGTTGTAAAGATCACCCTGCTGAACAGACATGCTCCTGACAATCCTGACCGGGATTTCCTGTTTCAGCATTGCTTCGGATGCTTCTTTATCAATCTTAAAATTGAATCCGTTCAGATAGCCTGACTCATCGGCACTCCAAACTATATCTTTAACCTGCCGGCTGAAATCAGGAATATTCCTGAGAGCTTTGAGGGCTGTCGTCATACTTCCCAGACATACAAATGAGATCTTTGTCTTTTCCGCAGATATAAGACCGGAGATTAAACTGAGATTATCCGGGGCATTACTGACATCAATCCCTTCTTCGTTGCCCCATCGGATCTGCAAAGTAAAAGGAACTTCCTTCATCCTGTATTTGCTGTCCGTATCAGTTCCGACAAGGATCCCTTCGTGATAAAATGAGTTCAGCAGACTTTTAACCTTAATAAAAGCATTCCGGGGAGACAGGGCGCCTCCGGAAGTCGTTATCCCCAGAACCCTTACATCGGGAGAAGCCAGGAACATGGTTATCGCTCTCATATCGTCTATTCCCCCGTCGGTATCAATAATTACATAATGGGATGGTTTCCAGGGATGTGAGTGAAGGGTTAATGTAAGGAATAAAGAGAGATAGATAGTCAGAATCTTTTTCGTCATATAATAATTGATTTTAATGGGATGACGGAATCCACATGCAGATGATTCTTATAATAAAGTGTTTGTCGCACTTTAAGCAGGATGTGGGTTTCATAGTTTAACAAATCAAATTGACAAAGGTAATTAATTATCCTGAACAGGTCGCCATTACGCGGCTAGGAATCAAGGTAGGTATTGTTGCTACAAACAGAAGGCTACGCGTCATAGCATCCAGTGTCATCCTCCCCGAACTAAAGGATTTTTAACACACAATTATTTTAAAGGAGATGGTGCCAAATTGCATCAAATTCCGTTCACCGATAATCCATCAATTCTACGAAGTATCCAGTAATCATCCCCCCTTCTAGGGGGGCTGGGGGGTTGTTGCGATTTAGCAAATGCTTCTCAAGGGCGCTGTTTCGATTATAACTGCAATGTGTTTCAACCCCCGTCCCGCCTGAAGCGGGACTGCCCCCTGAGAGGGGGCTAAAATCGTACTATTGAGATATATTCACTATAAATCGACAAATTTACCCCCCTTCCCGGGGGGTGGGGGGGTGTTTTGCCATGAACCAAACCCCAAACTTCCCCCCCTTCCTGGGGGGCTGGGGGGTAGCTGCGGTATAAACCCTAAGCAACTCTCCCCCACTTTAAGTAGGGATCGGGGGGTAGGGGCAATTGACCCAAAAGCTATTTTAACCGGATA
The DNA here is from genome assembly GCA_964421975.1 of uncultured Rikenellaceae bacterium. Classification (GTDB taxonomy): domain Bacteria; phylum Bacteroidota; class Bacteroidia; order Bacteroidales; family VadinHA17; genus LD21. Next base: position 2,352 of record CAYQZL010000029.1, read on the forward strand.
ATCAGGTGCATCCGGACATGTAGTAATTCTCAATGCAATCACCCGGTTGAGATCAATTTTTCATTTATAACCATATTTCTTTATCGGATATTATATTTTTTTTATCTTCATCCGGTTATTAAGTACGAAGATGAAGAAATTTCTTTTATGGTTCACCCCCGGACTGATTCTGGGGATATTGTTAATACTCGGAGGAGGCAAAGCTCTCGAAAAGACCTCCACAAATGAATATTGCATGTCGTGCCACATCCATCCTGCAGCCGACAATGCCTGGAAAAGGTCGGTCCATTATGAAACAAAATCGGGTTACCGTGTTGGTTGTGCCGAATGTCATCTTCCACCGAAGGGCGACGGATATCTCTGGGCAAAAGCGACTACCGGTCTGCGGGACCTGTGGGCTTACTGGACAAAAGATTCAGCGTCATTCGACTGGGATGAAAAAGGAAGGCTTGAACATGCACGGATCCATACCTATGAAAGCAGCTGTATAAAATGCCATGAAAATCTTTTTCCTCCTGAACTGACAAAGGAAGGCGAAGATGCACACCTTTATTACAGGCAGACGAAAAAGACTCCGGAACTTCACTGTATAAACTGCCATCTTAATGCCGGTCATTATATGGAGGGATATACTCATGGCAGCAATGTAACCTTCGGAAGTGTATCATCCGCTCCTAAAGAGATCTTTAGCGAGCCTGCAAAAGTTACCGAATTCAAATCATTCACAGAACAGATACCGAACTCTTCGGTTTCATTCAATATGATGGCTATTCCCGGCGGAAGGTTCAAAATGGGAAGTCCTGCTGATGAACCATTCAGAAGAGAAGATGAAGGCCCTGTAAGGGAGGTTGAACTGAGTCCTTTTTTCATGGCCGAAGTGGAAGTCACCTGGGATGAATATCTTGTTTTTTATGCACAGACATCTGCCGAGGGAAGAAGTACCGATACGGAAGGTATAAGATCAAAGCAGGCTGCCGAAACGGATGCAATATCAGGTGCGACACCACCATACGGACAACCTGATCAGGGTTGGGGAATGGGGCAGAGGCCTGCGATTTCCTTTACTCATCATGCAGCTGAAACATACTGCAGATGGCTTTCACAGGTGACAGGTAAAACATACCGGCTGCCAACTGAAGCAGAATGGGAATATGCTGCCAGGGCCGGAACGGAGACACCGTATTTCTTCCAGGGAGATCCCAATAAATTTGAAAAGACAGGACTGAGAGCCAAGCTTTCAAAGAATGATACTGCTGTTATCAATTCCTATGTAATATATAAAGGTAACAGCCCTTCAAAAACCCAGACACCCGATATGGTAAAACCGAATCCTTTCGGACTTAAGAATATGCTTGGCAACGTTGACGAATTCTGTTCCGACTGGTATCAGTCTGATGCATATTCACAGTATACGGATGAGGTTATCAAAGATCCCCGCGGACCTGAATCGGGAGAGGAATACGTGATAAGAGGTGGATCATTCCTGAATATGGCAGGGAGAGTGCGGAGTGCAGCACGTAGTTATACCCGGACAGATGAATGGTTAAAGACCGATCCGCAGATCCCTAAAAGCATCTGGTGGTATTCCGACTGCTTCCATGTAGGATTCAGGGTAGTTTGCGAATTTGACGAAAACACCGGGCGTACAGTTTCTCATTAAATTCATCTGGAAATAATCCCGGATTCAAAGTTCCGGGCTCCAGGTTCCGGGTTCCAGGTTTCAGGTTCCGGGTTTTTGTATTAACTCAACCTTGGACTTTGAACCTTGAGCTCACTCCGAAAAATAGAGTTTTGCCAATAAGGCACCAAGACACTAAGTTACACAAAGGTTAAGTAACTAATAATTAGTACATTGTGAAACTTTATGTTTTTGTGTCTTAGTGTCATATACAATTTTTCGGCTTTTCGGAGAGTGACTCAACCTTGAACTGAGAACCTGGATCCAATAATTCCATGATATAAATTTTTTTATTTTGTTAAAAAAGCTTAATTTTCGCATTGCGATAACATGCGAACCTGGGAAATAATTATCCCGAATAAAAGAATCATTTTTATTAACTAACTAACTAACAGTGTAATGGTATGAAAAAAACTACCCGACGCTTTTGGCCTGAAAGGCCTGAAATGAATTTTCATAAGTTATTTCTGCATTTGAAAATTCTGTCTCTCTTAATGGTCATGGGACTGACGACACCTGTCTGGTCCCTTGCTCCAGATTATGATTCTGCTGATTTACAACAGCAGATTACTGTTACAGGAACTGTCACTGATGCAACCAGCGGGGAGGCCATGCCCGGTGTAAATATCCTTGTTAAAGGAACAACGCTGGGTGCCATAACTGATGTTAACGGAAAATATTCAATTGCGAATGTTGACCGTAACGCAACACTGGTATTTTCATTCATCGGATATGTTACGCAGGAATTTCCTGTTGGAGGCAGATCAACGGTTGATGTTGTACTTGTGGGAGAAATCACTGACCTTGATGAAGTTGTGGTTGTAGGTTATTCCACTCAGAAACGTGCAAACGTTATCGGTTCGGTAACATCCATTTCCGGTCAGAGTATACAGTCTGTACCGGCACCAAACGTTTCCACTTCTCTGGGAGGCCGTCTGCCCGGATCTGTTGTTATTCAGAACAACGGGGAACCGGGGCAGTACGCAACAAGGATTCTTGTTCGCGGTAGAAGCACCCTTGGGGGAGACAGAAATAATGGAGTTGTACAGAGTCAGACTGCACCTCTGGTTATCATTGATGGGATTCCCGGACGTAATATGGATGAAATTGATCCCAACGACATCGAGAGCCTCTCAGTTCTGAAAGATGCATCTGCAGCAATATATGGTGCCCAGGCTGCAAACGGGGTTATTCTTATCACAACAAAGAAAGGAACCGAAGGGAAGACAAGGCTTAATTACCAGTTCTACCAGGGTTTCCAGACTCCCACAGTTATACCGGATGTATGTAATGCTGCTGAATATGCTACCATGCTTTCAGAATACCAGGTATCAACCGGTAAATCGAGAACATATACTGATGCAGATATTGAATTGTTCAAATCAGGTGCTGATCCGTGGAGGCATCCCGATACTGACTGGTATGCCGATCTTATTAAAAAGTGGACAACAACCTACCGTCATAATCTGACAATGGACGGAGGATCAAGGGGAATGTTGTATTATGTATCTCTGGGACTTAAAGGCGATGAATCATTCTATAAGCAATCTTCCACTAAATATAATCAATATAACGTACGTGCCAAGGTTGATATGCCTATTACCGAATGGCTGAAGACAGGAGTGGAACTTGCCGGATTCCAGGTAAACCGGGTTTATCCTTATAAAAGTGCTGATGCAATTGTAGGACAGTCAACCCGTCTCGTCCCGACCAACTGGTCATTCTGGCCGAACGGTCTGCCCGGACCCGACATTGAATATGGTGATAATCCTGTTGTTACATCTACTTTTGAAGGTGGTAAGAATGATCAGAAAACATACAGGTTGCTTAGCTCATTCAATGGTACTCTTACTATTCCTTTTGTGCAGGGATTGTCGCTGAATGCAATTTACAGCTATGACCTGACAAATTATTATCAGAAAGCTTTCTATAAGCCATGGGTTCTTTACTATCCCAACTGGGACGAAGCAACGAAGGATCCTAATACGGGATTCGTAACTGATATGCCCATGAAACCGACACTCAGGGGGCTTTCCTCTCCTGAGAATACAGAAAGATTTGACAGGACAATCAATAAAACCATAAATCTCAGTGCAACTTTTACCAGGAAATTTGGTGACCACAATGTATTCCTTTACGGCGGATTTGAACAGTATACAAATGACTGGAACTTCTTCAGGGGATACCGGCAGCTATACATTTCGTCACTTATACAGACGATGGATGCAGGTGCAGATCTTAATAAGAATACAGACGGCCAGGCATCGATCTATGCACGTAAATCATATATCGGCCGTGCCACTTACGATTTCAGAGGAAAATATCTTGCCGAAGCAATATTTCGTGCAGACGGATCCCTGAAATTCCCGCCTGACAGCCGCTGGGGTTATTTCCCCGGATTTATGATAGGATGGCGTGCTTCTGAAGAGGGATTCTGGAAAAATTACATTCCGTTCATAAATTATTTCAAACTGAGAGCTTCCTGGGGTATGATGGGTATGGATCCGGGAACAGCTTTCCAGTATATGAACAGTTTCGGACTGGGTGCAGGAATGGTTTTCGGTTCAAGCGGTGCAGTTGAAACAGTTGTCGGACCTCCGACCATTGCAAATCCGAATATTACATGGGAAACCCAGACTACAAGGAATATAGGATTTGAATCAAAATGGCTGAATGATCTGCTTCACCTGAATTTTGAATTTTTCAAGAATAAAAGGGAAGATATACTTGCAGCCAGGGATGCATCTGTACCTGATTTTACGGGACTTTCGCTTCCTAATGAAAATATTGCACGGGTTGATAATGCCGGTTTTGAAATGGAAGCCGGAGTACATAAGAACATTACTTCAGACCTGCGTATTGATATCTCTGGTAACTTCAGCTATAATCATAATGAGGTAGTATTCAAGGATGAACCTGAAAGAGCTGTTCCATGGCAGAGGGAAACCGGCCATCCTTATAATGCCTGGCTGATGTATAAATGTATCGGTGTTTTTGCTGATGAGGAAGCGCTCAGTTATCCTCACTGGACCAACGCAAAACCGGGCGACCTTATCTTCGAGGATATTTCAGAGGATGGGAAAATCGATGGCAATGACAGGATACTTATTGATGAAGTCGATGTACCGGAAACATATTATGGTCTTAACCTTGATGCAACATGGAAAGGGTTTACATTATCAGTGATGTTACAGGGCCAGGGGAAATTTTATAAGTTCAATCATTATGATGAAAGACGTGGTGAAGCCGGTAATTATTTCCAGTGGACTTATGATAACCGCTGGACACCCAACAATAAAAATACTAATATTGCCAGAGCCTTCAACCGTAACGATTTCTACTGGGCTCATGCTGTGAATATGAGTACTTACTGGCTTGATAATACAGCCTATGCACGTCTGAAAAACCTGGTTCTTTCATACAAGGTTCCCAGTCAGGTTTTCAGAGGTATTGGTATTTCTAACGCAAGTGTCTATTTTTCAGGCAATAATGTTGCATTGCTATGGACTGCAACAAAAAAGTTTGATCCGGAAGCCCAGGGTGCGGGAGTATATCCGATCATGAAAACATTTGCGTTCGGTGCAAATATTTCCTTTTAATTAATTGAGAAATAAAAAAATATACCAATATGAAAAAAATATTCAGTTATATAATATCAATATCGGTTCTGTTGTTCTTACACACCTCATGCACGGATGTACTGGACCAGGACCCGGTAAGTACATTCAACGAGCAGGTGGTATTTGCTGATATCAATGTAACGAAAGCCTATCTCGGTAAGTGTTATGACAGACTGGGAGGAAATACCGATAACGGAATACTGGGTATGCGCGAAGATCTTCTATCATCAGCAACCGATCAGACTTTATGTATACACCGTCCGTCCAATTATGTTAACCTTAAAGGCACAATGAGTCCTGATCAGCTTGGATACTTTGCCAATACAGGTTATGCAGGATTCCTCCGCTGGCCGTTCATTTACCAGAACATTCAGAACATTAATACCATTCTGGCTAATATCGATGATGTTCCCACTCCGACATCATCAGAGGAAGCACTTAAAGCCCAGATTAAAGGAGAAGCTTATTTCCTCAGGGCATTTGAGTATGCAATGATCCTTATGAACTATGGAGGTGCTGTTATAGCAACAGAACCTTTTGTCCTCGGAGGTGAATTTCTTACAATTAAAAGGTCAACCTTACAGCAGACACTTGATCAGGTACTTTCGGATATAAATGATGCCATTGCCAATCTTCCTGCAAAGATGGAGCAGGGAAGAGCCACACGAGGTGCTGCTGCTGCACTTAAATCAAGAGTATTGCTTTTCTGTGCAAGCGACCTGGTAAATGGCGGCTATGAACCCGGAAAAACCCTCGTATCCTTCGGAACAGGCAGTCAGGCTGCCCGCTGGACTGCAGCAAAGGATGCTGCCAAAGCTGTTATGGACGGGACTTATGGTACTTATTCTCTTGTAGGGAATGTTGCAGATCCGCCTTCAGGTGGATATTCAGAAGCTGATGTTCAGGCAATTGCTGATACTTATTTTGGTATTTTCAATCAGAAAGGTACCTGGAACAGTGAAACCATATGGGCAATTCAGTATCCGCTCACCGGAGGTAATCAAAACAGGGCAAATATCTGGTTTGGTCCATGCGGGTATCACAACTGGGGCAATAACAATCCGACAGAACCTGCAGTACGGCAATATGAGATGGCTGACGGTACCCCGTTTGTTTGGGATAAATACAATCCCGGGAACCAGGTACTCCGTACAGCAACTGCCGCTGAGCTGGCCGCTGATCCACAGAGGAATCCCTATGTGGGACGTGAAGCACGTTTTTATGGTACCGTATTATATCATGGAGCACCATGGCAGAGCAGTCCCGCAGACCGTGCAGCATTTGATCCTACAAACAGGGTACAGACAGGTCATTTGTATAATATGGACCGTACAGTAAAATCTTATGCTGTTGATTCCCGTCAGGGTCAGATCGAAGCATGGAACGGGACCAAGAATGGTTATTATATCAAAAAATTCATGGATCCGGCTACTGTCGGCCAGTATTACAGAAATACCAATCACTGGGTCGAATTCCGCTATGCAGAAATTCTTCTTAATTATGCAGAAGCCTGTGTAGAAATTGGAGGCGCTGAATTACAGAATGGATTGGATGCTCTTAATATGGTAAGGAACCGTGCAGGATTACCTGACCGGGTGACTGCCGATCAGGACCAGGCAAGGGAATGGGTGCGTCATGAAAGATACATCGAACACTTTGCCGAAGGCCATCAGTGGTATGATATGCGCCGCTGGATGACTGCACCTGATGTAATCGGGAATGTATATGAAATGAAGGTCAGAGAGTTTGTTAACGGTGACTGGGAATGGGAATACGATCTGACAGCCAAACCTGATGACAGATCCTGGTCATCCAATAAGTTCTACTGGATACCACTGGCACGCAGCGAGGTCAATAAAGCACCCCAGCTGGAACAGGCTCCCGGATATTAACAATAATATTCCGGAGAGGTATCTGTAAGATTATTATAAAGGCTGTTCCTTAGGGAGCAGCCTTTATTAATGATAGAAAGTCCAGTACCAGAATGTATTTCCAAACTGTTTTCTAAGGGCAGGTTCTGCAGCTCTGAGATCATTTCCGTATGACTGGAAAGTTTGCAGGAACCTGTTAAAACGGATCTCAGTAGAAGGATTGATACTGAGATTTCCTGGAGAAGGGAGCTGGCCGGTATACAGAACCTTTATTGCCGTTGCCGCTTCTTCAATATGTACAGGGATGGTTTTAAATCCATGTTTCTCCAGATCATCCCATTCATATGAGATAGAGTGATAATCTTTTTTGAGAAGAAGCCATGCAAGCTTGTATTCATATGCTTTCCTGTTTGTTGAATCTGTTGCGAGGATCCTTTCAATATTGATTACAGGATCTTCAGATATCACAATAAAATCTGTCTTATTCTTATTCCTTCGTTTTTCTCCAAGCTCCGGATGGGATTCCACAGACTTGTCATCGAAAAGTAATTTCTTGAAACCATTTGCTTCATCACGGTAAAACAGGGTCTTCTTTAGAACTGAAATATATTTGTTTGCTGTCTTGTAGTCGCCGTTAATGATATCGCTCCTTATTATCAGCTTTAATCCTTCAGGCGTCATTCCCCTGGTTACTATATTCTCAAATGCCCACCGGCGTGCTTCATTAATCATTCCGATAGTATAGTAAAAGTAGCCCCCTCGTCGTGCAATTTCACCTGTAATGTCCCATTTCAGGAACAATGTTCCTCCGTCAGCACTCTGCCGGAAATGGAAAAGCTTATCATTGAGCTGTCCTGTTTCGCATAAGGCAATGTTATTCAGATAAAGGCTCAGAATATTATTGGACTGATACTTAATATTGTAATCAATAACATCATTGAAGCGGTTTTCATAAAACAGTTTTTCAACATAAAAGTAATGCTGTGTTTTTCTGTCATACCTTATAACAGAAATAGTGATTAGAATTACAAGTAAAGAAACAGACCCTGAAACTGTGAGGATGTTTTGCGTGAATTTTTTCCTGAAAGGATTTCTGATCCGGATTTTTAAAAATACCGGAAGAAATGAAATAACAACAACCAGAGGGATGAATATTCTGATCTGGGATCCAGTACCGTCATCTGTATATGGGAAGGATAGCAATGTCCGGACTGACTGGAAGAACAGGAATTCCTTTGCCAGCCAGATGAAAATAAGACTCAGCAGCCAGAGTATGATCAGTTTGAGCCACCATTTTTCAGGTTTTTCAAGGAGAAGCAAGACTGAATACATTATGCAGAATATCCATGTAAAACCTCCCGAGATAAAATAAAGCAGGGGTATCAGAAAGACATAAGAGAATCTTTTAAGGTATTTTATATACAGAAGGAAGAAGATCAGCTGCAGGAGGATCCCCAGATTATTATACAGCATATAGCGATAGTTGAGCTGAAGGCAGAAAAGGACCAGTCCTGCAAGAAAAGGGATGAACACTTTTTTGGAACCAGTAATGGCCATTGTTATTTCCAGAGAAATAACCACAATAGACCATATTATCACCGATGAAATAAGTGCTCCGGTGATGGGGTAATAATAAAAGGAGGTAAGGAATTTCGAGAGAAAGACCAGTATACCTCCCGGCTGGTTGAGATTATCAGCAAGGAAATCCCCGGAAAAAATAAAAAGTGAGGTCTTTTCCTGGTAGAAGAATATATGGTCGGCAAAAAAGAAAAAGAAAAGAAAGGTAAAAAGGAAGAATAACCTTGATGGTAAGGTAGCAACAAACTGATTGATCTGGTGTTTGTTTTTAGCCATTCTGATTTTTTACAGAATTCGTTTGGTTAATGATATTATGGTTCCCCCCTTGAAGGTGGAAAGATTGTCTCTCACATGCCCCTTTGAAGGGGTTTCGGCTTAGCTTTCCCCCTTTTAAGGGGTTCCGGCTCAGTTTTCCCCCTTTGAAGGGGGTTAGGGGGATGTTGTTGCGGTTTTTACACCCCCCTGCCCCCCTCAAGGGGGGAATTCGGGACCTATTTCCCACCCCATTTAGCCTGAACCGCTTCAGAAGTGACAGCATCCCTTATTTTCCCTGGATTCATCGCAATCTTCACATTTGAAAACTCCGGTACGTTGAAGCTCCTAAGGTAAGTTTCGTAAAATTCCGGATCTTTCCGGGGTACAATAAAAGGTTTTCCCGATCTGCCGTTATTATCAATAAAAGATATATACGGCCTTGTGGTAAGCCCATCATCACGTCTGCTGGCGAAAAGCAGCCATCTCCCGTTGGACGACCATGAGTGATAACTTTCCGGGAAATCACTGTTCAGTTCAAGGTTTGAATATTCAAGAGTTTCCAGGCTTAGTGAAATAAGATCAGTTTCTTTATGCCAGATGGGAAAGCAACCGTAATCCTGGTATGTCATCACAATGAACCTGCCATCGGGAGATATCCTTGGGAATGAAATGCTCTTTCCCTCATTTGATGCATTAAATATGAGCTCAGGTTCTCCGAATAACCGGGATACTGTATCAAAAGGAATCCTGTAAAGATCATATCTTGTCTGGCGGTAATCATATCTTTCCCCCACCTGGGGTGCTCTGCAGAAATACATTGTAGTGCCGTCGGGCGACCATTCGGGATATGTATCCATGTATTTCTCCTTATCCGGAAGATCGACCGGAATGATCTCATTTTTTTCAATATCGTACAGGACCAGGGAAGATTCAAGATCGCTGACTTCTATCTTATTTATATCGGAAGAATGAAACTGCTGTACAATGCTATTGGATGAAAAAGCTACAAATCTTCCAGAGGGATGCCATCTGGGGTATACCGAACCATTGCTCATCTCAGGAGTTTTCAGATTCATTTTTTTAAATTCTCCTCCTGAATAAAAATAAGTACCTGCCAGGCTTCCTCTCATATGAAACAGAAAATCATCCGATTTGCCATTATTGTAAGAATGACAGTTGACACAATTCTGATCGGCAACACTGTTCTTTATTATCGGCCATTCACTGAAATCCTCTATATTCCTCTGCCGGATCGATATGTCATTCCACCTTTCATAACCCGGATGGATGAGGCGATAGGTTATATATGGATCAACCGGTTCGGCAGATACGGTATTGGTGAATGTTTTGTATTTTGTCCAGGTTGAGTTTTCCTGCTTCACAAAAACTTCAAAATTTAATTCTCTTCCTTTGGTTTCTGTCAGTAATTCCTTCCATTTTTTTGCTGGGATCCTGATTATGCCGTTCCGTGATCTTAAATTGATGAAAATATCATTCCCGGAACTGATTTTAACGAAATATGCAGATCCATTTTCCTTTATCACGAAATTGAGAGGGGCAATGTTATAGGGGATGATTATGTCTGTATAATCGGGACTTATGACCGGGAGATTCTCAGTTTTTTTCAGGTCGCCACCCGGTTCTCTATTGCAGGAAGAAATGCATGCAGACAGGATAATCAGGCAGAAACAATATTTAATATGCTTCATTAGTGGCAACATTTGGGTAGAGGTATCACTGCAAATTTAATATCTTTTTGGAATACTACGTAACAACTCTACTGCCCATGGAAAGCATTTATATTCAGTCGAACCAACCCCCCCTGCCCCCCCCTGGGAGGGGGGTAAGAGGGGCTTATGGTTCATGCCGTAACAACCCCCCCATCCCCCCCTGGGAGGGGGGGTGATTACAGGATTCTTCGGGGAATTAGTGGATAATCGGGGGGCAGGAAATTATAGCAATGCAGGCGACTTCTTAATATGGAGCAGGTCTCTGTTAAAAAATATTAATTTGCATATTTCAATTTGTATTTTAAATACATATATTTACATTTGATTACTTTCTTTCAGCTTGATTGTTAATTATTTTAACCTCTAATAAAATCCATCTTATATGAAAAAATCTGGAATCTCGAGACGTAGTTTTCTGGGCACGACAGCTGTCGGAGCCGCCGGCATTGTTGCCCCTGTTATTATCACAAGCTGCAGCAGTGGCAAGGATAAACCGTTTAAAGCGGTAGATAATGGTACATGGCTTGATGCTGCCCCTGACGGTCCGGTACTTAAAGCCGGTGTGATCGGATGCGGTGGCCGCGGAAGAGGTGCAGCCATTAATTTCCTTAATGCAGGACCTAATCTTCAGGTCACAGCACTGGGTGATACATTCAAGGACCGTGTTGACGAAGCAAGAGCGGCAATACTCAAGCAGAAGAATCAGGAAGTTCCTGAAGAAAATTGTTTTGTAGGATTTGATGCTTTCCAGAAGGTTATAGATTCAGGAGTAGATATTGTAATTATGGCAACTCCTCCATTCTTCCGTCCGGAACATCTTGCTGCCGCAGTAGCAGCCCGCAAGCATATTTTTGCAGAGAAACCGGTATGTGTTGATCCTACTGGTGCAAGATCTGTTATGGCAACCGCCCTTAAGGCCAAGGAGATGGGATTGACAATCGTAACGGGTACACAGCGCCGTCACCAGCGTAACTATGTTGCAAACTATAACCAGGTAAAGGCTGGTGCAATAGGTGATATAGTCGGTGGAAATGTGTGGTGGAACGGTGGCAAGCTGTGGCACAGGGATAATAATCCGTCGTGGTCAGAAATGGAATGGATGATCCGCGACTGGGTCAACTGGACATGGCTTTCCGGAGACCATATAGTTGAACAACATGTTCATAATATTGACGTTATGAACTGGTTCACCGGAGCACATCCGGTAACTGCACACGGTATGGGTTCACGTCTTAGACGTGTTACCGGAGACCAGTATGACAATTTCTCCATTGAGTATATTTTTGAGGATGGCAGACGTTTCCACAGCCAGTGCCGCCAGATAAACGGATGCTGGAGCAGTGTTGCAGAAAGGTTACAGGGAACCAAAGGTTCCACGAACTGTATAGATGCCATATCTGACCTCGCAGGTAATGAGATATGGAAATATGAATATCCTCTCGACAGCGAAGGGAAACCTTCAAGCAGGTCAATGATGGATCCTTATGTTCAGGAGCATATCGATATGGTTACAGCAATAAGAAATAACCAGCCTTTCAATGAACTCGAGAATACAGCTATTTCCACATTGGTAGGAATTATGGGTCGTGTTTCAGCTTATACCGGCAAGGAGACAACATATGAAGAAATGATGAATTCTGATATGAAGCTTGGACCACAGGTATTTGCATTCGGCAAGGTCGATATACCCAAAGAAGTCCCGATTGCCGGTGAAGCATATGATGCAGCCGCAGAAGCAAAAAGAGCTGCTGAAAGGGCTGCCGCAAGAGCTAAACAGCAGGGTTAAGAACACTGTGGCGATGGTGTTTTAAATGCTAACATACAGTAATATGATTAACTCCAGAAGGAATTTCATAAAAAAAGCCGCTGTATCAGGAGCTGCCGTTATGGCGGCTCCTTCAGTCTTCGGCGTGGGAAAAATATCAATTCCCGATGCAACAGAACCCTTCAAACTCAAATACGGACCAAGTATTGGGATGTTCCGTCAGCATGCCGGCCCTGATCCGGTTGATAATATTAAATTCTGCTACGATCAGGGATTCAGGGCAATGTTCGACAACGGTCTCATGAACCGTCCGGTTGAGGAACAGCTGAAAATTGCAAATGAAATGAACAGGCTCGGAATGGAAATGGGCCCGTTTGTTTTATATGCTGATTTTTCGGTCACATCATTCGTTCTTGATAAAGCTGAAACCCGCGAAATGCTTGCAAAGAAAATGCAGGAAGGAGTGGATTGTTTTAAGAGAACAGGAGTGAAATGGGCACTTGTCGTACCCGGAAGATATGATGAAAGGCTTCACAGGGATTATCAGACTGCAAATGTCATTGATAACCTGAGGATGTGCTGTGACATCGTAGAACCTGCCGGACTTACAATTGTGCTGGAACCGCTTAACACCTTAAGGAATCATCCGGGGTTATTCCTCACCGGCATACCCCAGGCTTATTCGATATGCCGTGCGGTCAACAGGAAGTCGTGTAAAATAGTTAATGATATTTACCATCAGCAGATTACAGAAGGGAATCTTATCCCCAACATTGAAGCAGCATGGAGTGAAATAGCCGCTTTCCATTGTGGTGATAATCCCGGACGTAATGAACCAACAACCGGTGAGATCAACTATAAGAATGTCTTCAAATATATATACAGCCGTAAATTTGACGGTGTTATAGGCATGGAACATGGTATAAGCAACCGTGGCACCAAAGAAGGCGAGGCCAGGGTGATCCAGGCATACCGGGAATGTGATAATTTCGAGGTATAAATAAAATTATCGAAAAAACAAATGTAGGGACATGCCATGGCATGTCCCTTTTTTATTACAAATTATTCCCTATTAATTTCCATGACAGATCATTTCCGTCAAGAGTAAAGAGAATAAATCCAGTTGTTTTTGTTAACATGCTTCCATACCTTCCATTTGGTGAAGGGCCCGTGATATAATACATGTTATTGGTATAGAGTACTTCAAAAAAATGGAAATGCCCCTGCAGCAGCAATTTAAGATTGTGGTTGGCAAAAAGCCTGAAGAACTCAATTGAATTAGATACTCCGTCATTATCAGGATTTCCGGCTAATGAACCAAATTCAAATTTTTTCATGGAAGAAATAAACGGGATATGACTGCATATAACAATCGGTGTAAGAGAGTCGGTAGCTGCCAGTTCATTCTTCAGCCATTCCATTTGTTCATCATCAACATTGCCGATATATTTATGATCTGTATCAGTGATCTTTATATCATCGATCATAAAGAACTTCCAGCCCTTGTGGTTAAATGAATAATATCTTTTCCCTATTCTGGATTCATACATTTTCTTCCCGAACAAAGGATCTTCCTTTGAAATACCAGGGTTGTTTATACCAAAACATTCATGGTTCCCTATACCCGTATATACCGGCATGTTGAACCTTTTTATCTGTGAAACATATAAGTTGTAAAGCGAATCAGCATATGATCTTTCAGGTCGTGATGCATCTCTGATATTATCGCCCCCTGTCACAATAAAATCAGGATTCAGATTATTTATTGTATTTACAGCTTTATCAAAATACTGCATGGTTAAATTGCTATAATCAAGGTGAATATCAGTAACATAAACAAAAGAGAAAGGACCCGGCTGATTATGCCCTTCATTATTTTGTGCGCCCAGAGGGCAGAAGAAGGCAAGAAGAAAACATGATAAGAAAATGATTCTTGTTCTGTCTGTGAATTTTTTTGTCATAAGTCCGGCAATTTATTTTTAAGTGATTAGATATTCAGAGTTATTGTGCTTAAGTCAAAGTATTTCAGGCAGATCTGCGAGGTCTGAATAAAGTATTTTTGTTAAATTTTTCACTATCAACTTAATCGAAAGTCAGTTGTGATAATACCTTTTTGTTCACATCTGTTGTTGTTGCTTTTATTCCTTTACTATCGATAATTAATTCTACTCTGCAATTGTTATTCATTACAAGGATCGGGAAATTATTTTCCCCCGGTTTTTTATCAATAAAGGCATATCTGTGTGTATGACCGGAGATCATCAGGTCAATTCCCGCGTTATTCAGAACAGGGACGAACTTCTTCCGGACCTCCATATCACCATGCCATGCTGATCTGTCGGGGAAAAATGGTGGCATATGGCAAAAAACAATAATATGTTCAGCATTTTTGAACGTCTCGGATTCAATTACATCTTTCAGCCATTCCACCTCCTTTGTCCGGTAGGCATCGAAATCCACAAGATCATTGTATTCAATGTCAGAATCCGGTTTATCCTCGCCTCCGTCAAGTACAATAAACAGGGTACTGCCTGATTTAAAAGTATAGTAATAATTATTTTGCGGAAAGTAGAAGTAATCCTTCATCTGAGCTGCCATGCTGCCTCTTGTTTCATGGTTCCCTCTTACAAAATATAGTGGCATTTGCTTTGCGAATATATTAACGCATGTGTCAAGTGCACTGAAGAGGTCAGCTTCCTGATCAAAGTCACTCAGAAAATCTCCGTTTGAAACGACAAAGTCGAAATTTTTCAGATCAACATCACTCAATAGTTTTCCGGCTTTTGATGCATCTTCATGAATATCACTCAAAACTATACAGGAAGTTCTATCTCCGGACAATTTATCTGTTGTAAAATATTGCAGTTGTCTTGGAGCGGATGCTATGGTTCTGCTGAAAACAGGGTTACGATAATTCCGGTTCTTAACTTCTTTGGAGTAAATGCGATATACATATCTGGTTTCCGGATTCAGATCATTCAGAGTTACCTTATGAATTTTGCTTATAGTTTTAAGTCCGTCTGATGAAGAAAAAACTTTCGGTCTTTCCCTTTCATAAAAACTGGTCCCGTCTTCTTTATAGTATTCAACCCATGAAATGGCGTCTGAGGTTGTAGTCCAGATTATGGTGGCTTCATGAGGTGTCACATATTGAAGGTATGGTCCATGATTTATTGTAAAAGTCAGTTCCTGAGAGTGTACTGACAATGAAGAAATTATTATAAGAGTTGAGAATAGCAGGTATTTTTTCATTTCTATGTATTTATGTTTATTATTTCAGTTCCAGGGTGACCAGCACCGGCATATGATCTGAGGCTGAATTACGGATTACTTCTACATCTTTCACTATCCAGTTGTGTTTTTCTGACAGGAAGATAAAGTCTATTCTTGCCCTCGGATTTTCATATGATATAGTAAATTGAGGATCACCTTTTAATATAGCTGCATCCTTAAAGTTGCCGGTGATTATATTATAAGGTTCGCTTTCCGGTCTGAAATTAAAATCACCGCCCATAATTACAGGGATTTTTATAGTTTCAAGAATTTCGCGGATGGCTTTAGCCTGTGCCAGCCTGTTTTCATCAAACTGATGACACAAATGTGTTCCTGCGAATATGATTTCACGTCCATCCGGAAATGTGTGATTAATCATCAACAATGTTCTGCCTTCTCCGCCTTTCGGGATTGGCAGACTGTATTTCGATGATTTCACAGGGAATCTGGATAAAATACCTTCACCGTAGCTTCCGTTGCTGTAATCGATGGCTTTCCCAAAAAAACCATACATTCCGGTCAACCCTGCCAGTTCCTTTACCAGATCCTGCGGGATGCCATTATTGAAAGCGGCTGAACGCACAGTCATGCTATCTACCTCCTGAAGTGCCACAAAATCAGGTTTATATTTGTTAATTACTTCTGCAACCCGGGTAAGATTACTTTTCCCGGGATCGTATCTTTGTTCACCGTGGAAGATATTATAAGTCATTACCCTGATCTCCTGTGCGGACACGGATGGATTAATTTGCAGGAGCAACAATGTGATAATAAATGTATAAAAGGGAAGTCTTATCTTTTTAAATGGGTTCATGGTGAGTTACAGGTATTAAATGTTGGTTCAGATTATCCGCGGATCATCATAAAATTCACAAATCAAAATAATTTTATAAAAGAGGTTGTCTGAAAAGAATTTTCATTCACAATTCCATTTGTTATTCCGGTTTCAAAGAGTAGAAAGGTGCAAATCATACAAAGACAATAGTTTAATTTTGTCCTATCTGCCATGTCTGCACCTTTCTGTCGTGTTTAATTCAGACATATATAAGCTTATGTCATTTAAGACAACCTCTTAAATATTTTAATAACCAGGGTTCTGTACAAGAGCGCTGTTTTTATTCATTTCAGCCCTCATAATGGGCATGAAATATGCTTTGTCGAGCCATTTTCTGGTCTGAAATACTTCATGTGTGATAGTGGGGACCGTAGATGTTGTTTTATCAGGCAGTAGTTTATATAGAACTTTGGCTGTTTTCACCTGTTTGTATGCTTCAGGTCCTATTGCCCATCTTCGTACATCATGAATACGATGCTCCTCAAAACAGAGTTCGATACGTCTTTCATTTCTGTAACGTTCACGTAAAGCAGGTCCGGATTCTGTTATTTCAGGCTGGCCTGCTCTTTTCCTTATCATATTAATATAGGTACGGGCTTCGGCATATTCTTCCAGTTCGATACAGGCTTCAGCATAATTAAGGAGTACTTCTCCGTACCTGAAAAATCGGTATGGTACAGTCTGATAGCCTCCTCCACCTGATTCAATAAATGAAACATCCCATGCAGGGTCTACAAATTTTCTCATGTAATACCCGGTATAAGATCCGTTCCATTCTTCAATTCCGCCTTTCCTGGTATCTAATCCGTATATATATGAGACCGATTGTGAAGTATTATCCCATTTTTCCCATATACCCACCTGGACTGCATTCAGGGGGTCTTTTTCAGCGACATCTCCGGGTCTGGCTCTCCATTTTGCACCCTCATAGAATATGGTTGCATAGAAACGCTGATCACGATTTTTATAAGGTGCTGCTGCGTGGACAGGATTACTCCAGTCGAATTTACTTCCGTCTTTCATTTCAAATGCGTCGACCATATCACCCAGGGGAGCATTGGTTCCCCATCCATGGTAACCATTCATCAGGCTATATAAGCCAATCATCTGACCGGATTCAGTTACAACGAATTTTGCCCAAATATCTTCCTCAGTATAAGTTTGTTTTATGAAATAATCGGCATAATTCTGTGCTATTGAATCGCCCGGTGAGGGATTTGCCATATAGAGACTGTATAAGTTAAGATCAATTATGTCCTTTGCCGCATTTTTTGCAGCCTGCCATCTGGTTCTTCTGTCTCCTGTGGTATATTGCAGAAGTTTTGGTTCAGAAAAGGATGAAAACATATTGGTATTATACAGATCGCTTGCAGCATACAAAAGTACTCTTGCCTTAAGTGCCATAGCAGCCCCTTTTGTGACACGGCCAACATCAGTTCCGGAATGGGATTCCGGAAGCAGACCGGTAGCCAGATCACACTCATCTGTAATAAATTTTATACAATCTTCATAAGAGTCGCGTGGTATCAGGAAATCATCTTTCAAACCATATGTATTCTTCACAAGAGGCACACCGCCATACATGGCAACCAGTTCATGGTACAGGTAAGCACGTAGAAAATGAACTTCACCCATCATTTTATTTTTCTCAGTATCGTCGTCGAAGGGGATCTTGTCTACATTTTCCAGAAATGAATTACAATATCTGATGTTTGAATAAAATTCATTCCATGCCCTGTTATAATAAATATTGTTCCATGTAGGAGTAGCATCCTGATTTATAATACCATTGTTAAAATTTAAAGAAGCAGTATTGCCTCTGTAATCGGCTTCGTCAACGAGATTTGATGAAAGCCTTCCCCGCCTGAAAGGTTCCGGAGTATTAAAATATATATGGTTAACAAAGAGCCTGGCAAGCGCAGGATCACCCCATACATCAACTTCCGATATTTCAGTAAGTGGTTTAGTTTCCAGAAAATCTTCGGAACATGAATTGCCTAATAAACAAAGTAAAGGCAATACGAAAAAGATATATTTTAAACTTTTCATTTTCTGATTATTAAAAGGTTAGACTAACACCGATATTATACACCTTATTGAGAGGATAAGAAGTTGCTGAAGTAGATTCAGGATCAAAATCCTTCAGTTTATCAAAGGTCACAAGATTTAATCCGGTAAAAAATACTCTCAGATTTTCAATTCCGAGGCTCTTTACTGTGGAAAGGGATGCAACATTATAGCCGACTTCAATATTTTTAAGTCTCATATAATCAGTTGATCTAAGCCAGTATGTATTTGACTGTTCTCTCCAATAGCCATAATACCGGTTCCATGTTCTTGGTTTTGTCGCATCAGGATTATCTACAGTCCAGCGTCCATCAGCATCTGCAGCCAGGAAATTTCCAGCTTCTCCCTGCATTTCATAATAATTATTTCTGACAGCACCTGTTGCCCACTGCAGGAACAAGGATGTGTAGACATTTTTCCAGGTCAGATCAAAATTAATTCCTCCGGAAAATACAGGAAGATCTGTTTTTGGTTCTCTGTACCTGTCCAGACCGTCAATTTTACCGTCTTTATTGATGTCCTCAAATATTATGTCACCCGGGCGTGCTCCCTGCCAGTGGGGGTAGTCATTCAGGGCTTCCTCATCTTTAAATATCCCGATTGCTTTGTAATATAGGTCTGCATTCATGGGCCGACCTGTGGATTGTTGGTATTCCGGGATTCCTGGTGTTTCATCCCAGAACTTGATCTCATTTTTCTGATATCCGCTGTTCAAAGAAACCGAGTAATTTAAATTACCAACTGCGTTATGGTAACTGATCTGAAAGTCAAATCCCCTGTTAACTACTTCGCCTATGTTTTCTCTTGGAAGTGTTAATCCGCTGGTTTGTGGTACAGAAGCGTTTCTGTACCATAAAATATTTGTACGGAGATTATGGAAGTAATCAAACTGAAACTCAAGGTTACTATCAAAAATTGCAGCATCAAATCCTATATCAAGCTGATTGGCAACTTCCCATGTAACATCCGGATTGGGAATACGAAGTTCATTAAGTATTTTCTCCTCATTTTGAAAGACATATCTTTGGCTGGCGAAACCAAAGCTGGATAAATACTGATAGGTTTCAATCCGGTCATTACCTGTCTGACCCCATGATCCTCTGAGTTTGAAGGTATTGATAAAAGACAGATTGTTTTTCCAGAAATTCTCTTCTGATACTTTCCATCCGAGAGATACTCCGGGGAAAAATCCAAACCGTTTATTTTCAGGGAAAATATAGGAACCATCATATCTGAATACAAATTCCAGAAGATATTTTCCAATATAATCGTAATTAAAACGGCCGAAATAATTCAGACGTGCACTCAGGCTTGCTGATCCGTTGTTATTTTTTTCCAGTTCACTGCCTGCAAACAACTGGTCAACTACATTGGAAACAAAATATTTCCTGAATGCTTCAAAATTCATAGATTCTCCGGAAATCCGTTCTGAACCCACAAGTAATCTAATATTATGTGTATTGGCAAAACTCCTTGTATAATTAATCAACGCATTAAGAGTTGTCCTGTTTCCGTCTGTCATACCTTGTGTCAGTTGTGGGGAAGGGAGTCCTCTTAGTGCTTTTGAAAGCAAAGGAGTATTATCCGTTTCATAAGATACTCCGTCCCATACATAGAGATACCAGGGAGTTTCCCAGAGTTTTTCGTTACGTATATTTTTATCAAAAGAAATATTACTGGCAAATGATAATCCTTTTACCCACGGAATATTAATATCAAGTTTGATAACACTTTCCATGATGTAATCTTTTTGTTTGTCGTACCCGGTCATACTTGTTGTAATGACCACAGGATTATTTCCAAGGGCAATATCCGGGCCGGGCAGTCCATTTGGCCAGTAGGCATGTGCAACAGGATATCCTCTCATAAGCATACTGAAAATATTCGATGCCGAGCGTGTCGGATAATTTCTTGTTTCCTGACGTCCTGCAACATCAAGGCTCAGCTTGATATTTTGTGTAATTGTTGCATCAATATTACTACGGAAGTTTGCCTGCTTATAATTTGTGGCACTGTTTTTATAAATACCATCCTGGAAATTTCCTCCAAGTGAAACATAATATTTGACGGATGCCGATCCTCCCCTTAGGTCAAGATTAGCAAAATTCTGTGAGGATGCTTTTTTCATAGTTACCCCGTACCAGTCTGTATTCGGGAAGTTCCATGGATCTGATCCGTCCTTGTATTTTTGTATTTCTTCTGCAGAATACTTTGGAGGAAGGCCATCGTAATAATTTATTTCATTTATCATTTGTGCATAAGTAGCTGCATCGGCCATTTGAGGTAATACTGTCGGCATTGTCCATCCCTGATTAACATTTATTGTGATTTTTGGTTTTCCTTCCACACCTCGTTTTGTTGTAATCAATATAACCCCGTTTGCCGCCTGTGCACCATAAATTGCAGCAGATGCATCTTTCAAAACCGTTATGGATTCGATATCAGAGGAACTGAGCCTGTCCATACTGCGGTTTGCAATACCATCAATGACAATCAGAGGATTATTGTTACCCAGTGTATTTGAACCTCTGATACGTAGTATTGATTGATCGTTGCCCGGTTCACCGGAGCGTGTGACAACCATTAATCCTGGCAATCTGCCGGCAAATGCATTTGTAATGTTTATTGCCGGCGATTTCTGTAATTGTTCGCCTTCAACTGTGCTTATTGCCCCTGTAATAGTGGCTTTCTTAACGGTTCCATATCCAACAACCACTACTTCCTCCAGCCTTGTCAGTTCTTCAGTAAGTGATATATCAATCACAGTCCTTCCACCAAGGGGGATCTCCTGTGTGACATAACCTATAAATGAATAAACAAGGGTTACATTAAGATCAGGAACAGATAAAGAATATTTACCGTCTATATCCGATATGGCACCCAGTGTGGTACCTTTTACCTGGATATTCACACCCGGCATTGCCTGACCCGTGGCAGCATCGGTTATTCTTCCGCTTACCTGCCGTTGCTCAGATACTATGCCGTTATCTGCAGCAAAAACGCCGGGATCGACAGCAGCCCCGTATATAAAAATAAGGACTGCAATTATGATACTCTTAAAGGTACTTTTTTTCAGGACCTCAGAGATTACATATTTATTTGCATTGTTGATTTTCTTCATAATTAGTTGATTTTGAATAAAATGGCAAAAAAATATTTTTATGGAACAGCATTCCGTAAAAATGTTTTAATGAAAAGCGTGATATAAGATCACATTAAATCTGCAGAGATCAGTTTCTGTTTTGTTTCATAGGCTATTGGATTTGGTTAATAATGGGTAGTAGAGGCATACCATGGTATGCCACAATAATTATCAGGGTACCGGTATCCGCACTACACGGATATCCTCCTTGTTCAGGCTGTAAACAAGCCAGAGGGCATCATCCTTAAAGCTTCCGTCGTTGTTCCATTCTGACAATCCGCGGTGATAACTTGCACCGGCATCCTTATGGAGACCTGCATATCGCCTTGCAGGTAATTCATCATGGATAGCATACGGATCACTGAAGGTAATGCCGTCATTACTTGTTAATATTGCCAGTGGCCATCTTCTGGATAGGTCCGGATTATATACGAGTACATATCTTCCGTCAGGGATCCTTTGTCCCCATACTTTACCCATTCCGGAAATAAAGGTCTCGGGTTTTTCAGGCTGGCTCCAGGTTTTGCCCTTGTCACGCGAAATGGTTACCCACCGGTTCTTACCGATACCCACCATAGCTCCATCTTTGCGTTTAAAGAAGCACATAGCCTTGCCAAAATTTCCGGCACTCTGTTTAACCAGGGAATCTCCTTCCCAGTTCTGTGGATCGTTCCACTTCATCCTGTTTTCAGGATTGAGAAGATTCCCGTAATCCTGCTGAAGCAGAAAAAGATGATCCGATAGAAGCTGATCACAGGCCTGTACAAAACCTTTATCATCTGAAGTGGTATAAAAAGGAGGAATTCCGCTTACATCTTCCGGTGGCTGTCTCAATGTAAAAACTTCTCCCGTTGTATGATCGGATTTGAGTTCACGTATGACAAGAGCATTTTTCCTGCGTTCACTAAGCTTTTCCTGGTTTGTCCTCAATCCGGCTGTTATGAGCATCCGTCCATTCGGAGCCAGGAAGAAATACATCCTTAATGGCATAGAGATACCCTGCGGAAACATCTCTACAGGTTTTGTCCAGATCTTTCCGTCAGCCGATGAACTGATCAGTTCACGTGAAGGCCATGTGTCCTCATCAACCTGGCAGGAATTCCAGCCGACATACATACGGCCTTTCCATATTGCAATATCGGGATGATGCTGATATGTATATCCGTAACCTTCGGCATTTTCGGGATGCTCCCTGTCGGAACGGATAACCGTATAAGTCTCCAGACCGGGGACAACAGGTAAACCTCCTGTGGTAATATCAAAATTCAGAGAAGTCAGACCCGGAGCATCAATTATCAGAATATCATTTGTTTTTTCAGTTGTGTTCTTTTTCTTCCCGGACGAACAACCGGTAAAAAAAATCAACAACAGGACCATTGGAAATAAGCCTGATTTCTTCATTTAAAATGTTTTATATGAATTAAATTTTTTAATGGGCATGTAACAAATCTATTAAAATTATTTATAAGTATATTTGGATTTATTGATAAACGGGTGTTTAATCGTCCGTATTCACATATTTTAACATTTAACATAATGAAAAAAAACACATTATTAATTTCATTTTTTTTGATGATGGGTATTATCACTACCGGTTGCAGCCAAAATACGAGATTTTTTGCAGGAGGATTCACAAAGGGAGATGAAATGGGAATGAATGTTTTTGAACTTGACAGCAGGAGAGGATCTCTTAAATTAATTTCTCAGGCGGATGCAGGTCCAAATCCCTCATATTTTTGTTATTCTCCCGGGAAGAAACTCTTATATGCTGCCAATGAGGTAATGGAGTTTAAAGGAGAACCCGGAGGTGGTCTTACTACCCTGAGGTATGATGCCCGTAATGCTTCATTTGAAAAGGCCGGTGAGATGGTAATACCATATGGCGGACCTTGTTATATCTCGATATCTCCCGACAGCGGATATCTTTTTATTGCCAATTATCCGAGAGGATCGGTTGCCGTGGTCAGGCTCGATGAAGAAGGTATTCCGGTAACTGTTACGGATACTATTTTATATAATCCCGAAAAACCTAATGCTTCGCATGCACATATGATAATGAGTGATCCGAGGGGCGATAATGTTTTTGTAAGCGATCTCGGGCTTGACCGGATTGTGATTTATGATTTTGATGCCAGGGAAGGGAAACTTATACAGCTTGAAAACGGTATAGTTCCTGTCGCCCCGGGATCGGGCCCCCGTCATTTTACGTTCAGTTCCGACGGATCCGAAATGTATCTGATAAATGAACTGGGATCGACAATGATGACATTTAAAAATGATCATAATGGTGGGCTGACCCTGATCCAGACATTATCCACAAGGGGTTTCAATTCAGCTGAGAAGAATTACTGCGCCGATATACATGCCGGGAAGAGTGGTGAATTTATTTACGGATCAAACAGAGGAGAAAATTCGATAGTGGTTTTTAAAGTCGCGGACGACGGGACTCTAAGCCTGGCAGGACACAGTACCTGCGGGGGTGACTGGCCCAGGAATTTTGTGATAGACCCCTCAGGGAAATTCCTTCTTGCCGGAAACCAGAGGTCCGGAAACATTGCAGTTTTTAAAATAAACAGCCGTACAGGTCTTCCTGAAGGCCCGGTTGACAGCACTCTGATGAAAGCACCTGCCTGTCTGAAGTTTTTTTAATGCTTTATATACCGGTACAGGAAGAACATTATCCATAAAATTTTATTTATTTTCTGATGAATCGCGAAAAAAAGATAGCTGATCTGCAGCATGAAAAAGATAAGACATATGATATAATTGTGATCGGAGGCGGAGCGACCGGCCTTGGTATAGCAGTTGATGCAGTAACACGCGGATACAGTACAATTCTTCTGGAAAAATCAGATTTTGCAAAGGGTACTTCTTCCCGCAGCACCAAACTGGTACATGGAGGAGTAAGATACCTTGCACAGGGTGACATACTTCTCGTGACTGAAGCTCTTCAGGAAAGGGGAAGAATGCTCAGGAATGCACCTCACCTTACCGAAAACCAGGAATTTGTTATTCCTGCATATTCTTTATGGGATGTGATACTTTATACCGTCGGACTGAAATTCTATGATCTTTTATCGGGAAGGCTCAGCCTTGGCAAATCATATTTCATCAACCGGGCAAAAACCCTCAGTCGCCTGCCTTTACTGAAATCTGAAGGACTGAAAGGAGGGATTGTATATCATGATGGCCAGTTCGATGATTCCAGAATGGCTGTGACCATGGCCATGGATTGTTGCAGAAAAGGAGGAATAGTCCTTAATTATTTTGAAGTTAAGGGTCTTCTTAAGAACAGGGAAGGCAAAATTGCAGGAGTAAACGCAACCGATATTAATACCGGAAATAATTACGAAATAAAATCGAAGCTGGTCATCAATGCCACAGGTGTATTTGCTGATGAAATACACCGCATGGATGATCCTTCGGCAAAGCCTTCAATCAGGCCAAGTCAGGGTGTCCATATTGTACTTGACAGATCATTCCTGGGAGGTGATTCAGCAATTATGATACCAAAAACAGACGACGGCAGGGTTCTTTTTGCAATTCCCTGGTATGATAAAGTAGTTGTCGGAACAACGGATACTCCTCTCGATATTATTACAAATGAACCGAGGGCTCTTGAGGAGGAAATAAATTTCATACTTAAAACCGCAGATAAGTATCTTACAAAAAGTCCTTCACGTGCCGATGCACTCTGCATATTTGCAGGTTTGCGTCCGCTGGCGGCAGATCCGGATAATCCGGCAGCCACAAAAGAGGTCTCACGGAGGCATAAGATCACGCTGTCGCGTTCAGGACTTCTTTCAATCGTCGGGGGGAAATGGACCTCTTACAGGCGTATGGCAGAAGAAACTATTAATAAAGCGATAAAGGCAGGGATACTTGAAAGAAAGGAATGTATTACCCGTGATTACAGGTTTTACAATGGTAACGCGACACCCGTGGCAGAAAGATTTAAAATTTATGGAGATCAGGCAACAGAAATTGAAAAGATGATAGGAGATGATCCGGGGCTTGGAGAATTGCTTGATCCGCGACTGCCATATACCAAAGCTGAAATAATCTGGATATGTCGCAATGAAATGCCTTTAACAATTGAAGACATGCTTGCCCGCAGAACCCGTTCACTGTTCCTTGACGCAAAAGCAAGTTCTGCCATTGCACCGGAAGTTGCCGGGATCATGTCAAAGGAACTAAATGTTGACGGCAATTGGACTGAAAACCAGATAAAAGAGTATAATCAATTAATATTAAATTATTTATAAAAATATATCCTGATGAAAAAATTCATTCTTGCACTTGATCAGGGAACAACAAGTTCCAGGGCCATAGTATTTGATCATAACGGTTTACCTGTAGCAACTGCCCAGAAGGAATTCACCCAGTTTTTTCCCAGCCCGGGTCATGTCGAACATGATCCTGAAGAGATATGGTCAACCCAGGCCGGCGTAGCATTGGAGGCAATTACAAAAGCAGGACTTGAAAGCAGTGATATTGCTGCGATCGGGATAACCAACCAGCGTGAAACGACTGTCGTCTGGGACCGTAAAACAGGGAAACCTGTACATAAAGCAATTGTATGGCAGGACAGGAGAACATCCGGATATTGCGACCAGCTGAAGAATGAGGGTCACAGCGCTATGATACAGCAGAAAACCGGACTGATAATAGATGCTTATTTTTCAGCGACAAAGGTGAAATGGATACTCGACAATGTTGAGGGTGCACGTGATATGGCCAAAAAAGGAGAACTTGCATTCGGGACTATAGATACCTGGCTTATCTGGAATCTTTCAAGAGGGAAGCTGCATGTGACTGATGTTTCAAATGCATCCAGAACAATGTTGTTTAATATCAACACGCTGAAATGGGATGATGACCTTTTGAAACTGATGGATATACCTGCTTCTGTATTACCGGAAGTAAGGTCGTCGAGTGAGGTTTACGGAGAAACAGCCGGACAGTTCTCTTCACCTATTCCTGTTGCCGGGATAGCCGGTGATCAGCAGGCGGCTCTTTTCGGGCAGATGTGTATTGATCCGGGTATGGTGAAAAACACTTATGGTACCGGATGTTTCATGGTGATGAACATAGGTACCAAACCTATTGAATCGAAAAGCAGGCTTCTGACCACCATTGCATGGAAGGTTAATGATCAGACTGTATATGCACTGGAAGGCAGTATCTTTATCGGAGGTGCTGTTGTACAATGGCTTCGTGACAGCCTGGGGATAATAAAAAAATCATCTGATGTCGAAAAGCTAGCTGCTAAAGTTAACAGCAGTGAAGGTGTTTACTTTGTACCCGCTTTCGCAGGCCTTGGGGCACCTTACTGGAATCAGCATGCACGTGGTACAATAACAGGGCTTACCAGAGGTTCCACGGCAGCTCATATTGCACGTGCCGCACTTGACAGCATCGCATACCAGACACTTGAAGTACTGCTGGCAATGAAAAAAGACTCAGATATAGATATATATGAGCTGAGAGTCGACGGAGGTGCAACAGTGAATGATAAGCTTATGCAGTTCCAGGCAGATCTGCTCAGGGCAAATGTGGTCAGACCGAAAATTACAGAGACAACAGCTCTCGGAGCAGCATATCTTGCAGGTCTGGCCGTTGGTTACTGGAATGATCTGAAGGAGATAAGACAGCAGTGGCAGGTTGACAAGATCTTTTATCCGGCAATGGCAGGAGAGGAAACAGAAGAACTTATTGCGGGGTGGAAGCGGGCGGTCAGGGCGGCTGAAGCGTGGGTTGCCGGGGAATAATCGGGAAGGATTGCTTCGTCCCGCTGCGCGGGACTCGCAATGACAGTGGTGTAATGCGATGGTGTGGTTGGCGGGCTGGATTGCTTCGTCGCGGAGTTTATCCCGCGCAGCGGGGCTCCTCGCAATGACAGTGGTGTGATGCGATGGTGTGGTTGACGGGCTGGATTGCTTCGTCGCTTCGCTCCTCGCAATGACAGTGGTGCTATGATTAATTAGTAATAACGATAAATAGTAATTTTTATGAATCAGTTTTTTGCAGAATTTTTCGGAACAGCCATGATCCTTTGTTTCGGGAGCGGTGTTGTAGCCAATGTACTTTTAAATAAAACAAAAGGAAATAACAGTGGATGGATAGTGATAACCTTCGGGTGGGCAATAGGGGTATTTACAGGTGTGCTTATTGCAGCCGATATAAGCGGAGCACATCTCAATCCGGCAGTGACCCTGGCACTTGTCCTTGCAGGTAAATTTTCCGCTTCACTGATGCCGCTTTATATAAGCGCACAGATCCTTGGAGCAATGTTTGGTTCCACACTTGCATGGCTCGCATATAAGAAGCATTTTGATGCAACAGATGATGCAGATGCCAAGCTGGCGGTGTTTTCCACAATCCCGAATATAAGAGGTTACTGGTATAACCTGATCACTGAAATAATCGGAACATATATACTTTCACTTGCTGTTCTGTACATGGCGGTTCCGGATTTCGGACTTGGTGCATTGAATGCCTTGCCGGTGGCACTGGTCGTTCTGGGGATAGGCCTTTCTCTTGGCGGACCAACGGGCTATGCCATAAATCCGGCACGTGATCTTGGCCCGAGGATCATGCATTTTATTCTGCCGATACATAATAAAAGAGACAGTGACTGGAAATATTCCTGGGTTCCGGTCGTCGGCCCGATGGTCGGTGCTGCTCTGGCTTCAATGATGTTTGTTCTTTTCGGAGGAGCATAGCGATACAGATGCGGTTGACAAAACCGGAAATAATAAGATTAACCATAACAGGGCTTTTTCTGATTGCAGCAGCTGTAATAGCTTCACTTACCATCGGAAAAGATATCTATTACGGTTCGGAGAATAGAGGATTATTATCCTTTGCCATTGTAAATTTCTCGGGATACCTGTTTTTCCTGTTCATGCCGGTGGAGATAGCATTTGCTTACTATGTTAGCGGCGATATCAATATATGGGCGCTCAATGCAGTTGCGGTAGGAACAGCGATCGTTTCGGAATCAATTGACTATATGATAGGATTGTGGTTCAGCAGGGATGTCATAACCCGGCTGATAGGAACAAGGCGGTATTTGAAAGCAGAGAGCAGAATAAGGAAATATGGTAATATAGTTATTTTCATTTTTAACATTACCCCGCTTTCATCTCCTGTAATTTCGCTTGCAGCAGGAATGATCAGACACAGGATGAAAGATGCACTGATCTTCACGCTTTCGGGACTGATAATGAAATATTTCATTCTTACATTGATTTTCAGGTAGACCAGTCCTCACCCCAGCCTCCCGCTGTCGCGGAACAGGCTCTTTTCCGCCATAGCCGTCAACCTTCTAAGCTCTCCCGGGAGTGAGGATTGCTACAATAATCTCTTATGCGTACCAGTTCCTCTCCCTGTTCAGCTGTGAGTTAAGCAGTGAATAAGCGATATTTGAATTTTCGACAACCTGAAAATCGAACATACCGACACATGCGAAATCAGCTCCGCTGCTGAATGCATGACGTAATCCGTCTTCAGGCTTAATGGCACCTGCAGCAAATACCTTGTAGGCTATCCATGGTGTCGGATTCTTTTTGAAGAATTCGCTAACTGCGCTGTCAGACATGCACCAGAGGTTGTCATGAGCCATATTATGATCATCACCTTCCTCCGGAAGTTCGGGATTGCCTGGATCGACGGGGGTTGCAGACCAGTAATTATGATGATGGAAGGTTTTCATGAAGAAGTCGACTTCAATAAGGTTTTCTGAACATGCTTCCAGGACTGCCATTGAATGAGCGGCTGTACCTCCGATAATTCCCTGGCTCCGTATATATTCAATTGGTTTCTGAAGATCGCCGATCTTTTTTTCCCTTACTACCTGGTCGGCTATTCCTCCCATAACAAAGGCACCCATAGCACCATGATCAATGGCCATTTTTATATTAGAGAGATCATCTCCTTTCGGGTAGGTCTGGGCCAGCCACTGCATCCTGCCTCCCCTGCTCCAGAATTTTTCAAGTATCCTGATGGTATTCTCATCACAGCGGAATATGGCGGTATTTATGCCACAGGCTTCACATAGCCACAAAGTCTCAATGACTTTTTCATCAGTAAAATATTTCTTAAGCCAGGTTGATACATAAATAAGGTCCCGTGAATGCGCAAAGCCACTTATGAGATTTCCTCCTATCATAATACGGCTGAGTGTATTGTTCTTTATTTTACCAGCCGGAACCTGTCCTTTCAGGTCTTTTACAGATTGGACATTTCCAAGGATCAGTGATGCACTGCTAACTGCATCTGTCCTTGCTGAAAGATTTTCTTCCTCAAAGCTTAACCATCCTCTTTTTTTTGCCATTCCGAACAAAACACCTCCGAAAAGGGGAAGGACAGCCAGGTTCTTGATAAGTTCTCTTCTTGAATTATCAATGGATTCAGTTCTGATATTATCATCGGCAGGGAATTTTTTCTCCTTTCTTTTTAAATGAACGGAGGCAAGGTATCTCTGTATCCCATAAAGATGATCCGAAGGATAAAATGCAATGACGATCAGTACAATAGCTTCGATAAGATTATAGTTGATAATATAGAAATGGCTTATTGCCGGTATTGAAGAAGGCATGAAGGGGGGATTGGCAACATAATACATCAGCAGGAGCAATGCACCTGTTATGCCTGCAATACGTGTAAAAACGCCAATGAAAAGGCAGATGCCGATGATTATCAGTCCCCAGATATTCAGGAAGTCGACGATCTGCAATGTTGTATTATTGTTTATCATACGGTGGAACAGTCCTGAGAAGAGCCATTTTGACTCCATCAGGTATGCTGCTGATGACCAGTTGGGATTGAACAGTTTGGCGATACCTTCATAGAGAAAATGCCAGCCTGTCGCTATTCTGAGGATGGTAACGAGCCACAGTGTAATTTCTTTGTTCTTCATGTGTTAAAAGTCTTTTGTATTCCAGCCTTTTCTGTATTTGCGGCGGAGATATTTCTGAGCATCGGGGTGACCGGTAAGTTTCATATTGCCGGCATTCCATTCGAGGAGTGAACCGGGAAGCCTTATAGCCACTGTTCCGAGGAGAATCGCTTCGGTCATTGGACCGGATTGTGCGAAATGCGACTCAGTTTTCTCTCCTCCCAGACAGGCCACAACGAAACTATGATAATGATTTCCCGCCTCAAACTGGGGGATCTGATAATTGATGAATTTATTTTCGGGAAGGAGGACAGGCATGCCTCCATGAGGAATAAGTAAAGCTCCTTCGGTACCGACAAGCATTGCAGATTCTGCAGGATATTCATTTCCTTCATAAAGGTTCATTATTTCCGCAGGCGGATAAAACTCCCCGTCAAACCATTCCAGTGGCAGGGTATCTGAATCGGTCATGTCGTTTCCTGGGAACATCCATGTTATGTGATCGCCCTGAGGCCATACATCTGCCCTGCGTTCAGGAGAATTCTTCCATGATTCCTGGACTTCAGCCACTACCGAGACAGGTGGTTTCAGTCCGAGTCCTTTCCATACCGCATCAAATATATGACAGCCTATATCTCCTGACCAGCCTGTGCCAAAGTCAAGCCATGCCCTCCATTTGGCAGGATGGTATATCCCGGGCGCATAGGGACGTTCGGGTGCTGTTCCCAGCCAAAGATCCCAGTTGAGATCCTGTGGTGCCGCGATTCCCTGAGCCGGACGGGGCCCCGGTAAACGGTAATTCTCAACGGCACCGGGCCTGTTTGAACACAGGTATGCATGTTTTATCTTACCTATTGCACCATCTTTGATAAGCTTAACACCGGCCCTGTCTCCGGGTCTTGATGCTACCTGCGTTCCAAGCTGGGTGATCACACCATATT
>CAYQZL010000030.1:0-33378 GCA_964421975.1 uncultured Rikenellaceae bacterium
CTGATCAGATGGGGCCTAACTGGCCATTGATTCAGATTGATTGCATTGCTTATGTCGACTGAATGATGATGAGTAAAACAATTTTCATGATTTTCATCCTTTAAAGTTTATGTTAATTACCTGGTATTATTTTATTGTCATTGGTTCGCCTATTTCGATGATATTATTATCAGGGTCATAAAACCTGATTACTTTTTGTTTCCATGGCATTTCCCTGATTTCATGAATAAATTGAACGTTACATTCTTGCAACTTTTTAACGGTTTGAGTTAAATCGTCAGAGTCAAAGTAGAGTTCGAAATTGTTTGCACTGTTACTTATCGGTTTATTGTCAATCAATTTTTGGAAATGAGACCTCAGATGAATGCAAAAACTGCCAAATGAAACATTTTCGCCATAATCTGCTTCTACCTTTTGTCCCAGAACTTCCTCATAAAAATTACGGGACCTTGTGATGTCTGCGACGGTTATTAATGAACATACAAATCTTGTTGTTACCATTGTTCTATATTTTTATTCAATTATAGACTCTTCTTTTAACAGAAAGTGCGCATTATTATTTGCTGAAAATTGTACATCGCTAATTGCTGTTTTTGGTGCATTTTTATTTGCGAAAAAATGTACCATTATTAGCAACAGGGTTATTTTCAATTATCGTTGGAAAAGATTTATATACTTATCAAAAATGTATTCTCTGCTTCTTTGGCCTCCGGTAATTTCCCTGAGGACTCCTAACTTTTCTAATTCGGCTATGAGCTTGTATGCAGAAGGGAATGAAATATCTGCTACTTCACTGACTTTTTCTGCATTAATCAGAGGTTTTTGATATAAATAATTGGCAATCTTCCGTGCATTTATCGCTCTTGTTCCAAGTGTTTGAAATTGAGTATCAATTTGTTTTTGTAACTGCAGGATGTTGTCGAATGTGGTTATCCCTTTGCTTGCCGTTTCGATAATGCCTACAAGAAAAAACTTGAACCATTGACTTATATCATCCTTCTCCCGTACTCTCATCAAATTCTCGTAATAGTGTCTGCGATGTGATTCCAGAAAGTCAGACAGGTACAGAATTGGCTTTTTTAAAATGCCTTTATTCACCAGATATAGGGTTATCATTAACCTTCCAACTCTGCCATTTCCGTCAAGGAATGGGTGTATTGTTTCAAATTGATAATGAATTAAAGCTATTTTTAAAAGTTCAGGAAAGAAAATCTCCTGGTTGTGAACGAAATTTTCCAGGTCTCCCATCAATTCAGGTATAGTTGTGTGAACTGGTGGAATAAATGTTGCATCATTTATTGTTGCTCCTCCAATCCAGTTTTGGCTACGTCTGAATTCGCCAGGCTGCCGTTTTTCTCCCCTTACTCCCTGGAGCAGTGTTTTATGGGTGTGTCTTATTAATCTGGATGAGAAAGGAAGTTTGTCCAGTTCCCTGATTGCTGTTTCCATTGCAAGAATATAGTTCTGTACCTCCTCCCAATCATCCCGCTTATCCAAAGGAACATCTTCTTTTTTGCGCAGAGCTTCTTCTATGTTTGTCCGGGTGCCTTCGATCTTGCTGCTTTGAGTTGCCTCCTTTAAGACATGCATGCTTATGAACAACTCGATATTTGGTATATAATTTGAATACATATCCAACCGTCCCAGTTCTCTGTCAGCTTTGCTTAGAAGCTGAATGACTTCCATGTTATCCAGATTCCATTGACGGTTAATCAAGGTTGGCTGAAAACTTTTGTAAGAACCTTGACTAATGTATGTACCAGCGATAAAATCTTTCATTGTTGTTATTTTAAACAAAGATAGGCATTATTTAAATATTATAATAATATGTTAAATAGTATATATCCTTATTTAATATAAATAGCGATAAATTAAATTAAATAGATTTTATTTTAAGGTTGGAATTATCATGCTGCCACTCACCCTGTTGTTAACGGGAGTCTGTCTAAAAACCCAGGTGATTCGCTATTTTTCCGGTCAATTTAATGCGACCTGAGTGATGGTTGTATTTGCCCGGGGAATAATATTCTCCGGAAAATTGATATCTCAAACAGGCTGTGGCAACCTGTCCCGCCTAAGGCGGGAAGCTTATTAACCCTACCGTCCTCCTTATCAGGCATTGGCGTTATTTATTTTTTGTCGCAGTATTTTGATTGGAGCTTGTCAGTAAATAGTTTAATGTCATCGATTAATAAGATCCGGCCATGACCATCGATTATTGTACCAATATTATCTGTCCTTTTTGTTATCCAATGTAATGCATGCATCCATCTGTTTGCATCTGGAATTAAAGATTTACTCATGCCTGGTCTGCCATATTTTGAGAATAAATCTCCAATAAAGAGCGTTCTGATTTCTGGTGCGTAAATTAAGATATCACTGTTTGAATGAAATCTGCCGAAGAATATCATTTCAAATGTGACATCTCCACACTTAAGGTTCAAGCTGTCAATGAATTCGATATCCGGATGTTTAAAAGGAATATTCTTACTTATATCCAGGTATGCATTCAAATATCTGATTTTTTGAGTAAAGTTTTCTTCCCATTCATGGGTATCAGGATTTAATTGTTGAAGTTGCTGGTCATATTCATTGACAATTCTGCCAATCCTTATCAATGTACTATCTGTATTTTCAATTTCAGTAGCATCATTTTTCCAGCTTTTATGTCCAATAATCTGGGCATGGGGAAAAATACTATTGCCTCTAATATGGTCATGGTGGCCATGAGTATTAATTACATAGATAAAATTCTTTTGATTAAACTCTTTTTCAATCAGTCTTTTATACCTGTTCGTTAGTGATGTTGATATTCCCGCATCGACAATTACAATTCCTTTAGTGGTTTTTATTGCGGTTATTGCATCATAACCAAATTTGACTAATACAGTTCTGTCATTAATATTTTGAAGTTTTATTAATGAGTCAATTTTGAGTGACTCAAATTTGCTATGGGCAGTTTCTCCTGGATTACACCCTGAAAATATGAGAAGATATATCAAAATTGGGAAGACAAGCACTTTGTTATCTGGTTGCGATCTTTTTCTTATGGCAGTCATATATTTTGAGGTTGTAGCCGCCGCTAATGCCTGACGGACCGGCAATATTGGTAGGTTGTGTTACCCGGCGACAGCACCGGGCACCCGCCAGCTGGCGGGACAAGCTTATTGACCCTACCGTCCGTGTCAGGTGGTCGTAGTACTTTTAAGTTTGAGACAGAGCTTCATTTTGATAAAAGGTTTGCCGGATAAAAAATATCTCCCTTTTTTATAACAAATTCTAGATTACGAATATTCTTTATTCCTTCGACAGGATTTGAATTAAGTATTACCAGATCGGCTTGTTTGCCAACTTCAATAGTCCCAACTTCATCTAATATTTTAAGTGCTTCAGCTCCATTTCTTGTCGCTATTTTAATTACTTCTAAAACCGGAATGCCAGCATTAACCAATAACTCTAATTCACGATATAAAGAAACTCCCGGAGAAAGCCATGGATTTCCCAAATCTGTACCTGATGTTAAAAGGACTCCATTATCCCATAAACGTTTTATAATTTTCTGATAGACGGGGAATAATAGTTTAGCATTACTATGAGCCTCATCAGACCACCAGGAAGTATATGGGTGTAATTTACCATTTCTCCATTTTTCAGTAAAATTCTTTGAAAAAGAATCCGGTTCCATGATATTTAAATAGGTTGAGTCATTACCCCATATCATTGCCTCCATCATAACAAGGGTTGGGTCAACGGTTACTTTATTATTTACGAGCGCTTTAGTGAGTTCTGTCATTTCAGGACCATCAATGTTAAAGGTTTCTCCCCATTCCTTAAAAAGATCTGGATTAAAACCATTAATTGGACAAGACAAGTTATAAAACCTATCTCTTTTTTCAATTGGAATTAATTCCCATATTGGACCTGACATTGCACTGTGACAAAGTGCATCTATACCAGAATTAGCAGCAAATGTCCAACTTGTCTTGCCTAAATGTCCGATAACTCTCAATCCATGCAAATGAGTCTCATCAATGGCAGCTCTTACTAATTCTGGAGTAAGAGATGTATACAATTTAATATAGTCAACTCCTGTGGCAATCTGCTTTCTGACAACTTCACGAATTTCTTCCTCTGAGTTAACCAGAATGCCGCCACTGGTTGATCCGGGACCATCTAATAAATCACCAGCGGTGAATATCCTTGGTCCAAATACTTCTCCGGATGCAACCCTTTTTCTCATTTCCACACTTTCTCCTGGAGATGCTGCTGCAATACGCATAGTTGTGATTCCATAAGCTAACATCGTTCTGCAGACTTCTTCATTATATAAATGGGTATGCATTTCTATTAAGCCAGGAATGATGAATTTGTTTTTCAGGTTTATCACTTTAGAGTTTTCAGGGTATTTTCTTTCCCCCCTTTTGCTAATACTGGTAATTTTCCCGTCTTCAATAAAAATGTTTAAAGATGGTTGCGGCAAACTACCTGTTCCATCAATTATTGTTACATCC
This sequence comes from uncultured Rikenellaceae bacterium, assembly GCA_964421975.1. Lineage (GTDB taxonomy): Bacteria > Bacteroidota > Bacteroidia > Bacteroidales > VadinHA17 > LD21. The sequence continues at coordinate 4,512 of CAYQZL010000030.1, forward strand.
TCCAAAATGAGAGGCTGATTAATAGCAGAAATACTCTTTTGTTCTTGTGCAATAAGGCAAATACTAAAGCATAGCCCAAATATTAATACAGTAGAAGTATTTGTTAATTTTTTCATCATCTTTAATGCTAAATTTTTAAAATTGACTATTAGGTTCCTACGCCGATTACTTGTGAGCTTATAAAAAGTTACACAAAAATCTGGAAATACTTTGTAACTGATCAGATACTATCGAAAATCAAAAGCTTCTTTTGTGCTTATATTGTCCCTTAATCAGACGAAGGTGTTATAAATATTAAAAGGATAATGTTAATACAGGGTTAATGTCATGTTAATAATATCATTCAGAGCATCAAAGGCATGAGCTATGCCAACTAACTTGTTATAAAAGTACTAGATGTACTTAATATTCAAATGTATGGGTGGATAACGTTAGCTTTGTTACTTATCACAGCACAGCCCCGTCAGTCACACAGGCAGAATATCAACAAATCATCCTAACATGCTGAAATTATGCCTGTTGCTGACATCTCACAATTGATGATCAATTTACAAATTATTCCGGGATTATAACAGTTCACCTGAAAATCAGAAACAGATCGATACTATAATGGCTGAATTCATTTTAACGAATATTGAATTTGTGGTTGATTGTTTTTATTTTTAGATAACCAAATTTCACAGAGAGGACACAAAATGAAAACAATCATGCGAAATTTTATAAAAACTATTGCGAAACTTCTTATCGTTTTAGTTTTTATCCCGGAAATATTTCCGGTTACAACCGTAGCTCAGCCGTTACAAAACGGAGACAGTAAGCAGAATAAAAAATATGCCTCTTCATTTAAATCCCTTTCCCGGAAGACTGATACCGGCAGAATGCAGAAAGGTCTTTTTTACCTGTCGCAGAACCTGCCCCGGCGTGTTCTGAACTGGAGCGTTCCCGGACATAATTTGTCCAGTCTTGAAGAGGCTGATCTATGGATCATTCAACAGCTTACAGGCTATGGTTATCAACCTGAAAAGGATGCGACTCAGGTACGTGCCTTTGGAAGGGATCTTTCCAAACCGATGGCTCATCAATATGCTACTCCTCCGGAGGACGCTCCCTGGTTCACTGCATGTAACATCATTGCCGAAAGACCGGGTACAAAGAATCCTGACGATCTGATAGTCGTGATAGCACATAAAGATTCACAGAGCTGGATAGCATCTCCCGGAGCCAATGATAATGCTATTGGTACCTGCGGGGCTCTTGAACTGGCATATCTTTTAAGAAGATTCAAACCAAATCACACAATCCGCTTCATCTTCTGCAATGAAGAGCACACGCCATGGACCAGTATCACGGCAGCAGAAAATATCAAATCGTCCGGGAAAGATGTCCTTGCAGCCATCAATCTTGATGGTATTGGGGTAAAATCACCACAGCAGGCCGGACACCTGACCAATGTCACACGATTCACAACTCCTGAGGGAGAAAAACTTGCTGATCTTATGGACAGGTTGAATACCTTCCATGGCCTGGAACTGGAACAGTCAAAATACCGGAGTGAACATCCCGGCGATGATGACGGTTCGTTTATAAAAGCGGGATTCCCCTGGGCAGTATTAAATATAGGTTCAATGCCTTATGCTGATCCAAATTATCACCTCGAAACTGATACTCCGGATAAAGTGGATATTAAAAACGCTGAATTCACTGTCAGGCTGACTCTTGCCGCAATACTGTATCTTGATAATTTCGGGAGGCCGGATTGAGGTGCCTTTTTCTCATTGTTTAATCTTCACTTGACTACGCTATCAGGATAGAGTAATTTTAAATTGATTTTTATCATTTCTGAACAAACAGTTACTCTGATGGCACCAATAACAGTACTTCAACAGTAACAAGAAAGACCGTAATAGTAAGAATTCACTGTTTGACTCGTGTTATTCTCTTTCTTATCTTTATAAATATAACCTGGTATGTAACCAGTTAAACAATCAATCTTATGAAAAAGTCATTTTTCCTGCTGATGATATTAGCATTGAATATCAACAGCTTTCCCCAGGCACCACAAAGAATGAGCTATCAGGCTGTGATCAGAAATAATGCTGGTCAGCTGGTGGCTAATCATATGGTCGGAATCAGGATAACCATATTACAGGGCTCTCCGTCAGGAATCCCGGTATATGTTGAAACCCATACACAGACCTCAAATGTTAATGGGCTTGTGACCCTTGAAATCGGTGGAGGTAATCCTGTTACAGGAACATTCCCCGGAATAGACTGGTCAGCCGGTGTCTATTTTTTAAAGCTCGAAACTGATCCTGATGGAAGTACAAATTATTCCATTACCGGGACACATCCCCTGCTTAGTGTGCCATTTGCATTATATTCAAAAACAGCCGGTAATGGGTCATTGTGGACAAAAAGCGGATCAAATATTTATTATAACAGCGGTAATATCGGTGCCGGAACAATTAATCCGGCGACTTATATTCATGTGCATGGAGTTCCGGTAACAAGCCGTGGTCAGTTCTCCCTGTCATCTCCTGCTGGCAAGGATATATTTTTCTCATTTTACGAATCAGATATTTTCAAGGCATACCTGTGGTATAATGTTACAGATCAGGATCTTCGACTGCAAAATTACACTGCAGGCGACCTGACGCTTAATCCTTATGGGGGCAAAGTGGGAATTGGCACCAATACTCCCGATGAATTACTTACGGTAAATGGCAATACAAAAGTCACCGGGAACATAATACCAGGCGGGAAAATAATTTCACAGGGTAATATCACAGTAGAGAGTTCCGGTAATAAAGTAATTATCATCGCGGGAACCAACAAGATAACTGTAGATCCATCCGGAGGGGTGACCATTGAAAGTAATTCAATCACTGTAGCAGCTACCGGCAATTTGACACTCTCTGGTGATAATGTGCAGATAAATGGTAATACAGTTGGTATAACAGCAAATAGTGCTCTTACCGCTGAAGGGAAGGGGCAGGCTAATATTAAGGGATCCGCTGTCAATGTTACAGGAAGCGGGCTGACAAAGATCCAGGGAGGGTTGGTTACAATAAATTAATTAATTTAAATTATGATAGATATGATCCCGTTGAAGAATAAAAAAATCAAACTTGTTTCCATGGCAGGGATTCTGTTGTGTAATATGATTGTTGGTTATGCACAACCTGCTGCAAGGGTTGGGGATATGCACACCTGCCCGATGTCGAGTCCGACTATACCTCCGGTTCCTCACACAGGAGGTCCCATTCTGCCACCCGGTTGTCAAACAGTGCTGATAGGAGGTAAACCGGCAGCACGTGTTGGGGACCTTGCTTCCTGCGTTGGAGCCACAGATGCGATTGCATCAGGATGTACTACGGTATTGATTGGCGGTAAGCCGGCTGCAAGAATGGGAGATCCAACAACACACGGAGGAAAAATTTCCGAAGGTTGCCCAACGGTATTAATTGGAACAGGAAAAGGGGTATTGCCGGATGCTAAAAATTCAGATAATTCAAAGCCGGCAACACCGGAATTCCATGTGGGGAATGATCAGAAATTCAACTAACAGGACAGTCACAAAAAAAAAATTTAACCACAAAGGCGCTCAAAGGATTCACAAAGGACATGAATTATAAAAGTTAGATTTTTCTGGTTGAGAATTTTATCCTGCTGAAACATTCCGGTTTATGGGTATCATATACACCATGTTTGTTCATAGCCCAGGCGGGGTGAGGAGTGACCTCCTGACCTGATGGTGTAAGTTTCTGGAACCTTCCCAGGAAGATACTCCATATATCTCCGTTTTTTGGAGGAAGCGACCTTCCGTTTGCAAGCCATCTCAGACTTTTCCAGGGGATGGCTATCTCCACTGTCCATCCTTTATCGATATCGGAATTATCATTTATAGTGCCGTCAATTTTAACTGCTGTCTGCAACCCGGGAAGATCATAATCCAGAAATGCCCATCTCAATCCCCTCGGATGTTTTCCCCACCAGAAATATTTTCCTGTGCGGTCATAATCCCCTCCGAAAGTCATGGAAGTTTTCTTAAATACATCGAATTCCGGAACGTCAAAGTTCCCTCCTTTTTTATATGCATCCCTCCATATAAAGAAGACTTCATATATTGTATTTAAAGCGTTTATTTCCAGTTCATAATAACAATCTCCTCCATCAATGAAAACCTCCAGATCATTTTCAAGGAAGATTATTGAGTCCCTTTCTGTCTGAGTTGCAGATACAAACGGCTCTTCTGCAAGGATTCCGATATAAAGAAATTCTTCATTCCAGAGAGCAGATGCCCGGGTATCATATAGTCCGGGTTCTCCTGTAACCATATCGACAAACCGCTTTGATCTGTTTGCCTTCAACCATAAAGGCTTAGTGAGGTCGCCGTTTATTTCAATTGATTCATTGATCCTGTGACAGATATATTCAGTAATATCTTTGTCATCGCATCCGTATTGTAAATGTGGTTTCATGATAATTATATATTTTAGATATCATTATTAATCTTTAATATCTTTAAAGTTACTTAATAAGAATAAAATCTTTCATAATGGTTAAGAGAAAAATATTTTTACCGCTGCTTATCATTATTCTGATATGGTCATGCAATCCTTCAGGACCGGAGAAAAAAGGTTTTGAAACCGGAGAGTTATCAATGGTTATTACCGGCCGATATCTGAATTTACCCATATCGCATAAGGAAGAACAATCCAAAATTAGCTTTTTCATAGAAGGGAAACCTGAACTGGATTTTGTGATCAGGCTGGCTCCGGCTGATCCCGATTACTGGGTATTCTATGATGTCAGTAAATATAACGGGAAGGAGCTTAAGATCCTTTACGAAGGTAATCCGTCAGGTTTGAGCGAAATATACCAGGATGATAAAATCAACGGACAGGACAGCCTGTATAAGGAGTTTAACCGTCCGCAGATACATTTCAGTTCCCGGAGAGGCTGGAATAATGACCCTAACGGACTTATTTTTTATGAAGGGGAATATCATCTGTTTTACCAGCATAATCCTTTTGAGCGGGAATGGCAGAACATGTGCTGGGGCCATGCTGTGAGTGAAGATCTTATTCACTGGGAAGAATTACCTCTTGCCCTTGTTCCTGATTCCCTCGGGACTATGTTCTCGGGTTCGGCGGTAATTGATTATGATAATACTTCAGGCTTTGGATTGAACGGGATCCCTCCGATGATATTGATCTATACCGCTGACAGTCCTGACAATGAACGGCAGTGTCTGGCATACAGTCTCGACAGGGGACGGACTTTTACAAAATATAAAAACAACCCGGTAATTGATTCCAAATCCAGATGGAATACCAAAGATCTCCGCGATCCTCATGTTTTCCGGTATGAGCCCGGGGGATTCTGGGTGATGGCTTTATATGAAAAGGATGGTATTTCAATTTATACTTCCTCAGATCTTAAGGATTGGGAATATCAAAGTCATACAACAGGCTTTTTCGAATGTCCGCAACTGTTTGAACTGGCAGTGGATGGTAATAAGAATGTAAAAAAATGGGTCATGTATGGTGCTTCGGGAACTTATATGACAGGTAGTTTCAACGGGAAAATGTTTACTCCGGAAGCAGGTAAATACTATTATGGAAATGGTGCATTATATGCTGCCCAGACATATAATAATATTCCGGAATCTGACGGAAGGAGAATTCAGATAGGATGGGGGAGGATTATGCATCCCGGTATGCCTTTTAAACATATGATGTTGCTGCCTACAGAACTGACACTCAGGACTACCAAAGAGGGAGTCAGGATGTTCAGTACACCTGTAAAAGAAATTGAAATGTTAGAGGAGGATGAAATGGTCTGGAATAACCTTAATGCCGAAGAGGCCTCAGAAGCTTTGCAGCAATTCAATGATGCAGTAAGTTGCCGTATTAAAACCAGAATAAAACTCTCACATCCCACTGATGCAGGACTTATGCTCGACGGACAACCTGTATTCAGATATGATATGAATTATAATCTAATTAACGGGATGTTCTATACTCCCGAAGAAAGGACAAGTTTGGAGATAAGAGCGGATATTATTATAGACAAAACCTCGGTTGAGGTTTTTGTTGATGGTGGAGTATTTTCTTATGCGATCGAACGGAAGTCTGAACCGGGGAACACGGATGGATTTAAGTTCTTCGGCAGGGATTTAGATGTAAAGTATCTGAATGCCTGTTCAATGAGATCGATCTGGAGTAAGCCGTCCATTGATTGAAAAGTATACACATCAGCCGGCTCTCTTTCCTGCAAAAAAGCAAAGTGTGTTGGTTGTTGAAAGAAGTAAATGTGTAAGGGTTACTGCACTAATTTGCCCGAGTCTCAATTACCTGCGCAACAGGTTATTGAAAGATATCATCATATGTGGCGCGTGGAACAGGCATTTCGAATGAGTATTAATGACCTTCAAGCACGATCCATATATCATCAGAAGGTTGACGGCTATGCGCTACAGGATTAATATAAAATCATCCGGTACCACTCACAAAGAGATGGGAACTTATACCGCACTAATTGTCACAAGTCAGGGAATATAGAACTCTTAAATTATTTGAAAATTAAACTATGAAACGAAGAGAAATTATCAGGAATTTATCGGTAGTCCCGATAGCCGGTGCTATTGGAGGATGTGTTTCTGGTGGGTCATCAGAAAAAGGCAAAGATGACTGGACCCCTAAAAAAGAATTGGTAGCCGGAAGCTACTCTTCAGCAAGTCCGTTATCATTATGCATACGATCGGGTCATCTTTTATTTGTAAGTGGTATCGGAGGTTATTATCCGGATCGTCACGATGAACCGGGAGATATTAAAATTCAGGTTAACAGAGCGCTGACATATATGCAGGAAACACTGGAAAAAGCCGGATCTGCTATGGCAAATGTTTTAAAAGTACATATGAGCGTCGTAGATCCTGTAAAGAATATTGGTCCGCTTAATGAAGAATATTCGAAGTTTTTTCCTGATCCTAAACCAGCCCGTTCATATAGCGGTGCATATGCTGATCAGATGGGGCCTAACTGGCCATTGATTCAGATTGATTGCATTGCTTATGTTGAATGAAAAATTCAGGTCAGATTATCAGCTTAGATTTATCATCAGCCCAACATCCTGGGCATTTGTTCTTTGGCCTCATGTATGCAATGCAAGTCCCGCAATTCATTCCACATTGGGCAATCATGTCTCTGTCAAATGTCACTGAGGTATTATACTCTTTTTTTGAAGTGGGATTTATCATGTTAAAGAGAGTGTTGTTTAAGATACATATCTAGTCACGGAATTATCTTTTTGCAGGATTGTAATGGTTTATAGTTTTATCCGTGTACTAAAGGTAAGCATAATTTACTCTAATTGGAGTTATCAGGTAGCTAAAGGTATATATATTTAATATGGCTCTGATCTTAGATCATCAATCAGACTCCTGATTTTTTATATTCACTTTGCCGAGACATGAGCGTAAATCTTTGTCATCTGATTGTTCCTTTTCAATCATCACTTAATATACCGCAAATCAATCCCCAATTCCTCTGGCATTGTTACTAATTATCACAGCACTGCCACGTCTTTATTTTCCTGGTTATTGTTATATCAGATTCACCTGGTCAACTAAACATTTTACAACAGGCCTTCTCCGAATTTCCATCTTTTCCTTACCGGTTCCTTTATATATTTATCAAAATCAGGATGATTTGTCACTTTCATATTTTCTGCATTATATTCGATCCTGGTATTAAGCTGTTGAGCAAGTACACCAAGTAATGACATTTCAGTCAGACGGGCAGAATATTCAAACTGAGATCCCGGCAATGGTCCTTCGTCCTTTATGGCAGAGATCCATTCTGCATGAGGAGCTTCTTCTTTAAAAGATCCTGGGGAAGATAAGGTACGGTTTATCTTCCGTAACACTTTCATCCAAATATAAAATTAATAATGTATTTATATCATTTATATTTCAGATCAGATGCTCAATCTTAGTTGTAATTAATAAACTGACGGGCAATGGACGGTGAAATTCCATTGTGTTCCTTTCGATCCGGCACAGTTGGGGTTGACCCTGACCTCTATTACCGAAGTGTAACCGTTGAACTGCACCTGCACCGACTTGCTTTCTCCGACGCATCCGGAATTGAATATGGTTCTTCCACCTTGTGAGATAATAATCTGGTCTTTAACACTATATGTTTGGTAATCAAAGCGGAATACTCCGCTGGTAATCCCCAGGTCAATCTGGTGTACTTCAGGAGCATCGCCCCCTGCTTTCTGTGTATCATTGCACCGGCTTTGATGAACGACGGCGGGTTGCTGATTTCCGGGAAGATTGTTTGAGGGTGGTGCCATAGGCATATTCTGGTTCATGGCGCCGGAAAGAATGGACATGAAATTCATCAGTGTATTCATGTCTATTGAAGGTTTCTTCTTTTCAGGTATGCATGAGGTATATGAACTATTCCAGACGAACCCGGGCATACAATCACATACCATCCTGTCATTGACTGCATCATAAACCTGATGTGAATTTGGTATGTGCGAACAGTCGGCGTGTATTATCTGTGTTGCAGTTATCTGATCACATCCGCTAAAATCGTCTCTCCACTTGTATCCCGGAATACAGTCACAATAAGCTTCATTTCTCACCGGATCCCACACCGGCATGGTGTTTGGCAGCACACTGCAGTCGATTGTATTAAGCTGGGCCAGCGATTGCGGGTAGCACTGGGTATAATTCTCGTCCCAGACATATCCGGGAAGACAATCGCAAATAACAATCTTGTTGACCTCATCCCATACGCCATGAGTGTTGGGATAACCTGAACAATCAGCCTGTGATGCAAGTAGCTTACCTGTCTCTTCGCATCCTGAATAATCTGGTTTCCATGTGTATCCGGGAAGACAATCACAATAAACCTCATTCCTGTCATAATCCCAGACGGGATGTGTATTCGGATATGATGAGCAGTCAGAATTGTTAAGTATATTCTGAATATCGGGCTTACACAAACCTGTATTTGGATCATGGACGAAATTTTGTTTACAGTTACAAACATAAATTCCGAGGGCTTCGTTCCATACAGGTTCAGCATTTGGATCATTACACTCAGGAGTTTCCTGACGGTCCGATTCTTTCACACAAATACCCTGTGAATTTCTTACATATCCGTCAATACAAATACATGTTTCAGAAACACGATCATATTTCTCATTCGGGCCACACTCTGGTTCCTGTACGGAAGAAATTTCATCGAGTTTGTGAATGCCAAGATCCATGCACTGAGACTGTAATGTGGAAGTCTCTTTCAGGTCTTTGTACCCGCTTGCAATTACTGTGATTTCCAAAGGTACTTTATTCTGGCTGTTTTGGGCCATTCCAATCAGTATCTGATAGGTGCCGTTGCTTTCTGTCAGAGCTGATCTGACTCCTGAAGGTGTTTTTATTGTTACAGAGACATTGGAAATCTTTTTCCCCTTTCTATCCTCAACAGAACCATAGAAAAGTATATTGTCATAAATAATTCCGGTGAGAGTTTTAGTTTTTTCCCGTATGCCATCTTTGTCGAAAATATACTTTGCAGTAAAAATATCACGACTCATTTCCACCGATTCCATAAGGTTATCCCAGTCGCTAAACCGGTCCAGCAGGTTTAGTATATCTCTATGGCAGTTATCCAGTGAGGCAAGCCTGTCAAACTGAGCCTGCCCCCATTTCCTGGCCTCATTGTACAGTAATTGATAGTTATTGCACCATCTTATCATCTCATCAGCAGGGATAACACTCTTTTCAGCCAGTTTCCAGTCAGAAAAGATAGTGTGGACAAGACCCATACCTCCTTTCAGCTGCGTCCATTTCCCGGAGTTCCATATATATACCCCGTTCCCGGAAGTATTGCTCCATATCTCTCCTCCCACAGGCCTGACTCCGGTATAGCAAATAACATCCCCTGTCTCAAGGTCGGTAAATGCTTTTCGTTTGGGATCCGAGCGATCAGTTGTAGCATCACCTCCTACATATCCGATACAGTTGGCGGCTCTGTCCTTAATCTGTTTTTGAATATTCCTGAGTCCGCTTGCAGCCTGTTTTATACCTTCCCTGAAGTACCTGAGCCCGGTACGAACAAGAAATGAAGCGGGATCCCTCAGTGCTTCGTATTTCTGTTCTTTTGGCAGGAGATTTTCAAGATCCTTAAAAATATTTTCCATAACTTCAAGCGACCGGAATGGATTTTCAGCATCAGGAGCATAACGGTTATAAAATTCAACTGCTTTTTCAAGATCCTCTTTAACGTCTGTAACCTCCTTTAATCCTGCATCAAATTGTTTGAGCTTTCCAAGGGTATAATTGATCTTAGCCCTGAATTCCGCATTATTGATACTGTTTATTGCATCCTGAATTTTTGGAGGCATATGCTGATAGTTATCCGTAAGCATATTCCAGTTATTCAACATATCTGTAAGCATCTCCTGTGATTCGCCGGAAATGTTCTTAGATGTCGTAAGTACTTCATTAAGTGTCTCTTTGTCTTCACTGGTAAGCTCCAGATATACAGGAGTTTTTGTTTGTGCAATAGAAATAAATGTTACCGTAAGAAACAGGATAATTAACAGCGGAGCCTTTGAGCAGACTTTAAAAGAGTGCATAATTATTTATTTTAAAAGGAATACCGGTATCCAAGTGATAAAACTGTCATCTGAAATCCTTCTTCGGAGGATAATATATCGTTCAGCCATACATCGACACCAAACTCAAACGCTGTATGTTCTTTTCCTATCCTTATCCTTGTGAGAGCATTAAGTGAGTAATCTGCAGCTGTTTCTCCTGCCAGATTGGAATCACTTGTAATAGGTTTCATCATTGTATTGGCGGCCATACCGAGATCAACACCCCAGTAACGGCTTCCGCTGATTTGACGGTATCCAAAAAAAAGTGGGATCCTGATACTGTAAAATGAATTCACCCCTGCTTCATCATCAGTTTTTCCAATAATTGCATTGACGTGTACACCGGTACCTCCGTATAATTTTGTCCCGATAAGCTGTTCAATGCCAAAATTAATTCCGGGTATGAGAGGAGGATCAAGGTTGTAAACCTTTCCGAGGTTCGAAAATAACAGGGAAATGAAGAAGGATGTATTGTGATAATTTGGAGCAGATGAACCAGCAGAGGGGAGGGGGCCCTGATTTGGCGGCACATTATAAAAGGCATTCAGGTTCGTTGTTTTTTTTGTCTGGTCAGGGACAGCCTGCTTTTGCCCCGTTGCTGATTGCGTCAAAGCATCAGCTGCAGCCTGATTTTGTTTGATTGCAGTTGCCGGATCGCATTTCCCGGAAGGATAATTCTCTTTTACCCAGTTATGTGCGACCTGATAAAAGGGGAATCCCCCTTTCAGCGGTATGAGATTTGGGGAACGATCCTCATTATCGACGACTTTTACGATACCATCGGTTTTGTCACAAACAGCCTTAAAACTCTTTTGTGCACTGATGGTAACGGGGTTAATAAACAGGAGCAGAAACAGAAAATATTTAAGCTTGTTTTTCATACTTGCCGGTAATTTACTATGAATTTGATTTATACCTGTCAGCTTTATTTAATTCAGGACTTTCCTGATAAACCGATACGATAAATATAACAGAATTAGGCTTTCATGCTAAAATTTTTTGATTACCGCGATCTAATTCGTGGCAGGCGGTTAAAAATCAGAGATAAGAGATTTCAGGACAAATGATTATGCAGATTCAATTTAAATAAAACAGACTCCAGGCGGATTGCATTGACAAATGGTTTCTCTGCCCACAGTGCTATGTAAGGTTAATCTTTTAAATCTCAGTATTGAAAATAACTGTCAGGACGGTTTCCCTTTTTACGGTCATAAGAGAGGCCGGCCATTTATTTTCCTGAATATGAGGAACCATGAATACTGGTAGTATTCCCCTGTTTCTTTATTCATTCTTGTCATATCTGTTTTCAGAGGGAAGGGGACCAGAACATCATTTCCTTCTTTCCAGTTGGCTGGTGTCATTACGCTGTGCAGATCTGTTGTCTGAAGTGCTGTTATCGTTCTGACAAGTTCTTCCATATTCCTTCCAACCTCCTGAGGATAAAAAAATTCCGACCTGACTTTATTCTCGGGATCGATAATAAATACTCCTCTTACATCGCGGTTGTTATCCGATTCCCGGTGGATCATGCCATATAACTTTGAAATGACCAGACCGGAATCATCTGCAATAGGGTAACGGATCTTAGGGCGGGGATTTTTATAATCAATCATCTCAAGAACACTTTTCCATTGCAAATGTGTATCGAGGGGATCAGTGGAAACGGCCAGGATCTTAACACCCAGCTTATCAAATTCCTCCTGCAGATCTGCCAGTTCTATCAACTCTGTCGAGCATACCGGGGTAAAATCCATAGGGTGACTCAGGATTATTTTCCAGTTTTTTCCGAAGTCCTCAGGAAAATTTATTGTACCACTTGTAGTTTCTGCAATAAAAGATGGAGCCTGTTCACCGATCAATGGAATACGGAAATTCCTGCCGGCGAACTTACTTATTGCTCCATTGGTTCTGCCATTCTGTTTAAACAGATTTTTAAGTGAGAACATCTCTCTTTTAATTTAATTATTGAAGATTCAATACCCGATAATAACAGACCTGGGTAATTAAACATAAACAGAGAATTATTGTTCACACAGGAGATAGGTTCTTTATATCAAGTTGTAATGAAAACCAACAGATTTATTTAAACAATATGAATAAGGATTATCAGAAAAGTATTTCTTCCATAAATGGGATAATTGGTCGTATTCAGAAAGCTGAAGTGATGAACTTATTTTTTCCCGGTTATCAGCCCAAGAACAAGTTTCAGTTCATTAATCTGTTTTTGCTGATTCTCAATCAGTTTCTGTTGTTCTTTAACGGCATTTATCAGCGGAATCACAAAATCTCCGTATGATAGATTAAGTGTTCTGTCTTTATCATCATCAACAACGAGCCCGCTGAATTTGAGATTAAGATCATTAAGTACATTCTGAACATTCTGAGCTATCAGACCATCACGACGACGCTTGTTTTCATCTTCTTTATAATTGAATTCAACGGTTTTCAATCTTGTGATGAATTCAAGACCAAGATCGTCTCTGTAAGTAATATTTTCCTTCAGACGGCTGTCAGAATAATTTGTCCAGTTACCATATCCTCCCACAGTAGTTGCGCTGGCATTTCCCAGGACTATTTTATTACTTGCATTCACAATTGCATTGTATCCGACAGCAGTCGCATTTGTGAGGTTATTGCTTCCTACATTTGAAAAATATCCGATACAGGTATTATCACTGTCCGTTGTGTTGACTGTACCCGCATTAACGCCGGTTGCAGTATTGCCAAATGAGGTATTCAGATTCAGTGCCTGGTAACCATAAGCGGTATTGTTTGCTCCCGTCATATTTGAATAAAGAGCCTTATATCCGACTGCGGTATTGGCACCGCCAGTAGTGACAGAATACAGAGCCTCAACGCCTACAGCTGTATTTGTGGCAACACCATTTTTCCCTCTGCCAACTGTCAGGTTATTTACGAGCAGATCACTGTTAAAGGTTTTAATACCTGAAATAGTCTGATCTCCGGTCGTTGTAACGGCATCTGTTATGCCATAACCACTTACCGATGTTGGTTTTGAAGCTATTTCACTCCAGGCCGGGACATATGATACAGGTCTGTATAATCCTGCATGATTGCCCCAGCTATAAGCTGAATTCCAGTTGGTAATATTTCCGTTTGTAATGTTTTTTGCCGGAGCAGCTCCAAAGACCGGATCAGTTTCGCTGTAACTGGCAGCGCTTTTAGCGTGTAATGCATATGGTACACTTTCTAACTGACTTGTACCAGAGATGGAGTAACTTGTCCCTCCTGTGGGATCTGTTTCCGTTCGCAGGTAATAGGTTCCTGACGACCAGTTTATTGTGGAGAAGTTCCCTGAAACAGGTGTGCCGTTTCCAATTTCAATGGTAGCAAGACCATTTCCGTTTGTAAGTGTGTTAAAGGTCTCCTGATAAACGACAGTCCCTGAGACAGATCCCTGTAAGACAGAGATCCTAATTCCGACCGCATGATTTTGCACAAGCGCATTTGAGGCGTTGCGGACAACACACTGATAGCTCATTTTCTGAGGAGTCTGGGCATATATACCCACTCCCGCAAGCAAGATCACAAACAGGGTAATAATTTTCTTCATGGTGAATTTATTTTTTTATAAATGTTGCTCTGGCAACAGGTCTGCCGGCAGAAGAATAAATGGTTATTCTGTAAACGCCGTCAGCCAGGTCTGATGCATCAATAGAATAATGATCTGCTTCGGAGAAGGAGAATTTTTCTTCGGATACTATTCTGCCTGTTTCATCAAATATTTTAATATACAGTTCTCCGGGTTGATCGAGGGTGATGAGCTTCAAACTGACCATGTCTGAAGCCGGATTCGGAAATACCATCAACTCCGGGGTCAGCATTATCTGGTCTCTTATCCCGGTAGTATAGGCATGATAGGTTATGGTATCTTTCATGTAAAGTCCCCTGTTCCCGTTTTCATCAACAGCTCTTATCCAGACATAGTACTTTTTAAGATTTACCAGTGATGAAACAGGGACGGAGAAAGTGACAGAATCGAGTGTCAGATGGGTTGACGGTGTAAAATTATTTACTGAAAGCAGTGGTCCTGCCGTTCCACCTTCTTCTTCAAAATAATATTCGAGAGAAGTTATTATTGATGGTACTGCAAAGTAACTGAAGAAAGTTCCCCTTGAAATATGTGACCATACTCCGTTTGCCGATTTTGCTGATGCCTCAAGATAATGTACCCCGTCAGTTAATGAACCTGCATTCATTTCAAGATTCATTATTACATTGGTTGATGGGGAAGGGAAAGCCTGATAAGTCCAGGCTTCTCCACCGGTTTTTGGGTCTATCCTGTACCTGAATCCTGTAACATTCTGTTCCGGCCACGATTTAAAAAATACTCTTGTGACCGGGTGTGACCAGCCTCTTGACCACAGGGTATCACTTGCCCGGAATGTAATAAGATGAAATCCCGGAGAAAGAACTGCGACATTCAGTTCAGCGGTTATCTCCGTACTCCCGGTATTAAATGGTGCATTTATGGAAATACCCTGGCCCAATCCGACGGCAGCGTTATCAAAAACATATTCAACCTCTCCGATATATGCACCAGGGATAAACTGGGATGTTGCATTTAAGGCTATCCCAGACAATAACAGAGTTACAAATGCACGCATGGCTACCAGGCTTTAACTTTGATGGTCACCGGAAGTTTGCCGTCCGGTCTGACATAGCTGCTTACATTCAGCTCATATATTACCGGGCCGGCAGGCAAACCTGACAGTATATATGGTTTGGGTCCTCCGTAAGCACCACAATCAACACCTCCTTCGCCGGCAGCAAGAGCAGGGCTTCCTGCTTTCAGTTGCCATTTCCCGTCAGTGCTTTCGGTAGCATCTCCGACAAAAAGTGCTGTTGCGCTGACATTTGCCTTATTATTATTGGCTGTTCCGAAATGATCGGAAATAGACATATTGTAACTGACTGCAGCATCGAGGGCAGGAAGATTGATGCCAGGTTTTTCTGTGGTGAATATTATGTTATTCTTCATCACAAAACCTGTGGGTATGTTGATGTAAGTGCTGGTAAATATGTTGTTAATAAAAGTACCGGTACAGCCCGATAAAAAATTAACATCACCTTTGATAATGCAATTTGTCACAATAAGATTTGTCACAAGATTTGATCCAATATTTGGGTATATACTACTTGTTTCAAAGTAACACCCGGATATGGTTAAATTTGACACACCATTTTCTGTTGCCATTAATTCAAGCTGACACCTTCTGAAAGTAATATTATCAGTATTAACACTTATATATGACATCTGATGTACAATACCCGTAATAACAGTACCGGATGATCCGTCATCGAGATTAAACTGGTTTGTAAACCGGGCCGGTAATTTATTTGCAGAGATCCCCGGGTTTTCATCCAGGAAATATCCCGGACCTTTTATAAAGAGTCTTTTAGTGCAGGTGAAGGCATCGCCATAAATCAATGGTGATCCTTCGACCAAAATTGTATCTCCGTTTGCAGCAGCATTATGTGCAGCCTGGAGAGTTATGTAGATCTTTGCCGACGGATTGACCGTCAGCTGGTTGTTCACACGGTATGTGACAGCCATAAGTGGTATAGCTAACATTCCGCAAATAAGAATTGTGTAGATTTTTTTCATATTCCATGAAGTTAATGTTCTTAATACTGGTAATTCAGGTTTATTCTGGCAAATCAGGTCGGTTTGTCTTCTTAAATGATAAAATCAATATAAAACTTAATAATGATATAGCTGATGATGATATATCATCTTATAAATTTAAGACAGAAAACAATACAAGTCAAATTTATTTTATCTGTTAATCAAAATTATACATTGGTATCTGACAGCCAGGTCGAAAAATGTCAGAACAATTTATCCATTCCTGGTGCTCAGATTTTCAGGATCCGTTACATTCGTCGCGGAAATTTTTTTTAAAAGCATTAATTATGCCCGGCAATATGACAACTGAATGATTTTTCTAAAATAGGGGAAGATATAATATGCTTTGGTGAACCCTGTGGAACTTTCAGAATTTTATTTCCTGCTGAACTATATTCCAGCCTTCTACTACAAGCTTTAATTCAGGGTTTTCCCTGATTATGATCTCAGAATCAATATCCAGCCCGATCTCTTTGTTTTCTCCGGGTAACAAAGTGAAATAATTCTCCGTCAGGAATACCGGAAGGATAAGCTCATTATTCTGATTACAGATCTTTAAACGTATGAAGAAAGCAGTCTCCTCAGCTGGATTATTAATATTGATAACCATGTGATTATCATTAGCTTTATCTATTTCAGTCTTTAGTGTCACTTTAGCCAGATCATTAAGCTTGGCATATGACCTGGGTTTGTTCGAAAGCCAGTAAAGATTTTCATCAATCAACTTTTCCTTATCCGAGAGAATTAATTTAAGAAAATAGACTTCTTCAGTGATCGTTTCCGGCAGAATAACTTTATTCAGTGTAAGAAGATTATGAGCCTTAGCGGTAAGCTGTTTCCTGCTTTCCGATACAGGTTTACCGTGAAGATCATATAAAGTAATACTTGCAGTGATATTATTGAAATCCCTGGCAGTCTGGTTTAAAACGCAAACAACAGAATCATTCAGATTAAACTGAATATGAACAGGTGCGGCGCCATGTTTATAACCAAAATAGCCCCCGGTATAATCAAGGTAATAATCATAAAAAAATCCACGGAGTGCAGTCCAGGGATTCTGGTTCTTCCATACCAGCATTCCGGTATACCAGTCCCACATTTTGTAATTGAATCCTTCCTGAAGAGCACGGTATTGCTCATAACTTACCAGCTGGGCCTTCATACAGAAATCACGTATATCCTTTACTTGGCCATACCTGTCGGGAAAATCCATCAGTGGGAGGTATTTATGATATGCCCAGGATCCTGATACCCTGGGAGACTGAGGAGGTATAAGTTCATTTTCAGGAATGAACCTGATCAGACCGTCATAGTTCGGGATTCCTATTGATCCTGTTTCGGGATTGAAGGGGAATGATCTTTCGGTAAATATCTTTTCGGGCTCCCTTATTCCGTATGGACCATCACCAACACCTCCGATCTTGTTTGTCATCAGTTTTGGGGATGTTGACATATCAAGGAAGTATCTTGCAGGATCATACCTGGGGAATATTTCTTTTTCACATTTCATAAGAATATCCCGGGGCGGATATGTCTCGTTTCCTCCGCACCACAGGTAAAGACTGGGATGATTACGCAGCATTTTGATCTGATCGGTCAGGGATTCAAGGAACAGGTCATGGTCATCAGGATAAGCCTTTCGCCTTGCCTGTGATTCCTTTTTGAGCGGATCATTCCATTCTCCGTTACAGTCACCTGTTATCCAGATATCCTGCCATACAAGGATCCCGTATTTATCACATGCATCGTAGAATTCAGGCCGTTCAGTCAGTCCGCCTCCCCAGACCCTTATCATGTTCATGTTCATTCCGGCATGAAGTTTAACTTCAGCATCATAGCGGTCTTTCGATAATCTCAGTAATGCATCTGAAGCTATCCAGTTACCTCCCTTGATAAAAATTTTCTGACCATTGACCGAAAAGACCTGGGCCGTGATCTCCTTGTCGAAATAATTAGACGTTTCCCTTATACCAAAAGTGACTGTTTCCGAATCACATTTTGTCCCATCCTGTTCTGTAAAATCAATTTTCATGTTGTATAGCGGCTGGTCTCCCATCCCGCTTGGCCACCACAACCGTGGATCTTCAACTTTTATCTCGGGGAAAGAAAATTCTTTTTCCTCAAACGGTTCAAGTACAGCGTTTATACTGATCTTATGATTGTCAAATTCGAGTCTGAGCACTCCGTTTACAATGCGTGATGTGGGATTATGAAGCTCAAGGCTCGTCTTTACAAAAGCCGGAGCCTGTTTTTCACCGGGCATCCTAATACCCGGGACACGGATTTCAACATAAGGATTCCTGATATCGGATGCTCCTGTGATCTCTATGCTTACCTGATCCCAGATGCCGGTATTCCTGTCGCGGACAGGACAGATCCAGTCCCAGCCTGCAGTGAATTGCATGGCAACATTACGGCCTATTGTTCCGTCTCCACCCTGTCCTGCAGCTGCATTTCCCGGAGGATCAGGAGGAGCAACCCATACCGCCAGCCTGTTGGTTTTACCTTTGTTGATATTTGGAGTGATCAGATATTTTTCCCTGAGGAACATGCCTTCGTGTGTACTTGTGTTTACACGCTTCCCGTTCAGGAATATATCGGCAAAATAATTTATACCCCTGAAATTAAGCCATACCTGCTGGCCCTCCTTAAGATCGGGGATCACGAATTCGTTATAAAACCAATATGTATAATAATCCCTTCCGGTATTATAAATGTCAGGGATAAGATTATTATTCAATCCGATAAAAGGATCAGGGATAAGCTTATTGTGCAGCAGAGTCGTCAGAACCGTTCCGGGAACAACGGCTTCAATCCATCCTTCAGACCTGAATTCCAGGCTGGTGAGTTCAGTGCCATCGATCATGACATCTGAGGCTTTCTTTGCTTTCCAGTTATCATGAAGCTGAAAAATCACAGGCTGGGATAAAAGCTGTAATGGCAGAATTACCATTGTAATAAATAATAAAGATAATTTCTTCATGGTTGAGTTAATTGTACAGATAAAATACAGGTAAATTTATCAATACATATCGATCTTTAAAGAAAATTAAACGCAGATTTTTCAGAAAGTAAAATTAACAGGCTGAAAAAATGATCTTTCAAACTTTGTGTAAATTTGAGTCCGGGAACTTTTGTAATAATAAAACAGAGGAGCAGAGGCACAGGGGAAAAAAGGCGCAATGGCACAAGGGAGAAGGGGCAAAGGAGCACGGAAGTGCAATGGCAAAACGGTGCAGGGGGGCAGAGACACAAAATTGATTTAGCATTGAGATTAAACTGGTTTCCGACCGTATGATCCATAGAGTCGGCACAGGTATTATTTGGGGCATGGTTTTTACTAAAATATGAAATAAGATGAAGAAATCAGAGATTAAGTTTTTAACCGGAAGATTGATTCCGGGAATTTTTTTTCCGGGGATATTGTTTTTTATGATATCATGTGCCGGAACGACCGGGGAATCTGAAAGCTTAATATCATCAATGCCTCCGGAACCTGATCCGGAGGGATATGTATGCTACAGGGCGGCAGGTGTATTAACCATTGACGGACTTATGAATGAATCGGACTGGGAATCTGCCCCCTGGACTGATTATTTTGTTGATATTGAAGGGGATAAAAAACCTCTTCCGGCTTATAAAACCAGGCTGAAAATGCTCTGGGATCATGAATATCTGTATGTGGCAGCCAGTCTTGAGGAGCCGCATGTATGGGCAACTCTCAGGCAAAGAGATACAGTAATTTTCTACGATAATGATTTTGAGGTATTCATTGATCCGGACGGGGATACTCATAATTATTATGAGCTGGAAGTGAATGCTTTCGGTACACCCTGGGACCTTCTTCTCATAAAACCATACCGCGACGGCGGTCCGGCAGTTATCAACTGGGATATAAACGGATTGAAAGTGGCAACTGATATCGACGGGACTATCAATGATACAGGTGATACAGACAAAGGCTGGAGTGTTGAAATAGCAATCCCTTTTCAGGTTTTAAAGGAATGTAACAAAGGATCAGGATTGCCTGAAGCAGGGCACCAGTGGAGAATTAATTTTTCAAGGGTTGAATGGAGAACCGTTATTGAAAATGGAAAGTACAAAAAGGAGATCAACCCGGAAAGCGGAAAGCCATTTCCCGAATATAACTGGGTATGGTCACCACAGGGCCGGATCAATATGCATATGCCTGAAATGTGGGGATATCTTCAATTCTCAGATATCAAGGCCGGTTCAGGAAATGAAATATTCATCCCTGATAAAGAACTTAAGAAGAAATGGGCATTGAGAATGATATATTACGCAGAGAATGAGTTCTTTAGGGAATTCAAATCCTATACGCCGGAAATTAAGCTCCTTGGCCTCGGGAAAGAAGATTTCACAGGATTGACTGCTTTACCTGTGATCAAAGCAACCGGCTCCACATTTGAATCTTATTTTACGGATCATTCGGGAAAATCAGGATGGACAATTTACCACGACGGAATGATAATTGACCGCGGAGCCGAATAAACAGAGATTTGTTATTAATAATATCAATTATTAAAGGCAAAATAATTAATAAAATATTATAAAGATACTGTTCTGATTATATTTTATCTTGAATACAGATAAAATAATTACAAATATTCATCGACCATTCATTTTTTTTATTAGTTTTGCATCATCCTGATTCCGGGAAATGTTATCAGGAAAGATTTGCATTAATTATAACAGAAAGTATATGTGCGGAATAGTAGGTGTATTTGATCTTAAAATGAACTCTGCGGAGCTTAAACCCACAGTTCTTAAAATGTCGCAGAAATTAAGGCACAGAGGACCTGACTGGTCGGGAATATTTTGTTGTGAAAAAGCAATACTGGCTCACGAGCGCTTATCAATCGTTGATCCCCGCTCGGGACGTCAGCCTCTTATCAGTCCTGACGGGAACCTGATACTTTCGGTAAACGGGGAGATATATAATCACCAGGAGATAAGGAAAAAATATGAAGGCAGTTATGAGTTCAGAACACACTCCGACTGTGAGGTGATACTTCCATTGTATCGTGACAAGGGACCTGCTTTCCTTGAAGATTTGAATGGCATTTTCGCATTTGCCCTGTACGACATGGAAAAGGATTGCTATCTCATTGCCAGGGATCACATAGGTATTGTACCATTGTATATTGGCTGGGATCAGTATGGTAATTTTTTTGTCGCTTCCGAGCTGAAAGCACTTGAGGGTGTATGTAAAAAGATCGAAGAATTTCTTCCGGGGCATTATCTCTACAGCAGGGACGGGAACATGACCAGATGGTATCAGCGTGACTGGATGGATTATAATTCTGTTAAAGATAATACAACCTCTGTTGATGGATTAAAGACTGCTCTTGAAGATGCCGTTCACCGTCAGCTTATGTCAGATGTTCCGTACGGAGTGCTTCTTTCGGGGGGACTTGATTCATCGGTTATTTCTGCAGTAGCCAGGAAGTTTGCTCCCAGGAGGATTGAATCGGGGGATAAGCTTGATGCATGGTGGCCTACTCTTCACTCTTTTGCAATAGGACTTGAAGGTTCTCCTGATCTGGCAGCATCCGGAAGAGTTGCCAGGCATATCGGGACAGTTCATCATGAGATCAATTTTACATTGGAGGAGGGTCTTGATGCCCTCAGGGATGTGATCTACCATATTGAAACCTACGATGTTACATCTGTAAGAGCTTCAACGCCGATGTACCTGCTTGCAAGGGTTATAAAATCAATGGGAGTGAAAATGGTTCTGACTGGAGAAGGTGCAGATGAAATATTCGGTGGTTATCTTTATTTCCATAAAGCTCCCGGTCCGGAAGCATTCCATACGGAAACCGTAAGAAAACTCAGCAAGCTCCACCTTTATGACTGTCTGAGAGCAAACAAATCACTGGCAGCATGGGGAGTGGAAGGACGTGTACCGTTTCTGGATAAGGAATTTCTTGATACTGCCATGCGAATAAATCCGGGTGATAAAATGATAAGCGGAGAAAGAATAGAAAAATGGGTGCTCAGAAAAGCATTTGAAGATTACCTGCCCCCTGCAGTTGCATGGAGACAGAAAGAGCAGTTCTCTGACGGGGTTGGATATAACTGGATAGATACTCTTCGTTTACTGACATCAAAAGAGATCTCTGATGAACAATTAAGAAATGCAAAATTCCGCTTTCCCGTAAATCCACCATTGTCAAAGGAAGAATATTTTTACAGAGCTATATTTGCTGAACATTTCCCGTCTGATGCGGCAG
The DNA here is from genome assembly GCA_964421975.1 of uncultured Rikenellaceae bacterium. Taxonomy (GTDB): domain Bacteria; phylum Bacteroidota; class Bacteroidia; order Bacteroidales; family VadinHA17; genus LD21. The sequence continues at coordinate 27,099 of CAYQZL010000030.1, forward strand.
CAGCATGTGTTCCCTCGGTACCTTCAGTCGCATGCAGCACAGCTGAAGCACTTTCATGGGATGCATCATTTAAGAATATGATAGATCCTTCAGGAAGGGCAGTAAAGAACGTACATCTCGATTCATACAAATGATCAGATAGCAGATCCACCTCTTTCTCCTGTACGGATCCTTATACACTCCTCCAGAGGAGTGATAAATATCTTACCATCACCTACATATCCCTCCTCTCCGTTGGTTTTTGCAGATTTCAGTATAGTATCCACAGTAATCTCAACAAAGGAATCATTAACGGCTATTTCAATTTTTATCTTTGGAATAAGATCGGGAATTATCCTTTGTCCCCTGTACATCTCTTCAACCCTTTGCCTGCCATGTCCGGATACCCGGCTTACCGTTATCCTTGTTATTTCGGCAGCTATAAGAGCTTCCCTCACCCTGTCGAGCTGTACTTCCCTTATTATTGCAGTAATCAGTTTCATTATATAAATTAATTTGGATTCAACATTCCATATCCCCGTTCGCCGTGGTAGGCTCTGTCGAGACCTGCCATTTCATCACTGCAGGATGACCTGAATTTAAAAAGTCTGTCAAGAAGGAAAATTATCAGCAATGTCATTCCTCCTGCGAAAGCTATAGCTATAAGTACGGCAAGTGTTTGTATTCCAAGCTGGTTCCAGATTGTCCATGTACCCTGCGACGCTGCTGCCGCTTCATCCATCCATGATTTTCTGATAAAGAATGAAAGGAACAGAGCTCCTGTAATTCCTCCCACACCATGTATACCGAAAGCATCCAGACTGTCATCATATCCCAGTCTGTTTTTGAGCTGAATAGCCATATAGCATGCAACAGATGCAATTATTCCGAGTATCATTGCCCCGGAGGGTTGAACGACACCGGCAGCGGGTGTCACCGCGACGAGACCGGCAAGAATACCGCTGGCAAAGCCAAGAGCTGAAGCTTTACCTTCGTGATGGAAGCTTTCAATTATTATCCAGGATAGTGCTCCTGATGCCGCTGCAACCTGTGTGGCTGTCAGCGCCTGTGCAGTGCTTAAACCTGAAGAAATACTGCTTCCGGCATTAAATCCGAACCAGCCGACCCATAAAAGTCCGGCTCCAAGCATGGTAATTACCATATTGTTTGGCCTTATTACCTGTATGGGATATCCCCGCCGTGAACCCAGATATAAAGCTGCAACCAGCCCGCTTACACCCGCGGAAATGTGTACAACCGTCCCTCCGGCAAAGTCAATAGCTCCCTTTGCTCCCAGATTATAGAGAAATCCTTCCGACGACCATACCCAGTGGCATAGGGGATTATATACAAATATGCTCCAGAGGGCAATAAAGAAACAGTATGCTTTAAATGATACCCTTTCAGCAAATGCCCCGGCTATAAGTGCAGGAGTTATTATTGCAAATTTACCCTGGAACATCGAGAAAACATATTCGGGTATTCCTGCATCCATAATACTGTTGTCAATACCTTTAAGAAAAAAATAATCATTATTCCAACCGAAAAGACCTCCGAGGACGTTACCTCCGAAACACATACTGTAACCAATTATTACCCACAGTACACTTATTATACCCATTGCAACAAAACTGTGCATTATTGTCCCGAGAACATTCTTTGTCCTTACAAGTCCACCGTAAAACATAGCAAGTCCGGGTATCATCAGCAGAACCAGGGTCGTTGATGTGAGCATCCAGGCTGTCGCACCGGAATCAATATGTCCTTCACCGGATGCAGATAAAACAGGATTTATAAACACCAGAAAGATCGCAATCAGAAAAAATTTCTTCTTTAAAATTTTCATTAATAAGACCATTGATTATAATTAAATAAAATTAAACTGCAAATATATAGTAAATGAAGGGGTAAATACAAAAATAGATATAAATATTTTATATTATACTCTTAAATAATAGGGTATGAAGTAAAAAAAGTGTAATAAATATTGAAATACCCCCTGTTAAACAGGGGTATTTGAGAAAAAAGCAGAAATAAAATAATTTCCATTCCTTTATCCGGAATTTCCTGACTTGCCATTGAGATGCAGGTATCTGGCATACGTATATTCTTTTTGGTATTCTTATTCTTTTATTTAACTTTTGGGATCATTTCATAAAAAGATTAACCTGATTATCAATAATGTAATGAAAAGGTCAGAAAATCCCATAATTCCCAGACGTAAACCACTGACTGCCAATGTGGGTATATACAGCGTAGGCCATCATACTTACTGGTCACAGTTTGAAGGATTGCTCGGTGAGATCAAGGATAAAATAACTGTATTCACAGAAATACTGAAAAGGTATAATGTCAATGTGGTTGATTTCGGGATATCGGATTGTGCCGAAACTGCTTATGCTACAATACCAAAGATAAGATCAGCTGACCTTGATATTTTGTTTGTGGATATGGTTACTTATGCCACCTCAGGTACTATTGGAATAGTATTTCGTGAAATAAATATACCGATTGTCCTTGTTGCCCTTCAGCCTCTTAAAGCCCTTGATTATAGTAAGGCCAGTACCTATATGCAGCTTCTTAATGATGATATCTGTGCGATCCCTGAATTTAACAGTGTTGCATTGAGAATGGGAAGAAAAATACCTCCGGCAATTATCGGGACTCTGTATAATGATCCTGATGCTGAGGCTGAAATTGAAGGTTTTTGCAGGATAGCACATGTCCTTCATGATCTTAAACGTTCAAGGATAGGGCAGATGGGACATGTTCTTGAAGCAATGCTGGATATGCACAGCGATCCGACACTTATCACTTCTGCATTTGGTTGTCATATTGTACTGACAGAACCGGAGGACATTTTTATTCATTATCTTAAAATAAATGATTGTGAAATTCAAAAAGAAAAAGGAAGAATTCTTAGCTTCTTTGATACTCCCGACCCAGGCAGTGATCCGATAGCCACGAAAGTAACAGATGAAGATCTTACGGAAGCAGTCAGGGCAGCCATTGCACTTGAAAAATTCATTAATGAAAAAAAACTTGACGGACTGGCTTACTATTATGAATCCCTTGAAGGATCAGACATCAGGCGTCTTATGTCAAACCTGATAGTAGGTAACTCACTACTGACTGCATCAGGATTTCCCATGTGTGGTGAATCTGATCTGAAGACCTGTATTGCGATGATGATAATGGATCGTCTTGAAACGGGAGGGAGCTTTGCAGAATTTCATCCGGTCGATTTCAATGAAGGATTTGTACTGGTTGGGCATGATGGTCCGCATCATATTAATATTGCACACGGCAAGCCTGTCCTGAGAAGTCTGAAAAAATATCACGGGAAACCGGGCAGAGGGGCAAGTGTGGAATTTAAAATTAAAGAAGGTCCGATAACCATGCTGGGAATAACCCAGAAAGCCGACGGGAATTTTAAATTTGTCGTCGCTGAGGGTGAATCGGTTGCCGGACCTGTTCCTCCGACAGGAAATACAAACACTCGTGGTTATTTTAAGCCCGATGTAAAAACTTTCCTTAAACGATGGTTCAGCGAAGGTCCCACACACCATTTCTCACTCGGGATTGGTCATACAGCACATCTCATAAAGCAGACAGGAGAATTCCTCAACATTGAGACAGTCGTTATAGACAGGAATTAATCATGTTGAAGATCAAGAATATCAGATGGATTATCGCAGGATTGCTTTTCATAGCAACAGCCCTGAGCTTTCTGGACAGACAGGTATTGTCCATAGCTATTCTTAAAATTAAAGCTGAATTTGATATTACTGATATTGAATACGGATGGATCAACACTGCATTTCTGGTAAGTTATGCAATTATGTTTTCGGTTGGTGGCTGGCTCATCGACAAATTCGGAACACGTGTGGGACTGGCTGTTTCAGTGGGATTGTGGTCAGTGGCAAATGCTCTTCATGGTCTTGTTCAGAATATTACTCAGCTCGGAATAGCCAGGTTCTTTCTTGGTTTCGGAGAAGGAGGATGCTTTCCCGGAGCAGCAAAAGGGGTAACGGAATGGTTCCCGAAAAAAGAAAGAGCAACAGCAATGGGAATAGCAATAGGAGGCTCCGCGTTAGGAGCAGTAATTGCCCCCCCTCTTACAGTATACCTTGTTTCATCACTCGGATGGCGTGGTGCTTTTATTATCACAGGATCAATCGGTATTATCTGGGTGATAACATGGTTGTTCATATTCAGAAAACCTTCACAATCAAAGCTGATAACCAGGACAGAACAGGATCTTATTAATGCAGATAATGAAGAGGCAGCAATATCTGATAACCAATACATTGTTAAAGTGCCTGTAAGGAAGATATTGGCAACAAGGCAGGCATGGGTTCTTATAATAATCCGTTTCCTGCTCGATCCGGTGTTTTACTTTTTTATGTTCTGGATACCCAAATACCTTAATGCAGAAAGGAATGTATCATTTGAAAGGGTGGGGGAACTTCTCTGGATCCCCTTTTTTGCATTGGGAGTATCCAATATGTTCGGAGGATGGATTTCTGATAAACTCAGCAGATCAGGGATTTCTGCCGGTAAAGCACGGAAATCAGTTATGGGTATAGCTGCCCTCCTTACCATGACTGCTCCTTTGACAACTCTTGTATCAGGTGTGGGAATGGCAATTTTCTTTATGTCGCTCATTATGCTGGCACATGGTTTCTGGATAACAAACTATATAACTGTTACTAGTGAGCTGTTCGGGAAGCATGCTACATCCACAGTTGTAGGTATGGCTGGTTCAGCAGGAGCTGTTGCAGGACTTATCATCAATCCGCTTATTGGGGTTGTAGTTCAGAATTATTCATACATGCCACTTTGGATAATTGCAGGAATATTATATCCGCTTGCATTTCTGCTACTGATAATTTTTATACGGGAGATTAAACCAGTATTAAACTGATATAAATGATTATTGATTCATCAGTTTGTGCTTCAGTTCTTGGGATTGATATCGGGTCCGTATCACTTTCTGCAGTGCAGATCGATCATGATGGTATAATTCTTAATAAATTCTATGGCTTTCACAAAGGAGATATAAGAAAGGCCCTGATGGACGCCGGTCAGGTCCTTGACCTGTCCCGGATCACGGCGATTGCCTGTACCGATTCATCAACATGCCTGAATAAAAACCTTGTTTCAGTTTATAATACACAGGTGGCAATTATAGCTGCTGCAAAACATTTTTGCACGGATACATCATCTGTACTCCATATTGGTGCAGAAAAGTTCATGCTGATAAGATTCGGACGTGATGGAAATTATCAGTCAACAAAAACAAATACATCATGTGCGGCAGGGACAGGAAGTTTTCTCGATCAGCAGGCTAACAGACTTAATCTTTCAGGTATTGAAGAATTATGTGAAAGGGCTCTGAAAAATACAGATAAGATTCCTTCAATTGCTTCACGTTGTGCGGTATTTGCCAATACTGATATTATTCATGCCCAGCAGCGTGGTTTTACTGTCGGTGCAATCTGTGACAGCCTTTGCAAGGGACTTGCCGAAAACATTATCAACACTGTTTGTAACAGGGAAGCTCCCCCTCTGCCTCTGCTTATGACGGGTGGCGTATCAAAGAACCTGGTGGTAAGAAGATATCTTGAGGGCCATTTACAAACTACTTTTCTGATAAATGATGATTCCCATCTTTTCGGAGCTGTCGGAACAGGACTTATGCTTCTGAAGGAAAGACCGGGCAATTTACCGGTAAAGTTAACTTCACTGGTTAACATATTTGAACAGGAAAACAATGCTAAACAATATTTTCACAGGCCTCTTTCATTGAGCTTAAGCAGTTTCCCGGATTTTTCAGGCGAAGAGTCATTAAGGTTCGTTCCATCTGTATCCGGGCATAAAAGCGATGTGGAAATTGATATATATATGAATCCGATACCTTATACAAACCTGTCTGTATATATGGGTATTGATATCGGGTCAACAAGCACCAAGGCTATTTTAATTGATGAAAATAAAAACATTGTTGCAGGGTTCTATACTTATACTGCAGGTGACCCTGTATCTGCAGTAAAATCAATATTTGAATCAATTGATCATGTCGCCTGGCTAAAGAAGATTGAATTCAAAATTACAGGTACGGGAACAACCGGTTCAGGCCGGAAATTCATCGGGAAAATAATAAATGCAGATCTCATAATTGATGAAATAAGCTCTCATGCCAGGGCAGCCTGCGAACTTAATCCGCTTACAGATACAATAATTGAGATCGGCGAGATCGGAAGAGCACACGTCTGAACTCCAGTCACCGCTCATTATC
>CAYQZL010000031.1:0-33171 GCA_964421975.1 uncultured Rikenellaceae bacterium
AGAATTGAAGCGAAAACAAAGCTGAGGCCGATAAATATTATTCCGGTTATACCATTTGCAATATGCCAGATAATATCATTGGTGATGCTGTAAAACTGGAGATGTAATGCGCCATATCTGTCAAAAAACCAGGCGAAGGCCATGGCGATCCAGATCCATTCCGGTACAAGTGTTACATTACTGCCGATAAGTTTCAGCAGGGGCTGACCCGCTATCCCGATAAATATTACGGACAGAGAGAATGTAAGCAATGAAAAGCGCATTCCGTTTTCCACTCTCGACAGCAATCCGTTTTTGTTACCTTCTGCAAAAAGTCTGTTATAAAGGGGTATTTTGCTGTAAAAGGGAGCATTGCTGAAATTCTTTATTATGTCGAGGATCTTCAGGGAGAAAAGATAAGCTGAAACAGATGCGGTATTTCCCATCTGGGCAACTACAAGTCCGCTGGCCTGTACGGCTCCATAAGACATCAGGACTCCGGTCCAGCTTTTTAAGGCTGCAGGGAAAATATTCTTTACCAGATCCATATCAATTACATTATTCCTGAATTTTCTGAATCTCCCTTCCATTATGCTACGGCACAGATAACGGTTAAAAAGCATCTGAATGATAGCCCATACCTGCTGGTTTACAATTAACCATAATAATGACCGGGTAAGTACAGCAACGGTAAAACCTGAAAATATGGATAAAAGGGAGATCACAGCCTCCCATCTGCGAAGCATGGCCACCTGGTTGACACCCTGAAGGAAGATCGAATACCTGTTCCCGTTAAATCTGATAAATGTGGCAATCAGGATCAGGGCGAAGGCAATCCATGCATTGTTCTGTTCAATTGTAAGGCTTACAGGTTTTTTGAGGGTGAAATAACCGGCAACTGAAATGATAATAATAAAAACCAGACTTGTATAAAAAAGCAGAAACCTTATGGCATTATCGGAACGTTCAAGTAAATCATAGTTCGGACCTTCCCCCCTTTTTATTTCCGGTGGCCCGCCCAGACCTGGAATATCTTTTACTCCTCCCATAGCGTAAGACATTACCCTTATAAAAGTCACACCGAAACCGAGATCGCCTATGTTCTGTAAACCGACCAGTATATTGAATAATAACCATATCGTAATGTCTTCGGATGAAAGGACTGTAGTGATAACCGGAAGAAGCAGAACGGCGTAAAGGCTTTTGCTCAGGAAACTTCCCCAGGTTGTAAATGTGGGCGAATCCCAGATCCTCAATATTATTTTTCCGGCCTTTCCCATCTTTATTTATACTCCGGTCTGGCGAAAGTTACTGAATTCCATGAATTTATTTCAATATAAGGAATATAACCGCATAATGCCTATTGATCTTCCGTAACTATTATTTCGCCTTTCAATATATCTTCTTTTTTCATTAACCGTAGATAGCCAGGTTGTTGTAAATTAAATGAATTAGCTCCGGACTTTCATCGCTTTCTGAAATAGTCGTACAAATATGCAGCCATGTCAAAATCAGCCTGGGTATCAATATCAATTGATTCAGCATGAGGTACTTCGAACAGATATGGATTACTTCCTATCCTTCTGTTTCCGGCTTTTGCAAAAGAGTCCCTGCTGAAAATATAGAGTGTCGAATTTTCCTCGTATACCGGTTTAAGATCCTGTGTTCTTATGAGTTCATCGGGATCATGGTTTATTGCTTTCCCTTTATGATCATATAATCTTGACTGTATCCTGTTAACACCAAAGACAGAATCATATTTCTTTCTGTTGGAAAAGAAAAAATCTATAGCGCGATCGATGGTTTCAATACTCAGAAGAGGATTGGTACTGTGTGTCTGCAGAAAGAAATCACCACTGATGACCGATATGTCATAACCGATTATCCTGTTCATGGATACTTCATCGCCGCAAAGATTTTCAGGTCTTTCAATTATCCGGACTTCAGGGAAGTTCCTGTTGATATCTTCGGTTATTACCGGAGAATCAGTATCAACATAGATTATCCCTGTAAACCGGCTTTTCAGTATTTCTTTCATTACTGAATGATAAAGGGGCACTCCTTTGAATGATCTCATATTCTTCCCGGGGACTCTTTCCGAATGCCCCTTCATGGGAAGAAGGAAATTGACTGTCTCAGCCATGCTTTCTATTCTTTCTTTCAAAAATATAATCTTTAAATCAGCGTCTGAACGATCACATTAAAGAGAATTGAGTATTCCGGCAATCTTTCCTGCAAGTGCCGGCCTGCTGTATTCTTCAAGTCCTTCCGGGAAGGATTCATGCTTACCGTATTTAAGATCTTCATTTATGCTGATAAGATATTCACCCAGTTCCGCAGAATCGTTTCCGGAAAACATTTTTCCCCCTTTAGTCTTTTGAAGGATTCTATCCACATCACTATCCTTTGGCCCAAGGGCTATAATTTTTCTGTTAGAGGCAAGATATTCGAACAGTTTTCCCGGGATCATTTCTGCTTCTTTTCTGTCAGAGGGAACCACAATAAGAAGAGCAGCAGATGATGCAAGGTACTTCATTGCTTCACTGTGCTCCATATATGGTATTATCTGAAGGTTTACATTTTCTTTCTTACCGAATAGATGCCCGATCCTGCTGTCGGTTTTCCCGATAAAATTGAGATTTATCTTATCTGTATTACGGGTTTTGAAGTAATCTGTTGCGTCTGCAAGGGGTTCTGCATCATAAATACCTGCAAAAGTACCAAGATATGTGATCGTAAAATTCTCCGGTCTGATATTGCTAAAATTAAAATCTGCAGGATCATAGCCATTTGTAACGGTGATTATTTTTTCCGGAAGCTGATCCTTTGAAAGTTTCGACCTGAAGAGTCTGGTTGTGGTGTCGCATGTTGTTATTACCCGGTCAGCGCAATTCAGAACCTTCTTTTCCAGGGCAAGGTTTATCTTTGCTGCAAGGCCGGTCTGATACATTTTCCCGGAATAATAGATATCTGTCCATGGATCTCTCAGGTCGGCGATCCATTTAATATTTGTTTTCTTTTTAAGATTCAGGCCGGTGAGCTGAGTGGAGTGAGGAGGACTGGTTGTTATGACAGCACTTATTTTTTCGTTTTTTATGATTTCACCGGCTGCTTTAAGTGCATATTTATTCCATCCTTTTCTTGCATCCGGTAATACAAAATTACCTCTGATGAATCTGGATAATCGTTTCAGAAATCCGGGATCATCTTCATTTGCAAATCCTCCGTATGGGACTTCGCGACTTCCGGTCAGCACTTTATATGCTGAAAAAATACCGGTTGACGATTTTGTTCTTATGATCTTCAGGGCGGGGGAGACATCTTCTATCAGGCTTTTATCCTGCTGAGGATAAGATGCATATTCCGGATCGACAGTAAGTATGACCGGTTCCCATCCGTATTCGGGAAGATATTTTGAGAATTTAAGCCATCTCTGTACCCCGGCGCCTCCGCTTGGTGGCCAGTAATAAGTTATGATCAAGACTTTATTCATCCTGAAGCTTTCTGAGAGGGCCTTTGAATGAGACCTTCTCTTCAATTATATCCCTCAGTTGCTTAACAGCTACTCTTTCCTGGATCATTGAGTCTCGGTAACGTATTGTAACTGTTTCATCCTGTATTGTCTGATGGTCAATTGTAATACAATAGGGCGTACCTATTGCATCCTGCCTGCGATATCTTCTTCCAATGGAATCCTTGTCATCATACTGGCAGTTGAAGTTGAACTTCAGATCGTGAACTATCTTTTCAGCGATACCGGGAAGTCCGTCCTTTTTAACAAGCGGCATTACAGCCAGCTTTACGGGTGCGAGAAAGGAGGGCAGTCTCATAACTACCCTTGTATCAGATGTTCCATCTTCTTTCCTGAGTTCTTCCTCCATGTATGAGGCTGAGATGACATGCAGGAACATTCTGTCAACGCCGATGGATGTCTCAATGACATAAGGAATATATGATTCGCCCTTTTCGGGATCGAAATATTGCATTTTTTTACCGCTGTATTCCTGGTGCTGCTTCAGATCGAAATCGGTTCTCGAATGTATTCCTTCAACCTCCTTGAATCCGAAGGGGAATTTATATTCTATATCAGTAGCTGCATTCGCATAATGGGCAAGTTTGGTGTGATCGTGAAAACGATAATTGTCATCACCGAATCCGAGTGCCCTGAACCATTTGATCCTTAAATTTTTCCAGTATTCAAACCACTCCAGCTCTGTTCCCGGGGTGACAAAATACTGCATTTCCATCTGTTCAAATTCACGCATCCTGAAGATGAACTGACGGGCCACTATTTCATTCCGGAAAGCTTTTCCGATCTGTGCAATCCCAAAAGGGATCTTCATTCTTCCCGTCTTCTGAACATTGAGGAAATTGACAAAGATCCCCTGTGCTGTTTCAGGCCGCAGGTAAATTGTGCTTGCACCCTCGGCAGTGGATCCCATTTCAGTGGCAAACATGAGATTAAATTGCCTGACATCAGTCCAGTTACGGGTTCCTGATATAGGACAGACAATCTCATTATCGATAATTATCTGGCGCAGTTCCTGGAAATTGTTTTCATTCATTGCCTTTGAAAATCTCTCAAATATCCCGTCGATCTTTGCCTGATAAGCCAGTACCCGCGTATTGGTTTCCCTGAATTTCTTTTCATCAAACGCTTCACCAAAGCGGGAAGCTGCTTTTTCAATCTCTTTATCTATTTTCTCGTCGATCTTTGCCATGTGCTCCTCAATCAGTACATCGGCACGATATCTCTTCTTTGAATCCTTGTTATCAATAAGCGGGTCATTGAAAGCGTCGACATGCCCTGATGCTTTCCAGATCGTTGGATGCATGAATATTGCAGAATCAATACCTACTACGTTTTCATTGAGCAGTACCATACTTTCCCACCAGTATTTCTTTATATTATTTTTCAGCTCCACACCATACTGGCCATAGTCATATACTGCACTTAATCCGTCATAAATTTCACTTGATGGGAATACATAACCGTATTCTTTGCAGTGTGCAACCAGCTTTTTAAAAATATCTTCCTGAGCCATAGTAGTTTTATTTTGCGGAAGGCAAAAGTAATTCAAAAAGTTTGGTTTCACAATGGTAATCCATGCCATTAAATCTATTGTTATCTTTATCGTGTTAAAAATTCGGTATTTGTATGAAGAACAGAACGGATTTTCTTGTACTGGGATCAGGTATTGCCGGACTAACCTTTGCACTGAAGGCCTCCAGGTATGGTAAAGTGACAATTGTGACAAAGGGGAAACTTGAAGATTCAAATACGAAATATGCCCAGGGAGGGATAGCATCGGTTTTCAGTGAACCGGATAATTTCGAAAAGCATATAAACGATACACTCATTGCCGGTGCCGGGATCTGTGATGAAGAAGTTGTAAGAATGGTTGTCAGTGAAGCTCCGGAAAGAATTAAAGACCTTATCGCACTGGGGGTCCCCTTTGACAAAAAGGAGGATGGATCATACGATCTTGCAAGGGAAGGAGGACATTCGGAATACAGGATTTTACATCATAAGGACAAGACAGGCGAAGCCATTGAAAAAACCCTGATTGAGAAAGTCCGGAAAGAACCGGGCATAGAGATCTTTGAGAACCATTTTGCAATAGAAGTTCTGACCCAACATCATCTCGGGGAGGAAGTTAAACGCAATTACCCTGGAATAAAATGCTTTGGTGCATATGTTGCAGATCTGGTCAACCAGAAAGTAATCACTTTTTTATCAGGAATAACAGTCGTCGCGACCGGAGGAATAGGTAATGTATATCTGACAACAACCAATCCCGAAATAGCAACAGGTGATGGTATAGCAATGGTATACAGGGCGAAGGGTACAATTGAGAACATGGAATTCGTTCAGTTCCATCCAACTTCGCTGTTTGATCCCAATACCAGACCATCTTTCCTTATAACTGAAGCCCTCAGAGGTTATGGAGCTGTTCTGAAAAATATGAAAGGTGAATGTTTCATGAACAGATATGACAGCCGCGGATCACTTGCCCCGAGAGATATCGTTGTACGTGCCATTGACACCGAAATGAAGATCTGGGGAGATGATCATGTATGGCTGGATTGCACCCATCTCGATGCAGAAGGCCTGAAGGACCATTTTCCGACAGTATATAATCATTGCCTTACTAGAGGTATAGATATCACGAAGGACATGATACCTGTTGTTCCTGCTGCCCATTATTCCTGTGGTGGGGTAAAGGTCGATATGAACGGACAAAGTAATATTGACAGACTCTATGCCATCGGGGAAGTATCCTCCACAGGGCTCCATGGGGCAAACAGACTGGCATCCAATTCATTGATCGAAGCGGTTGTCTATGCCCACCGGGCAGCTATTCACTCAGGAGCACGGCTGGCAGAACTGGATTTCGAAGAAAATATACCAAACTGGGATTATAAAGGAACAACACATCTGGAGGAGATGGTCCTGATTACCCAAAGCATAAAGGAACTGCAGGGAATAATGAGCAATTATGTGGGGATTGTAAGGTCGGATCTGCGTCTTGAAAGAGCATTGGTCAGACTTGAGATATTGTATGAAGAAACTGAGAATCTGTATAAAAGATCGCTGATATCGCAGAAAATATGTGAACTGCGTAACCTTATCAATGTAGGTTATATAATAATTAAATTTGCCAGGAACAGGAAGGAGAGTGTTGGCCTCCATTATTCAATCAACTATCCTAAAAGAGCCATAACCGAATTTTAAACCATATTGATCCATGAACCATCTTGAATCTTCCTTTACAGGTAAAAATGCTTTCTGGAGATACTTTATAATGATCGTGGCGGTCTTTGCTGTTTCGAATACCATCGGATCGATACCCTTACTTGTCAGTATGTTCCGTAATCCGGCAGCAATCGGAGAAATTGCGACTAATCCCGGAGACCTCACTCCGCTCGGATTAAATCCCATTACCGGATTTGTCTTTTTACTGATTCCTTTTCTTGTTGCACTCGGTGCATTTATATTCCTTATCCGTCCGCTGAACCAGAGAGATACAATGACTGTAATAAACGGTACCGGAACGTTCAGATGGGACAGGTTCTTCATTTCGGCCGGGGTCTGGTTAGCAGTTTCTGTAGTTTATCTTTTCGTAAATATGAAGCTTGATCCTGAGAATTTCACCTTTAATAATCTTACTTCATCACTGGTTCCGCTCATTATTGTTACAATCCTCTTTGTACCTTTCCAGGCAGCTTTTGAGGAAATACTGTTCAGGGGCTATCTCATGCAGGGATTCACTGTTACTTTCAGAAACAGGATGATTCCGCTGATACTGACTTCACTGTTGTTCGGACTTATGCATTCTTTTAATCCGGAAGTTGATGAGTTCGGATTTCTGACAATGATACCTCAGTATGTTGTTTTCGGTCTTATCTTCGGGATTATTGCCATAATGGATGATGGTATCGAATCGGCCATAGGGATACATGCAGCCAATAATGCTTTTCTTTGTATTATAATCACAAATGAATCATCGGCATTACAGACACCTGCAGTATGGGAACAGCATACCATACATCCCTGGACAGAATTTGCAGCAATGATCATGATGGGGCTTGTTACTATACTTATACTCCGTAATATATTTAACTGGGGCAGTTTCGGCCTGCTTGCATCGGGCGTTGAACCCTTAGCTCAGAATTCAGATCAGGTAGCATAAACGGATGTTCTTTCATCTGTTCTGAAGTTTCCGTATTTATCTCCTGTTTCTTTTATGATGGTTCTTATCTCATCAGGCTCAATACTTGTAAGCAGACGAAGCCGGGTATCTTTGAAATGCGGCAATCCTTTGAAATAATTTGAAAGATGTCTTCGCATCTCGAATATTGCTCTTTTCCCTTCCTTGAATTCGAGCGATTTTTCAAAATGCCGGAGTGCCAGTTCAGCTTTTTCGCTTGTTGCCGGCTCAGGTAACAGTTCGCCGGTACTCAAATAATGCTTTATGTCCCTGAAGATCCATGGCCGGCCAACGGATGCACGGCCGATCATTATCCCGTCAACTCCGTAGCGCGAGAACATTTCCTTTGCTTTCAGAGGTCCGTCAATATCCCCGTTTCCTATAACCGGGATCTTTATTCGTGGATTATTTTTCACCGCACCAATAAGAGTCCAGTCGGCTTTCCCTTTATAAAGCTGGGCCCTTGTCCTGCCATGAATGGTAATTGCTGCTATTCCTGCATCCTGAAGCATCTCCGCCACCTCTGTTATATTTTTGTTTTCTTCATCCCATCCGATCCTTGTTTTTACTGTTACAGGGAGACTTACAGCTTTTACTATTTCTGAAGTCATTTCAATCATAAGAGGGATGTTCCTTAACATACCGGCTCCTGCCCCCCGGTTGGCGATCTTTTTTACCGGACATCCAAAATTGATATCAATAAGTTCCGGTTTTGCTTCTTCGGCCATATGCGCCGCTTCAACCATTGCCCCTGTAATATGTCCGTAAAGCTGTATCCCGATCGGTTTGTCAAAATTATGAATATCGAGTTTTCTTATGCTTTTTTCACCTTCCCTTATGAGACCGTCGGAAGATATGAATTCAGTGTACATGAAATCAGCACCGTTTAGCTTGCAGATATAACGGAATGAAGGATCGGTTATATCTTCCATGGGAGCCAGGAAGAGCGGATAATCACCCAGTGATATATTACCTATAGTCAATGCAGATAAATTATTGAATATGATTTAAAAAGATCAGCCGACCTGCTTATAGAAAACAGAGGGATGATCCCCGGAAATGACCTGTTTTAATTTTTCACTTCTTCTGTAAAAATACACAATTCCGTATTTTTCACATTCCTTTTTCCGGATTTCGGGAGGAAGATCAGCAAAAGCTTCCTCAGCCTCATTCCATACCTGTAAGATCAGATCATCGGCTTCTTTTCTGAGCAAAGTGGCTTTGGCAGAATAGTCATGAATTCTTTTTGTCAGCAGCTTCAGGTTATTGTTGGATTCAATGAAGCTTTCAAATCTGACTTTTACAACTGCAATGGTCGGGTTGGTTATCGGGCTTCCCCCTTTTCTTATTCTTTGTTCTTCTCCTTCAATTATCCTGCGGCCCCAGGTTATCAGTTCGCTCTCTGTTTTGAGGTATGGAACTGTCGCATTATTCGATTTCATACCATAAAATTCTCTTGTCTCGGGTGGTAATTCGCCACGTGAGATGGCCATATTCATTACCCGGATGAAATGAATAAGATAAAGCCTCGCTTTTCTTAAGATCTCACTGTAGTCACCACTTCGGTTATACTGAAAAGTAAAACTCTGACGCTGCAACAGGATATTATTTTCAAAAAGAGGGATCAATCTCTGAAGCGAAACAAAAGATCTTGGAGAAATTGCCATTTTATTCGGGGGCAGCTCCTGCGATATCCTGAGTGCATTTTTCATTGCCCTTATCCGGGCAGCATCAGTATTAGGTAATCTGCGGTAAGGCATACGACTGAATTTTTTGGAATTGTACGCAAACGCCTGCGAAGATAATATTATTTTGATGCCGTTTGAAGGCATTCGCGGTTCATAACATTGAATTTATTAACAGGTATTTGCTCTTAAACAGTTGTTTCGTGAATCAATGATATTAACTTAGCACAATAATAAACAGGAAAGGAAACTATGTTCAGTAAAGAAGTCTATATCAGGAGAAGAACGGAACTCCGCAGCAGAATGAAAAGCGGACTGGGATTATTTATCGGAAATACCGAAGCTCCGATGAACTACCCCGCCAATACTTACCATTTCAGGCAGGACAGTGATTTCCTCTATTATTTCGGGATCGATCTGCCCGGATTTACAGGATTAATGGATTTTGATTCCGGAAAAGACATGCTTTTCGGGAATGATTTTGACATGGATGATATTGTCTGGATGGGGCCTCAGCCTACTGTCAGGGAACTGGCTGCAGGTTGCGGGATTTCTTATACAGCTCCTCTGTCAGAACTTGAAGGAACAATCACAGGAGCACTGGCCCGAAAGAGGGAAATACATTTTCTTCCTCCATACCGGAGTGAAACAAAAATGACCCTTGGTTCTTTGCTGAAAGAAAATCCATGTGGAATGAAAACCCGTTCTTCTCCCGGTCTTATCAAAGCAGTTGTTTCGATGAGGTCGGTAAAGGATAAATCAGAAACAGATGAAATTGAAAAAGCCGTTGATATAGCTTATGAGATGCATACCACTGCAATGAAAATGTGCAAAGAGGGTGTGAAGGAACAGGAGATCTTCGGTACTATTGAGGGTATTGCGCTTTCAAAGGGAGCCGGAACATCATTTCCGGTTATTTTAAGTGTCAACGGACAAACTCTCCATAATCATTTACATAATAATGTTCTCAAAAAAGGTAAGATGATGGTAACCGATGCAGGAGCGGAAACGGCTCTTCATTACGCATCGGATATTACCAGGACCACTCCCGTGGGAGGTAAATTCAGCACAATGCAGAAAGAAATTTACGAAATAGTCCTTAAAGCGAATGTTGAGGCAATAAAAGCAACACGCCCGGGTGTTTCTAACCGGGATATTCATTTCCTTGCCTGTAAGATACTGACATCCGGATTAAAAGATCTTAAACTGATGAAGGGAGATGTCGAAGAAGCAGTTGAAACCGGAGCTCATGCATTGTTTATGCCTCACGGTATTGGCCATATGCTTGGTCTGGATGTTCATGATATGGAAGCTCTGGGAGAAAACTACGTGGGATATAATGATGAGATCAAAAGAAGTGAACAGTTCGGACTGGCATTCCTGAGGTTTGCACTTCCATATGTACCGGGGCATGTTTTTACAATAGAACCGGGATGTTATTTTATTCCGGAGCTTATTGAAAGCTGGAAATCCGAAAAAAAACATGCAGATTTTATAAACTATGACAATATCGGTAAATTTATGTCTGTCGGAGGGATCAGGATTGAAGACAACATCATGATCACTCCGGAAGGTCATAAGATGCTGGGCAGGCCAATCCCAAAAACTGTTGAGGAGATCGAGGATATTTGTCGTTAAATAAGTTTCCCGGAACGGAGATCGTCACAATATGTACAGCATTCAGATTATGCCGTCAGTAAGCTTTAAAATATTCACGGTTAAGTCTTGCGATATTTGTAAGTCTGATCTGTTTCGGACATTCTGCTTCACAGGCTCCTGTGTTTGAACAATTCCCGAATCCCAGTTCATCCATTTTCTCAACCATTGCCCTTACTCTTTCTTTTGCTTCAACACGGCCCTGGGTAAGCAAGGCAAACTGGGAGATCTTTGCCGAAACGAACAGCATTGCAGAGGCATTCTTACATGCTGCGACGCAAGCTCCGCATCCTATACATACGGAGGAATTAAAAGCCTCATCAGCATCCTTTTTCTTTACCGGGATCGAGTTTGCCTCAGGTGCTGAACCCGTGTTGACCGAGATAAAGCCGCCTGCAGACTGTATTTTGTCAAATGCACTACGGTCAACTATCAGGTCTTTGATCACAGGAAAAGGTTTTGCCCTCCACGGTTCGATCCATATTGTCTCGCCATCCCTGAAATATCTCATCGAAAGATGGCAGGTCGTTATTGCAGGAACGGGTCCGTGTGGATGACCGTTTATATACATCCCGCACGAACCACAGATTCCTTCACGGCAGTCATGATCGAATGCAACAGGATCCTTATCCTCTTCCACTAACTTTTTATTTAATGCATCAAGCATTTCAAGGAACGACATCTCAGGAGAGACATTTTCCATCCTGTAAGTAACAAACGTTCCTTTTACTTTCGCGTTCTTTTGTCTCCAGATCTTCAGTATAAGATTCATATGATGATAATGTATGTATTTTAGATTCTTTGTATTGCTGAGAGCTGAGAGCAAAGGGCTAAGAAAATCATTAGTCTGCATTCTATACATTTTACTCCCGGCTCTTGCCCTCCGCCCTCCGCTCTCTGCTCTCCGCTCTCTTGCCCTCCGCTCACCGCTCATCGCTCAGTACTCATCGCTCACCGCTCACCACTCACCGCTCACCTCTCATCGCTCTTCGCTCACCGCTTTATGTGCTTCGCCCTCCGCCCTTTGCTCTCCGCCCTTCGCCCTTTGCCCTCCGCCCTTTGCCCTTCGCCCTCCGCCATTGCGCCATTGCGCCATTGCGCCTTTACTTATAACTCCTCACCTTCATTTCCACCTCCTCAAACCTGAGTTGTTCCTTATGAAGGATATGTTCTTTGTCGTCTCCTTTATATTCCCAGACTGAGACGAAAGCATAATCATTGTCGTTCCTTAATGCTTCGCCGTCGGGTGTCTGGTATTCTTCCCTGAAATGAGCTCCGCATGATTCTTTTCTGTTAAGGGCATCGTATATCATCAGTCTGGCAAGCTCAAAAAAATCTGCTATCCTGCCGGCTTTCTCAAGCTCCTGGTTAAGCTCATTGGGGGTACCAGGTATTTTCAGATCTTTCCAGAATTCATTCCGGAGTTCCCCGATCATTTCAAGAGCTTTCATAAGCCCCTCTTCGTTTCTTGCCATTCCTACATGATCCCACATTATTTTACCGAGCCTTTTATGGAACGATGTTGCAGTCTGCTTCCCTTTGACTGATAACAGTTTATTCAACCTGTCTCTGGCAGATTTTTCAGCTTCTTCAAATTCAGGAGAATCAGTTGCAATTTTTGGTACACGTATTTCGTCTGCCAGGTAATTACTGATGGTGACCGGCAGGATGAAATATCCGTCGCCTGCTGCCTGCATAAGTGAGCTGGCTCCAAGGCGGTTGGCGCCATGATCCGAAAAGTTTGATTCACCAATGGCAAATAAACCGGGAATGGTTGTCATGAGTTCATAATCAACCCATAATCCACCCATGGTATAATGTCCGGCCGGATATATTCTCATCGGCTCTTCGTAAGGATCGCTACCTGTAATGGTCTTATACATATCAAAAAGATTACCATACTTGTTCTCGATCGATTTTTTACCCTGTTTTTCTATGGCATCCCTGAAGTCGAGATAAACGGCAAGTCTGGTATCGCCGACACCGTATCCTGCGTCGCAGCGTTCCTTTGCTGCCCGTGATGCAACATCTCTCGGAACGAGATTCCCGAATGCGGGATATCTTCTTTCAAGAAAATAATCCCTTTCATTTTCCGGGATGTCATTGGGTGGGCGTTTATCATCCTTTTTTGCAGGTACCCATACACGTCCGTCATTACGGAGTGATTCCGACATTAAGGTCAGCTTACTCTGGAACTCGTTCAACTGGGGCACACAGGTCGGATGTATCTGCACAAAGCATGGATTTGCATAAAATGCACCTTTCTTATGTGCTTTCCAGGCGGCCGATGCATTTGAATTTACCGCGAGTGTTGAAAGATAATAGATAGTCCCGTATCCTCCGGTTGCCAGTACAACTGCATGAGCACCATGTCTTTCTATCTCTCCCGTTATCAGGTTCCTGGTTATGATGCCCCTGGCTTTTCCATCGATAATGACAAGGTCCAGCATCTCTTTTCTGGGGAACATCTTTACATTTCCCTTTCTGATCTGTCTGCTGAGAGATGAATAACAGCCGAGCAGGCATTGCTGGCCTGTCTGTCCTTTTGCATAAAATGTCCGTGAAACCTGAACTCCGCCAAATGATCTGGTATCCAGGGTCCCTCCGTAATCGCGTGCGAACGGGACACCAAGAGCAGTAAAATGGTCTATTACCTGGTTGCTTACCTCAGCAGCCCTGTAAACATTTGCCTCCCTGGCCCTGTAATCGCCACCTTTTATCATATCATAAAAAAGACGATAAACCGAATCACCGTCATTGGGATAATTCTTGGCTGCATTGATTCCCCCCTGGGCGGCAACGGAATGTGCACGTCTCGGAGAATCCTGGTAACAGAATACCTTCACACTATAGCCCAGCTCTCCGAGCGATGATGCGGCCGAAGCTCCGGATAATCCTGTTCCAACAACAATTATTTCCAGTTTCTTTTTATTGGCAGGATTAACAAGCCTGACTGAAGCTTTATATTTCGTCCATTTCTCTGCCAGAGGACCATCCGGTATTTTTGAAACAAGTTTTTCCATAATGATTGATATTACTGTCTGAAAAGCCAGAGGCTCAGTGAAATAAATGCAAAGCCTGCAGGGATGACAATAGAGTATACCCAGGCAAGGACTTTCACTGCCGGGGTCCAGATCCTGTGATTCAATCCGAGAGTCTGGAAGGCTGAAGAGAAAGCATGAAAAAGATGAAGACCAAGCAGTATAAAACAGGTGAGATAAATATAATTATATGCCGGTATTTTAAAGAGAGAATGTGCCACCGAATAAAAATCTTCGGGATTTCCGGGAACAAATCCCAGTCTGATGAAATAAAAATTGAAAAAATGAAGTACCAGAAAAGTAAGGATCGATAAGCCTGTCCATATCATGAACTTCGAAAAAAATGATACATCCGATTTATTGCCGCTGACATAACCTGTCGGGCGGGCGAGCCAGTTCTGTATCTGAAGAAAAATTCCATAAAGCAGATGGATCAGAAGGGCGGTGAATAAAATAACTTCAACCACCTTTATGACAGGAAATGACGCCATGAAGTGTGCTGCCGAATTGAAGGGAGCAGGATCATCTTTCAGAAGCATCAGATTTATTCCAAGATGTACGGGCAGGAATAACAACAAAAAGATTCCTGCAAGTGCCATCACAAACTTTTTGGAAACAGATGAAAACAGAACTTTATTCATGTGTCAGGATATTTGTGAATTATGTCCCTCTGTCAGATCAGCTTTTTTATAAAAATAGGACTATTTAACAATATTAACAATACATAAATATCAACTGATCTTAAATAGGTTTATTTTAGCGATAAACTAATTAATATAATGAAGAAATTTTTCACTTACGGAAAAGGCAGGGTCAGTTATTACGATGAGGGTGAAGGTGATGTCATTGTACTTGTTCACGGATATCTTGAGACATCAGAAATATTCCACAGCTTTGCGCGGAAGCTGGCGGACAGGTTCAGGGTCATTTCCGTTGATCTGCCCGGTCATGGCGGATCAGATATATTCGGAGAAACTCATACAGTGGAATTCATGGCGACTGCCATAATGGATCTGCTTGAAAATGCTGCTCCCGGAAAGATATTCCTTACCGGTCATTCAATGGGAGGATATGTTACTCTGGCTTTCGCTGACCTGTTTCCTGAAAAACTGAATGGATATTGTCTTTTACATTCTCATCCTTTCGCAGATACACCGGAGGTTGTTGAAAGAAGAAAAATGGAGATCAGGCTTATTAAAGCGGAGAAATGGGGAATGTTCTTTGCTGACAGTATACGGAAGATGTTTGCAACAGACAATATTGAAAAATTCAGCGCAGAGCTTAAGAGGTCAAAAGAGATCGCACGTACAATTCCGGACCAGGCTGTTATTTCCGTACTGAATGGTATGATGATCAGACCTTCAAGGCTTTCGGTGATGGAAGAGGGGAAGGTCCAGTGTTTTTGGATTCTCGGAGCCATGGATAATTATATTGACTGGTACCAGATACAGACGAGGGTAAAGCTTCCTGAAAATGCCCGGGTTTTTATTCTGAAAAATTCCGGACATATGGGATTTATTGAGGAGGAGGGGCTGGCTGTTGAGAAGCTTTCGGAGTTTGTCAGCAGGTTGCGGGAATAAGACCTGCCCCGCCTGAGGTGGGACTGCTCACCGGGGGCATATTGCAAAACGTTCAAACCCCTGTCCCGCTGTCGCGGGACTGCCCCCCGGGAGGGGGCCTGATTCGTGCTATTGAGATATTTTCTCGCTAAAACGCAGAATTTACCCCCCTTTCAGGGGGGATTATATTTAATTTTCCCCCTTTGAAGGGGGATCAAGGGGGATGTTTTTCCGTATCTACACCCCCCTGCCCCCCTCAATGGGGGACGGTTTCAGTTACTTCGTCCCTGAGGGAGGCAGGAGTGTGTTTTCGAATAAGAAATCATTATACGGATATCGTGTAATATGTATCCGCTTTACTTCATCATATAAAACCTTCTTCAGTTCATCAAGGTTATCCCTGGTCTTTGCTGAAACAAAAACGGTCTGATGATTACTGTCATTCGCCATCCATGTCTTCTTAAGATCTGACAATGAATGATTCTCTTTCTTTATGGGTGTGAGATCATCATTATCCTTTGGCACATAGGAAAATGCATCTGTCTTGTTAAAGATTATAACTGAGGGTTTGTCTGAAGAATTAAGATCCCGGAGCGTTTCGTCAACAACCTTTATCTGGTCTTCAAACCGGGGATGTGAAATATCCACCACATGCAACAGAAGATCTGCTTCCCTTACCTCGTCCAGGGTCGATTTAAATGATTTTACCAGATCGTGAGGCAGTTTGCGTATAAATCCTACAGTGTCGGAAAGCAAAAAGGGCAGATTCCCGATCACCACCTTGCGGACTGTAGTATCAAGAGTTGCAAAGAGCTTGTTTTCGGCAAAAACCTCGGATTTGCTCAGGAGGTTCATTAAAGTTGATTTTCCCACATTTGTATATCCTACCAGCGAAACCCTTACCATTTTACCCCTGTTCTTCCGCTGGGTTGACATCTGGATGTCAATTTTCTTCAACTGTTCCTTCAGTGAGGTGATCTTGTCCCTGATTATTCTGCGGTCCGTTTCGATCTCCGTTTCACCGGGTCCTCTTAAACCGATCCCTCCTCTCTGCCTTTCAAGGTGGGTCCACATCCTTCTCAGCCTGGGTAAAAGATACTGGTATTGTGCCAGTTCAACCTGTGTTCTTGCATGGGATGTTCTGGCTCTGCGGGCAAAAATATCGAGAATAAGATTTGTCCGGTCTATTACCCGGCATTTAAGAGCATTTTCTATATTCCTGAGCTGAACAGGGGAGAGTTCATCATCGAAAATGGCAAGATCAATATTATTAGCTGCAACAAATCCGGCTATTTCGGCTGTTTTTCCCGAACCTGTGAAAGTGGCAGGATTGGGAATATCAAGTTTCTGAACGAAACGTTGTACTGGAATTGCTCCGGCAGTTTCGGCAAGAAATGCTAATTCATCAATAAATTCATTTGTTTCATGTTCGTCCTGACCGGGATAATTAATACCGACCAGTATTGCTCTTTCTGCCGGAATTCCTGTTTCTATCATATTAAATTATCAGCCTCCTGTTGGACTGAATAGATCCCCTGATAGCATTTTTCAGTGATTCCGAACATCGCAGTATCATCTCAATATCAGATGGAAATGGGATTATCTGGGTTTTGGTCCTGGCAAGCTGTCTTGCATTCAGAGCTCCTATATCCCCGATAGCTCTTGCAGAAACATTTTCAAATGTTGAATGAGCGCCAACGGGATCTTTTTTCAGTAGTTTATTGGGATTTGCCTGTATTGTTTCAATGTCCCCGTCAATCTGACAGGATTTTGTCTGCAATGTGGAAATCAGGGCACATTGAAGGGTTTTGTACTTTTTAATTTTGATATCATTTCCGAGACTGTCTCTCATCACATTACCTCTCTGATCGAGCTGATATGTAAATCCATCTTCCACATCTCTTTTGATAACCGAGTCGATCTGTGCTGTCTGATCAGGGCTG
Source organism: uncultured Rikenellaceae bacterium (assembly GCA_964421975.1). Taxonomy (GTDB): domain Bacteria; phylum Bacteroidota; class Bacteroidia; order Bacteroidales; family VadinHA17; genus LD21. The sequence goes on from CAYQZL010000031.1 coordinate 17,576, forward strand.
ACAAGGATACTTCTGAGATTGACATTAATAAAATAATCATATTGCGCGTCCTTATCGAGGTTTATTGTATGGAATTCTACCCATTCACTGTTCAGTGCCTGAAGATTAACGCTCAGCAGGTCTTCCTCAAATTCCAGGGGGAATTTGATCATTGTATTATTCTGCAATGAGACGAATACCCTGCTCATCCCCAGGTCTTTTGATTCCATGATCTTATTATCGATCCCCTCATAATCGCCCACATATTCCTTAGCCCGTACAAACTCATAGAATGCCTGTCTGTAAGAATCCTTGAGCCCGTTTTTCATCAGCTCAATACCATGTGCATAATAAAAATCGGCAGATTTCTTTTTGGCGGCTATCATTTCCTGAAGATAATCCGTAAAGGGAAATTCAATAGTCCTGCCTCCGGAACGGAGAGGAAGGACTGTTCTTACCAGAGACTGTCTGTCGCTTAGTCTTTTGTAGATCTGGTATATCTCATCATAATTCTGAGGCCTTCCTTCCATTTTAAGGAATCTGATTCTTTCCAGATCCTGTTCATTTGCAATGGTATAAGATCGTTCAAGTGTTGCGATCTGTTTTGAATCATCAGGATCTTTCCGTAGCTGCCTTACAGCTTCTGAAATGGCAGCGTCATAATTACCTCTTTCAAGATGTTTTTTTGAAGAACCGCATCCGGATAACAGTACCGATAATGCAAAGATCAGTAGCAGATTTCTTTTCATCAGTAAATAATTTTGATTTTTAAGGTCTGATGGCACCCCCATGTATGAAAATTATATACATATGTGTTTGTGTATGCAATACATGTGGGTTTCATATTACATTGACTTAGACGAAGTCAAAGATAGGAAAAACATTTATATGACAAACAGTGGAAGGCCGGCACTTATTCAAAAGTTATAAAACTCAGATCACAAAACTGAGCCAGAGAGAATATCGGACACGTACCGGCTGACCTCTCTGTAATCCTGGTGTCCATTTTGGAGATGCTTCAATAGCCTTGACAGCTTCACTATCGATCAGAGGGTCAACACCCTTAACGACAGTTACATTGCTTACTGCCCCGTCGGCTTCGACAATGAAAGTCAGGAATATTCTTCCCTGTATTTTCTTATCAAGAGCTTCCTGCGGGTAATTTGTTCTCTTCTGAACCCATTCGCGGAAGCGGTTAATATCACCGCCTCTGAATGAGGGCATTACTTCAACAAGGAAAAAAGGTTCGTCAGTGGCAAAACCGCCTGTGCCATCTCCGTCAAATATATCATCACCGAATCCGACACCTTCATTTTCAACGGTCTCTTCACCGGCATTGGCAATTATTTCATCTGTTGAAACCGGAGTCTGGACCTCAGGCATAATAGTATCAATCACTTCGGGGGCAACATATTTGACAGCTTCCTGGACGGATTTTGGTTCACGCGGGGGAGGAGCAGGAGGCACATAGATCTGGTCAGGGGGAGGTTCAAGATTTTCCATTGTTACATTCACATATCTCATTCCGCCCGCAAGTATCCTGTCGTTTGATGGTCTTGCAATAAAAGGGATCAGTACTGCCATACATCCGATAAGAATGGCTGAGATGATACCGGTCAGCAAAGCCGAGAAATAACCTTTCCTGAGTTTATATGCGCCATATTCCCTGTTACGGCCGGCGAAGATAATTTCATCAAAACCCGGTATGTTGTCGAACAAAGGCATTCTTTATTTTAAATGTGGTGCAAAATTACAAAATCGCACATTACTGACAAAACGAACGGAGAGCCATATGAGAATGTTTTATGATATTGATATTTTATATAAATTTGTCCGGTTCTATCCGGGGGTTTAGCTCAGTTGGCTAGAGCGTTTGACTGGCAGTCAAAAGGTCAGGGGTTCGATTCCCCTAATCTCCACAAAATCATAGTGCAAATCAATGCAAAACCCTGTAAACATGATGTGTGCGGGGTTTTTTATTTATATACCCTGTGCAAAAAAGTACACCTAATTGAAAAGTAGATCCACCGAATTCGGTGGATTTTTTCGGTAATTCATCAGATCCACCGAATTAGTCCTATTTCGTTGTTTTGCAGCATTTTGCATTTTTAAGAGCGTAATGGCAGAAGTAGATTTGTGAAACCTCAAAATTTGTCATTATGAGAATCAAAACATTGTCAGTACTTTTTTTCATCAGAAGATCAAGGGTGCTTAATAATCAGGAAGTTCCAATCTATCTACGTGTTACTGTTGATGGCGAACGTCAAGAAGTATCCATCAGGAGGAGCATTGATCCGTCTTACTGGAACGAGAAAGGAGGATATGTCAAGCACACTGCTCCAAATGCGGGTGCAATAAATGCTATGCTAAATCAGATCCGCATGCAGATATACAAACATGAGAAAGAGCTTAACGATAAGGGAAAGATTGTAACAGCCCATGCACTCAAAATCGCATTGTTCAAATCAGATGAAGATGATAAGAAGATGCTTCTGCAGGTATATCAGGAACACAATGCTAATCTCAAATTACGGATTGATAAGGGCGTATCCAAGGCAACCTTTATCAGGCATGAAACCTCACGAAGAAACCTGGAGAGATTCATCCAGTATAAGTACAACCAGGCTGACTTCTATGTCAGGGATATCAACCAGGCTTTCATCAGCAGCTACGAAACATGGCTCCGGACTGTAAGAAATTGCAGTAATAACTCAACTGTAAAGTATATCAAGAATTTCCGTAAAATAATCAAATTGGCACTTGATAATGATTGGATAAAGGCTGACCCTATGAGAAACCTGAACTATACTCTTGAAGAGGTCGATAAACCATTTCTGAATGAGAAAGAGCTTAGTGCTATAATGAAAAAAGAATTGGCTATACCAAGAATTGTTCAGGTCCGTGATATTTTTGTATTCTGTTGTTTTACTGGCCTTGCATTTATTGATGTAAAAAATCTTACCAGTAATGATATTGTTGAAGGGAATGGGGGGAGTCTCTGGATTAAAAAGCAGCGACATAAGTCAAAGCAATGGGCTCATATCCCTCTCCTGCCTATCACAAAGCAGATAATTGATAGGTACAGTAACCATCCGGAATGTATAAGGAAAGGTGTTCTTTTACCTGTTCGTTCAAATCAGAAGATGAATGGATATCTTAAGGAAGTTGCTGATTTATGCGGCATCACTAAAAACCTGACAACTCATTGTGCCAGGCATACGTTTGCTACAACGGTTACACTTGCAAATAATATAAGTATAGAAAGCGTTTCAAAGATGCTGGGCCATTCAAGTCTGTCTATGACAAAGAAGTATGCTCGTATTCTTGATTCCACTATCGGTAAGGAGATGAACCGGCTGGCTGAGAAGCTCCAGTTTAATATGAATTGATGGATGATTAATTATTGGTTTGACTGTCAACAGCCTTTTTTGCTGCTTCGAGAGTAAGAAATACCTCATGGTTATAATTTGTCTTATCTATTCTTATATCCCAGCTTCTCTGAAGGCATTCAAGTGCTTCCTGATACTTGCCCTTTTTATATAAGCCCCAACCTTTAACATATAAATAATTGTGATGATCAGGGCTCAACGTCAATGCCTTTTCAATGATCTCCAAAGCTCCATCTATATCCAGTTCACTCTTAATCAGAACATATGCAAGATTATGTATTATTTCTGGATTTTCCGGTTCTAATGAAAGAGCCAATTTAAAATATTCCACTGCCTTATCCATGATACCAGCTTGATAATATATTAAACCAAGGCTTGAAACCTGCATACCCTCGGATAAAGAATTTTCTTTATCGTTCTTTTTTATTTTCTCAATATATTCGTTTCCTGCTTTTATTTTACCTTCAGACAAAGCCAGAATTGCCTGCCTGCGTATTAGAAAAGGGTTGTCAGGGAAATGGAGTTCTGCTTTTTTATAGAGCTTATTTTCTTTTTTATACTGACCTGTCATATGATATGAAAATCCAAGATTATGATAATTAAGAACCCACATAGGTTTAGAATCCCATTTTTTATAAATATTAAGAGCTTTTTCATACGCCAGGATGGCATTGTCATATTGGTGCAAATGGCTGTAATTCAAACCTAAGCTGAAATAAACAGGCGGATTCTGATCGTCGATCTCCAAAAGCTGCTTTAAGATTTTAATTGATTCATTTGGCGTTTGAAACAGAAAGGAATACTGGTAACTTGCCCATAGTTTTTCCTTATCGGGCATCCTGTCTGTTTTTTTGTACCATCTGAGACTCCATTCCTTTGCCTTTTCCCAATCCCCTTTTTCATTATATGCTCCAACTATAAATCTCATTGCCCATGTAAAATCAGGATCGATGGATAATGCCTGATTCAGCCAATGAAGAGCATCATCATTATCTTTCTTATAATAAGCACTTTTACCAAGTAAATAATACCTGTAGGCTTCAGGTGAGTTAGTAAGCGTGATATCCTGATACTCGGCATTGTCCTTTTTTAGAATAGAAATAATAAGGAAATCCTTTACCATCCTTGAGAGCGAATCACTGATGTTAAAGATAATCTCCTCTCTGGAAGGTCCTTCTATTTGAAAAGACCTGATAACATCTTCTGTTTTTGAATCTATTAATTTTGCATTTACCCTTACTTTAGAACCAGCCTGTTGTATATTGCCATAAATGAAAACATTTGCATTAAGGCTCACTGAGATTGCACTTGCGACTGAAGGTGTTAGTGAAGTGTAATGGATCAGATTCTTACTTTGCAGCAGAGTGTTGATAGATTCGGCCTCTCTGGTTTTAATTACTTCGGAGTTTGAAAGGTAAAAGATGAGGTTTTCCTGTATACCTTCCTGCCAGACATTCCAGTTGGTATCATTTGTCATGTTCTGAAATGGCATCACGGCAACAGAAATCTTTTCACCTGATGATTTTAGTTTTTCCAGGCTGCCTCTTCTGATTGTTTTCAGCGGATAAGAAAAAATGAATATCACTACAGCAACAGCAATGATCAGCATCCCCCAGATGACAGGAGAATTAATCCACCTGGAATGCATTGGTTGCTTTTCCACCTTCTTTTTCAATCCGGGTGAAGTTGCTGAGGTTGTTACAGGGAATACCTGATCACCGGTTTTCATCTTTCCCGGTGGAAAGCCAAAAAATTCATGGAAACACTTATTGAAATAAGTGGGGCTGTTGAATCCAACCCTGAATGCTACTTCTGATGCTGTAACATCTTCATTCTTTAGCATATCCATTGCCTTATTCAGGCGGATTTCCTTTATGAACTGGCTGATGTCAATGTTTGTGATGGACTTTAATCTGCGATGAAGCCTTGTCCGGCTCATACCTGCCTCTCCGGCAAGTTTTTCGGCGCCGAAATTCTCATCAGAAAGATGTGCATTAACGATCTCGGTAAGCTTTCCGATGAACAACTGATCCCGGGAGCTGAGATCACTCATATAAAATATCATTGTCAATATAAAATTACGAATTTATATCCAGATAAATCCTGAGGTTATGCCTGGTATTTTTTTGTAAGTTTTAGCCAAAGAAGTTAAAGCCTCATTCGAAAATTTCAATTAAATGCAACATAATTTCTACCTGCCTCGCCATTGTCTGGCCGAACTTTGTATTAACTAAATTATTAATTATTAATTATTTAAAACTCAACAGCAATGAAAAAGTTATTGAGACACCTGGCAGAGGTTGCATTTCTTTTCCTTATTGCAGCTTTATTAATTAAGTGTACGAAAATTGACTATCCGGAGATTAACCGGACGGAAGTATCGGAATTTTTAACAGTGACTGAATCCGGCGGAACTTTTATGGCATTAGATGGGAATGTAATGCTGACAATCCCCGAAGGGGCTGTCCCACAGCCTGTAAGCATCACGATATCAAAATATTCTTCCTATTCCGAAGAATCATTAGATCATCTTTTATTGTTTCCGATTGTCATAAAGCCTCTTGTAGGGTTTGATAAGAATGTACAACTGAGTCTGAGATATGACAGGGAGCTTTCAAAGGGTCAGCCTGTTAAAAGCAATATGAATCTGACAGCATACAACTGGTATTCTGAAGAGAAAATTGAAGAAAATGTATGTGAGAATTGTGAGAATTGTTGCGTTGATATCAATGATAAAATGATAAAAGTGTGTATTAACAGGACCGGCATATTTGCGATTAAAACCAATGACTAAATTATCCCGACAAAAAGAGTCTTCAAACCGGAGACTCTTTTAATAATATGAATTGATTTGGGAAATAGCAAAAAATAACCTTCCGCAATACCGATTGGATCTGTAAAAGATCATTAAAAAAGAAAAAACACAGGAAGGCAACAACAAACAAACCGGAGATTCAATCCACCAGCCTTACCAGTTCATGATAGGCAGGAGCGCTAATGACTACCTGAAGGCAGGCGTTCAGTGAGATAATAATGGAATATAGTGGATACAGTTACATAAAACTCACCCGGAATCTTTGTAATATTGCTTATTAGTATTTTATATCTGCTTAGAGGTATTGTTCTCTGGAGTTTGGAGACAGTTCGTCTAATCCCGATTTTACTCGGGTTAGTATGCACTTTCCGAATCAGTCTGATTTATCTGGTTAAGAGTATATCGTTCTCTTTACAGAATTAACTATTTAAGAGAGTAATGCCTCAAAAACCCAAAGAGTTTTTATGCAGTTTGCTGATCGTTTTATTAGATTATTAGGTATAGATATCCTTCCGGATATAAATCCGGTATGAGAGCCATGTTAACAACAAAGAGATGCCGATAAAATATACCAGATGCCATGAATCTATTGTATAAGCTGGGTTAATAGCATCTGTATTAACGTATCTGAATGGGCTCAGGTATCCAATTTTTGCAATACCTTCGGTGATCTTTGATAGTGTGAAAATAAAATAAAAGATCAAAACCAATCCTATACTGAAGGTCGTGATGGGTTTTGCTCTTTTAACAAGAGTTGATAGAAAAAGTCCGATCGCACCAAAAAGGATATTCAGTAACAGTGTGTAAAGAGAAAGTATTAAAAAAGCTCTGATGCTGAAGGATCCGTCCTTAACCAGTTCCATGGATATAAATCCTGCCATAGCAGTTACAAGGTTTAATAAAAACACGTTAAGTATAAAAACTGCCAGCTTGCTGCTGAAAATTTCGCTGCGTGTCAGGGGACGTGTAAGCAGATATTCTGCGGTTTTGTTGTATTCTTCCTTAAGGAGGATTCCTGAAGAAAGTACAATGGCATAAATACTCCCGAGCACCATCATATAGATAATATTGTTCACAGAATAAAATCCAAGCACAGAGAGAAAGTCATTAAAATTCGAAATACCCTTAAACTGGAGTAATCCACTGGGGATCAGGCTCATCATACCTATTATTTTTGATTGGTTTTCCACAAATACAGGGTAGACTGCCATGGTTACCGAAATGAATAAGGTTATTATAATTATCCATATTACGAGACTAAGCGCGTTTCTTCTAAACTCCTTTAAAAACAGGTTTCTATTCATTTAACTCATACTTTATAATTTGTAATAGTGCATGAATATTTCTTCAAGCGATGGTTCTTCTATCATGAGGTTAATTATATTACTTTCCGATAGCATACTTATAAGCTCATTTATATTACCCGAGTACATAAAAGATAGTGTGTTACCGGGTCCCGTGGTTACACTTTCAATGCCGGTTATTATTAAACTTTCAATTGCTACATTATCTTTATACTCGATATACACCTTTTTCAATTGTTTCTTTCTAAGGGTTTCAATATCCTCAACCTGAATGATTTTTCCCTCTTTTATGATGGCTACTTTTTTACAGAGCATCTGAACCTCACCCAGTATGTGTGATGAGAAAAAAATGGTCATGCCTTTCTGATTCTCTAAACGCAGAAGATCAAAAAAAACTGATTGCATCAAGGGATCAAGCCCTGTCGTCGGCTCATCCAGGATGAGAAGCTTAGGGTTGTGAAGCAGGCTCTGAACTATCGAAACTTTCTTCCGGTTTCCCATAGAGAGATCCGCAATTTTCCGTTTCAGGTCCAGTTTAAATATTCCCGAGAGCTCAGTAATCCTCTGCTCCCCATTATTTACATTGTAAAAACGGATACAATAGCTCAGGAATTCATGTACATCCATGTAAGAATATGCATTTGCATCTGAAGGTATATAACCGACCTGGGCTTTGATCTTCTTCGTCTCCCTTATAACGTCCATTCCCATAATTCTCGCACTACCACTTGTTGGGAAGATCATGTTCATCAATATCCTGATTGTTGTCGATTTACCGGCTCCATTAGGTCCTATAAATCCAAAAATCTCTCCGTCTCCGATTTCCAGGTTTATCTGTTCAATTCCCCTCTCTTTCCCGTAGAATTTTGTGAGATCTGTAATTTCAATAATTGGTTCATTCATAACCCTCGGTTTGGTGTTGGGTATCATCTTGCTTTGGCTAAACCCATTATGAGTAATTTTTACACTAAAGGTAACTCTAAGAATCCAATATATTAATAAATGTTTATTTTCAAAATGTAAAAGTCAGGATCCCTGACAGGATCGTTTGGTACATTAATCAGAGTCCTAAGACGTTTTCCCTTAACTAACTTGATTCCTGACTGCAGAAGCCGGTGACCTTGACCACTCTCCGCCGGAATTAATCGACCATTACCCGCCGGTTGTAAGTAATTCTTATCGTGTAGTTTATATTTTTGAACTTCAGTCTGGCCAAAAGTGATCAGCCTGTCCGGCTTTTGTATAACTCACCATACGAAGTTGTTAAAGAGGAAATGTCGCTGAAAGCGAACCAGGGAAATGAATTTATATCAATTATTCAGGAATTCGTTTCCAGATTTCTGTCGCTTCAACTTTTAATGTATCCAGGTCGACAGAGTATGTTATTGTCCATAAATCACCTTCTATTTTGGACTTCATAATTAGGGAATCGCCTACTAAAACTGAATTAGAATGGTATTTTGGATAAGTTTTAAATACATCATCTTTAAACTTATATTCTCCGCCTCCACCGATAATCAGGTTTTTACCTGATTGACGTCCGAAAGCATAATGTTTGCTGGTCAGGAGTTTTACATTCGGATTAACACTATTTTTTGTTTCATAAATAGTATCAGGATAAATGTACTTTGTGTAGGTTACCAACCAGGCACCGACATAAGGATTTTCAATTGCAGCTTTCTTAGAATTAGTACAACCAATAATCATAATGGCAATAATCAGCAATTCAAAATAAATGGTCTTCTTCATATTTTACAGTTTGAGACTAATTTAATAAGTGATTTGTTTAATCAAAATTAACTACCTGACGGCAATCGTGCAGCGAGATAATAATTGCACATGGGAGATACTGCTTTTTTCTATATTTCTTCAGCAGATGCATCTTTATTCATATTCCTGAAATAGCTATTCACTATTTCCTTTGCTTTTTCATAATCACTGCTTAAGATCATAACTTTAACTCCTGAAGCCTGTATAGGTTCATATATATAGGTATTTAAGTTAGCGTTCTTCAGAAATGATTCTATTTCAGCATCCTGCAACATGCTTTTAACCATCTCGGATTCCCATAAGGTACCAGAAAATACTTCTATGATTTTATCTTTGTCAGTATCCATTATGTGATTTTTAATATAATTAAGTATTAATTCTGTTAAAGGAATTCTGAAATAATTCGCTTTGAATATCAATTTTCAGATCTCACATTAATCAGATTTTAATACAAAAATACACCACCAAAACGCCTAAGTCAAATCTATTTGAAGTAGTATAATTATCCATGCTTGATTTCGGGAGCTTAATAAATAATTTGTGAACTCCGGAAAGCTGGTTTTCTTTCTAAAGTTACCCGGGATAAAAAAATACCGGAAAGAGCAAAAGCCAAATGAAAAATTTTATTCATGATCGGCACTGACGCTCAATAAATATTTTATAGAATATTGGGAAACTTCATAATTCCAGTTTCTGATTATCCGGCAAACTGCAGCATTTTTCATAGTAACAAGTCTTTAGTAAAACAACCATATCTTTTTGATATTTTTCACTATTATGCCAGAAAAGCAACAATTTTAAAGAGATACCGATAAAATAATGAAGAGATCTATTTCAATATACAGGAAGTTGGGCAAGGATAAAGTGGCTGCCTGCCTGGGGATTGCCGGATTGATAGTTGGGATGATGTGCGTCGTTTACATTTTCCTGCTGATAACTGATGAAATTGGTTTTGATCGTTTTCATGAAAAACTCCAGCGTATTATTGTCGTTCATGCTTATCTCGAAGGCGGAAATGAAAAAGTTGTTTTTAATGGTTGCCCTCCTGCAGTTGGGACAGCTTTAAAAGATGAATACCCTGAGGTTGAAACAACCTGCCGTTACATTCCGCCATATTTTCAATACCTGGTAACATATAATGAAAACAGATTTACAGAAAGAACAGCATTTGCCGATTTTTCATTTTTTGATATTTTTTCATTCCCGTTTATATATGGCGATAAGGGAGAAGCCGGCAGACCTGACCGTGTTGTTCTCACACAGAAAGCTGCTCAGAGATATTTTGGAAAATCAAATCCTGTAGGAAAAACAATAAAGATGGATAATCGTATGGATATGACTGTTACAGGAGTTATCAAAGATGTCCCGGATAACTCGTCAATAACATTCGACGCTCTGATCCCACTGGAAAATATAGGAGTATATTATTCGAGAAATGATTATCTGACCAGCTGGTATAACAATAGTTTTACAACTTTCGGATTGCTTGCCAGCACTGAAGGATATGAAAAAGTTGCATCAACAATTACCAGGCGTATTCAGAAAGAAATACCCGAATCGACAAATTACCTGAGAGCTTATAAATTTAAAGACCTTTATTTATATGAGCAGAAACATATCCGGAATGTTGGCATATTAAGCCTTGTCGCTTTACTTGTTTTTCTTGCCACAATACTGAACTTTGTTAATCTGAATACTGCCCGGGCCTCATTACAGGCTAAAGAAACAGGATTAAGAAAAACATTCGGGGCATCAAGAATGAATATTGTACGTCTGATTTATTCTGAAATTGCATTGATCTGTTTATTTGCTTTTCTGATTGCAATTGTGCTGGCTTTTGCCGGTTCGCCATTAATTGCCAGATTAATAGGTAAGGGAATCGATTTTAGAGCACTTTTCTCTCCTGTACCTTTAATTGTTTTATCTGTTGTATATCTTTTAACTGTCATTCTTGCAGGAACTTATCCGGCTTTTTATCTTTCTTCATTTACACCTGCTCAAATACTGAGTTCTAACTACCAGACGGCCAGAAACCGGGGTATTTTCCGGAATTCGTTGGTTGTTATCATGTTTGCGGTTTCAATTATATTACTTACGTCAACTCTGATAATCTCCAGGCAAACCGGCTTCTTACTGAAAATGGATCTGGGTTTCGAAAAAGACAGGTTGTTATATGTTACCTTAAAGGGAAAACTGAGGGACCAGGTGCGGGTATTGAAACAGGAGTTAGGACAATCACAGGGGATTGTTTCTTCCTCTATAATTTCACACCTGCCAACTATGATCGGGAATAACGGGGAAGGATGGAACTGGGAAGGGAAGGACCCCAATTTTAAACCATTAGTTACATCATGGGAAACAGACGAGGATCTGATAAAAACGTTCAATGCAGAAATGGTTGAAGGTAATTTTTTTAACAAGGATTTGCAGGGTATCGTAATAAACAAATCATTTGCCGATATTATCGGCTGGAATAGTTTTGAAGGCAAAACACTTAAGAACGATTCGCAATACCGCATCCTCGGCGTCATTAAGGACATTCATTTCAATTCATTATCAACCACAACAAAGCCAATGGTCATTAGTATGATCAGCAAATCACTGACAAACTACTTAATGATTAAAGTTAACTCCTCCGATATTGAAAATACAATAGATTTTATCTCAAAAACATGCCAGTCCATTGAACCATCATTTCCTGTTGAATATGCATTTCTAAGCGACAGATATACGCAAATGCTTTCATCCGAGACCAACCTGAAGAAATCGCTTGGTATTTTTTCGGTTTTTTCAATCGTTGTTTTATGTCTCGGTTTACTGGGAATGGTCATCTTCCGGACCGATCAAAAAATTAAAGAAATAGGTATCCGGAGGTGTCTGGGAGAAAAGCCATTCTCTATTATCAGGCATTTAACAAAATCATTACTTTTCTCAGGAATAATTTCTGTAATAATTGCTGTGCCGCTTACCTGGTATCTTATGGACCGCTGGCTTCTGAATTACGCCTATAGAATAAATCTGAATATCTGGGTATTTTTCCTGTCGGCAATTATAATAATAGGAATAGCAATAATGTCTGTGTCATGGCAAAGCTGGACCGCTGCCACCAGAAATCCGGTTGAAGCATTGAAATATGAATAATTGGATATATTATCTGTGCAGCAATTTATTAAAGCAAGTTTGGTTTCCCGTACTCTCAGGCAATAACCAGAATGTTGTTGTCATCTCAAAATGTAATTACCAATCCGACACTACTCACCGGAGATGATGAGGTCATCGGAAATAGTCTGACCCTGCCATATACCTCCTTTTGCTTTGAAAATGTCCAGACTGGTATTCCAATTCCCATAGTTATTGCACCAGCCAGCAAAAAGCCTTTACCATGAATTTCCGTAAAATGACACCTCTGGTTTCCTGTAGGAGAGGTCGGATCACATTCTGTCGGACTCGTGGCAAACCTTACAAGACCTATACTGAACAGTGTAAAACCCGTTACCGATATTGCAATCCCGGCTCTCTTAATATTCCTGACACTTAATAATTCGCTGTCCTGCCTCAGATTCAATGTGTCAATCTTCTGGGCACTTGAGTTAAACATTATGCTTAACAATAATAAGGAAGTAAATATCTTTTGCATCCTTCAGGTATTTAAAAATCATATTCAGGCAAAAGCAATGAACTTTCATCACCCAGTTCCCTCCTGAATGAAGAGTCCAGTCATTTACAAAATCCGGGAATCAGGATCAGGATCTAATGGGTCAACTTTTGCTTTCTGAGCCATGATCCTGCCAGAAAAAAGACAATATAATATTATCATTATGATTCTTCCCGAAGAAAAGAGACTTCTCCACATACCTGGGAATATTGTGTACCAAAGTTACATTGCCAAAAAGCCAAAGTCAAATTTATTTTATAGAGCATCTGCTGTAACAAAAAATAACCTATTTAACACATAGGTAACACATTATACAATCATCATGCATAAATATAAGGGGATTCAGATGCGTTACACTTCCGACCTTTGTATATTTTCAGGTTGCACAGATTTCTTATCCTTTATTGTTCCGGGAAGCTCCTGCCTAATGAACAGACTGCAATAAAAAATGCCCGCTGAAATGGTATGAACCACCAGAATGGGCATTTATTGCTTGCTGAAGTTTTTATTATCTGGAATATTCCAATGTTCCCTCAGCATAAAAGCAGGGCAAAACACCACTTGCTTTGCAGTTGCCTGTCACACCTTCAAATCTCCCGGTACCATTCAATATTTCCAGATCAACGGCGATAATAACTTTGTAGGATGGGTCAGTCCTGTCGATTGTGACATTAACAATCCCATCGCAATAATCACCGTTAGCAGCAAAAAGTCTGATATCGTAAACTAATACTGTAACCACCTTATTTCCGGCTAAAGCTGGGAATGGCTCATCGCCAATTCCCTGCAGAGTTGTGAAATCCCGAATTCATTATCAGTAAGATTGGTTTCCAGTACCTGCTTGACCTTTAACATGAAATCATCTTCCTTTTTAAGGTATATGTCTGAAGTAGACTGTATTTGACCAGGGGTGGCATAGCGTTCATAAAGTTTTTTTTTGAGTTCCACCAGGTTTTTCAGCTGGATATGCAGCTCTCTTTCATCGACAGGTTTCGCCAGGTAGGCATCGGCTCCTCTTTCCAACCCGGACTGCCCGCTCCGACCAAAAGAAGCTCTTTCGGGTATTGCCTCGGATAAAGACGTTCTCCTGAAGAACTGACTTTTAACAGGTCTGCTTCTTCCGGGGCATCCGGAACCGGGGCATCACGGGTCACGGGCAGAAGAACCGTGAATTCCGAATCAACACCCTTAATACTCTCCACAGAAACGGTTCCTCCCAGGAGTTGCACCATTTCTTTAGTCAAAGCAAGACCAATACCTGTGCCTCCCGGGGATAACTGGCTCTCCACCCGGAATAAACGGTCGAACAGATGATCCAGGTGTTCATTTTCAATACCTGTCCCCGTATCTTTGACCCGGATGGAGAACATTCTTCCATTGTCCATTACACTTGTTATAACATCTACCCTGCCGCCTTCGGGAGTGTACTTCAGGGCATTGGAAACCAGGTTGGTCAGGATGTCAATCAATTTCTCAGGATCAAAATCCATTTCGAAGGCTTCTTCCACTGATGCAAATCTCAGGTCTATTTTCCTCCGGACTGCTTCCGAACTGAATTGTTCGGTCAGGTATGCGAGATACTTATTGACATCTTTCCGGATAAGGTTAATAGATACGGCTCCTGCCTGGGTTTTTGCCAGGTTGAGCATCTGGTTGACCAGCTGCAAAAGGTTGTTGCCATGAGTTTTTATTTTCTCCAGTCCTGTTTCTGTCCATTGTGTCGGCTGTGTCCTGATCAGGTCGACCATTCCCAGCATAACCGTCAGGGGCGTACGGAATTCATGAGTGATATTTGACACATGGCAATATTCCTGTACATAACTTGAATAGCAAATGACCATATTTTCATCGTCAGCTTTTATAAGCATCCCCAGTTACTTTTCAAGATCAGGAAACTGCCCTTTAAAAAAACTCATTAAGCTTCTCAAGTTCTTTTATTTCAGCAGACCAGAGTGCAATCGGATGAATCGTTTTTGATCAGGAATATTAATGTAAAGTTATGCTATCCTGATACCAAAGTCAAACGAGGGTCAGATAATGGAATAAAATCCCGATTCCCGACGACTTACAGATCTTTTAATTAAGAAATTGATTTTTTGTGAATTTATAACTATTTTAGGATTAATTTACCTGAACTGATAACCTGATATTAAAACCTGCAGAGTTACTTAGGAGATGAATTTCCAGAAGGTCATACCACCAGAGCGAAGGGCAAAGTTTGAAAACCTTGTGCTACCCGGTTTTGACGGAGTCCCGATTAGCCATGTGATATCTTTTATAATTAAAGGTTTCCGGAAGGGAGTACTGGTCACACGAGCCTCTTCTATCGCTTTCAACCTTATGATGGCTTTACTGCCGGCTTCTATATTTTTGTTCACTCTCATACCTTTTGTGCCGATTCCGAATTTCCAGCAGGAAATGATCAGGCTTTTCGAAAACATTTTCCCGGCTAATGCCTACAAATTCCTGGAAACATCCAT
The DNA here is from genome assembly GCA_964421975.1 of uncultured Rikenellaceae bacterium. GTDB lineage: Bacteria > Bacteroidota > Bacteroidia > Bacteroidales > VadinHA17 > LD21. The sequence goes on from CAYQZL010000031.1 coordinate 32,968, forward strand.
AATTGATATTGTTACGAAAAAAAGCGAAGGCCTTCTCATAATAATGCTGATTGCGACAATCATCTTCTCGACAAACGGGATTCATGCCATAATACATGCTTTCGTTGTTTCAGCTCATAAATTCCATACAAGGTCATGGATTAACCAGCGCAAGATATCCATAGTCCTGCTTGTACTCGTGATGTTCATGTTCTCGCTGGCAGG
>CAYQZL010000032.1:0-29895 GCA_964421975.1 uncultured Rikenellaceae bacterium
AAGCTCTGCTTGCTTTGATTTTCGAGCATCCTCGAAAAACATGCAAATCACAGATTTGCTGTTTTTCGGGACTACCACTGCTCCACCCCGCAATAGTGAGGTGCAAAGTTAAAACATGTTATGCAATTACCAAAGAAAATTCACTTTTTTTACGATTTTATTACTATGTTTGTCATCGACGTAAACCGTAAACCGGACGCCGTACGCCGGACACCGGCCATTTAAGAAACCTGAAATCCAATGTTATGCCCCGGGTATTCAAAGCAACCGAAATAGAAAAAGAGGAAAAAGAGATCAAACGCGATTATCTCGACAGACATATGCCTCATGTAATTTGCCCCGATCAGGTGAAACGGGGAGAAAAATTTGCAGTAAAAGTAAAAATGGGAGAAGATTATCCTCACCCTGACGAATACGACCATTATATCTCCGTCATACAGCTATGGAACCGTGAAACACTTCTCGCCGAAACAAGATATACGGCAGGAGTATATGGAAACCTGCCTTCACAGGTTGAGGTGGATTTCCATATCGTCGCTCCCGACGTTTCTATGAATCTTTCAGCTATGGCCGTGTGTACCAAGCACGGACTCTGGCAAAGCGAGGATAAGGCGGTAAAAGTTGTTTAAGTGCCGGCGTGCGGCCGGCGGTGTGCGGTATGCGGTGTGCGTTATACGATGCCCGGACACCGGACGCCGGACGCCGGACACCGCTTTTTATTCAGTTCCATGCTGATAATAAGGATCATCTTTATTATCTTTGCGTGCCAATTATATTCAATCTCATGGGCAAAAATGATAATAAGAAAAAACGCAGCTGGCGCGATAAATACAGGTTATCTGTATATAACGACACCACCTTCGAAGAGATATGGAGAATAAAGCTTACCCAATATAACGCTTTCCTGCTTATCACAGCTCTTGTCGTCTTTATTATTGGCGCAACTGCTTCCCTGCTGGCTTTTACAAACCTCAGGGAAATAATTCCCGGCTATCCTGATGTTACAATGAGGAGAAATATTCTCATGAGTGCTATACGTCTCGATTCACTTGAACGTGAACTGGAACTCAGAGATAAATATTTTGCAAACCTGAATGCCATAATTTCGGGAAATGAACCTGCAGGTGCGTATACAGCACAGGATACAAGCGGTTCATACAGGGAAATAACTTTCAGGAAAACACCGGAAGACTCGGCACTGAGAGCTCAGGTAGAAAATGAGGAAAAATATAACCTTAGTGTGGCATCTGCTCCTGCAGAAAATATAAACAGTTTTGCCGGCCTTCATTTCTTCCCTCCGGTAAAAGGACTCATTTCCGGGAAGTATGATCCACGCCTGAGACATTTCGGAACGGATATCGTCACTAAACCGAAATCACCCGTTGCAGCTGCACTCGACGGTACTGTAATATTTACAGGCTGGACTATGGAAACAGGATTTGTAATACAGATCCAGCATCCGAATAATATTGTTTCGGTTTATAAACATAATGCAAACCTGCTCAAGGAAACGGGAGATATTGTCCGTGCAGGAGAACCCATTTCTATAGTGGGTGATTCGGGCGAACTGTATACCTCCGGACCTCATCTGCACCTGGAGATCTGGTATAAAGGTACTCCCCTCGATCCTGAAAAACATATCCTGTTTTAATCACTCAAGTCTGCACATGCCATTGAAAATAGCAATATTGGGCTCGACCGGGTCAATCGGCACCCAGACACTTGATGTGATCTCGAGATATCCCGGTCAGTTCAGGGTGGTGGTACTGACTGCCGGAGATAATGTCAGCCTTCTTGCTGAACAATCGAAGAAATTCCGGCCTGATTCAGTGGTGATCGGAAATAAAAATCATTATGGCATTCTGAAAGAAAAGCTGAATGATACCGGCATAAAAGTATACGCCGGAGATAAGGCAATTGAGGAAATTGCCGCAGACTCGGATGCGCATATGGTTATAACTGCAATAGTAGGTTATTCCGGTTTAAAACCTACAATTGCTGCCATCAGATCGGGAAAGAAAATCGGTCTTGCAAACAAGGAAACACTTGTTGTTGCCGGCTCTCTTGTTAATGACATTCTGAAGGATTCTCACAATTCACTGATCCCTGTTGACTCAGAGCATTCGGCCATATACCAGTGCCTTTCAGGAGAGACAGGCACTTCAGTCGAAAAGATAACACTTACGGCATCAGGCGGCCCTTTCCTGAATACTCCTTTTAAACAGATGGAATTTGTTAAACCCGGAGATGCACTTAAACACCCGAACTGGAGCATGGGAGATAAGATCACAATCGATTCGGCCACAATGATGAATAAAGGACTTGAGGTGATTGAGGCTAAATGGCTTTTCAATCTCCGGCCCGATCAGATCAAAGTGATTATCCATCCCCAGTCAATTATTCATTCTTTTGTACATTTTACAGACGGTTCTGTTAAAGCACAGCTTGGTATACCCGATATGAGATTGCCTATTCTCTATGCTTTAAGCTATCCGTATAGAATCAAATCAGATCTCCCCCGGCTTGATTTCAGCAAATATCCCTCTTTTACTTTTCATGAACCGGACATAAGGAAATTCAGAAGCCTGACACTTGCTTACCAGGTTCTTAAAGAAGGAGGGAACATGCCCTGTATATTGAATGCCGCAAATGAGATTGCAGTATCCGCTTTCCTGTCCGGAAAGCTTGGCTTTATGCAGATACCCGAAGTCGTCGATCATACATTGCAGAATGAAACCTTTATTAAAGATCCGGGATTGGAAGATCTGGAAATATCAGACGCTCAGGCCCGCATAACCTCTCAAAGTTTTATAAAAAAATTCACAAAATAAAAATGACAGTACTGATTAAAATACTCCAGTTCATTGTAAGTCTTTCCATTCTGGTGATCATTCACGAGTTGGGACATTTTGTCTTTGCCAAAATCTTTAAGACACGGGTTGAGAAATTTTATCTCTTCTTTGATCCGTGGTTCTCTCTGTTTAAGTACAGGCGGGGTGAGACTGAATATGGTATTGGCTGGCTTCCGCTGGGCGGATATGTCAAGATTTCAGGTATGGTAGATGAATCGATGGATATCGAACAGATGAAACAACCACCCCAGCCATGGGAATTCAGATCCAAGAAAAGCTGGCAGCGACTTCTGATAATGACAGGAGGCGTGCTTTTCAATTTCATTTTTGCCCTGTTAATCTATGTAATTGTACTTTATTCCTGGGGCGAAACCTATCTGCCTACGAAAAGCGTGAAGTACGGTATTGTAACGGATTCAACAGGTTACAGACTAGGTCTGAAAAATGGCGATAAGATATTATCTGTTGATAACCAGTATATTGAGAATTTCTCACAGATCATTTCCGATATTCTGCTTAATGACCGTAAGACAATCCAGATTGAGCGCGATGGTCAGGTTTTGAATATTGATGTAACGAAAGAATATGTCCAGAGAGTTCTGAAAGGGGAGGGAATGATAGAGCCGAGAACACCTTTCGGTCCATTTGTGGTTGCTTCATTTGCCAAGGAATCTCCTGCGAAAGATGCCGGTATAATGGTAGATGATGAACTTATAGGTTTGGATAACAACAAATTCGAATGGTATGACGAATTCCAGGGCTATCTGGCTGCACATAAAGGACGTCCTGTAATGATGAATATGTTGCGAAACGGCCAGCCGGTCGAGATTACGGTAACACCGACTACAGCGGGTTTTCTTGGGATAGTCAGAAACTGGTCAGTTGACAGGATCTTCGAACTGAAAACAGTCAGATACGGATTTCTTGAATCTATCCCTGCCGGGATCAGGAAAGGCTTTAATACTATCGGAGATTACCTGAAGCAGTTCAGACTTATTTTTTCTAAAGAAACAAAAGCATATGAATCTCTCGGAGGATTCATCACGATCGGAAGTATTTTCCCCGGTATATGGGACTGGCAGTCATTCTGGACGCTTACAGCCTTTCTTTCGATAATCCTGGCGGTAATGAATATTTTACCGATACCTGCACTTGACGGGGGACATGTTATGTTCCTTCTTTTTGAAGTCGTATCAGGCCGGAAACCAAGTGATAAATTCCTGGAATATGCACAGATTGCAGGAATGGCAATCCTTTTTGCACTGCTCATTTATGCAAATGGTAATGATGTTGTTAAATTACTCCGAAAATTCTTTTAATTTTACCGGGCTTGTTAATGAATAAAGAATTTATAACTTTGCGCAAACATTAATACTTAAAGAGATGGGAAAGATAGGTGTAACTGAGATCATTCTTATTTTACTTGTGGTTGTACTGCTTTTCGGTGGCCGCAAAATTCCTGAACTCATGAAAGGTATCGGACAGGGAATGAAGGAATTTAAGAAAGCCTCGAAATTCGATCCAAAAGAAGAGTAAAAACTAAACCTGAGATTTTCAATTTTTCAGATAGCTTAAGGGCCGTGAAAGCCCTTTTTTTTATGCCGGCAGGCCGTTGGCCGGATCATTCAAAAGGCTCATATTTCTGGTTCCTGCGTACAGGTTCAAATCCTGCTTTCCTGATAATATCCTGAAGATCTTCCGCACTGAACCTGTTACCGGATCCTGCTGAGCTTACCACATTCTCTTCGATCATTATTGATCCCAGATCATTGGCTCCGGCATGAAGTGATAACATTCCTGTCTCTTTTCCCACAGTCAGAACCGACGCCTGGATATTCTTAATATTGGTGAGCATTATCCTGCTTATTGCAATAAGTCTTAAATAACCTGGTGAGTTATAGGTACTTTTTATACCCAGCTCTTCCCTGAGACGGGTGCCTTTATCCTGAAAAGGCCATGGGATGAAGGTGATGAAACCATAATGATTTTTGGATTTTTCATCCTGAAGCTCTCTCAGCTTTACAAGATGTTCAATCCTTTCCCTTACAGTTTCAATATGCCCGTACATCATTGTTGCGGAAGTAGGAAGATTAAGTCTGTGGGCAATCCTCATCACCTCCAGCCATTCTTCAGAAGATGCTTTCGCAGGAGAAACTATCCTTCTCACCCTGTCGGATAATATTTCTGCTCCGGCACCCGGTAAAGAATCAAGCCCTGATTCAATCAGACTCTTCAGCACCGGTTCGATACCTGTTTTTTCTTTTTTTGCAAGGAATATTATTTCAGGAGGTCCCAGAGCATGGAGTTTCAATGAGGGATAATGCTGCTTCAGCTTACGGAATAACGAACAATAGAAATCCAGGTCAAGTCCCGGATTCATGCCTCCCTGCAAGAGAAGCTGGTCACCTCCCAGGCGGTAAAGCTCATCTACTTTTTCTTTGTACTGTTCAAAGGAAGTGACATATGCCTCCGGAGAAGCTTTTTTCCTGCAGAAATTACAGAAAGCACATTGTGAAAAGCATATATTGGTGATATTGACATTTCTGTCAATCATCCATCCTGCTCCGGACCCGGGATTATGAATCTTTCTGAGTTCTGAGGCAATGAACATAAGCTTCTCAAGAGGGGCATTTTCATAAAGTTCAATACCCTCATCAATTTCGGGAGGAATAAGCTTCAGTACCTTGTTGTAAAGTTGGTCATTATGCATCCGGCAAAGGTAACGCTTTGAAGCCGAAAGAATCAATTATTTGTTTAACTTTACGCCTTAAAATTTGTCTGATCCATTCATGAAACCCGAATTAAAGAAAATATCCCGGATCGCTCCAGATCAATCTGTTGTTTGTATTATAGGCAGGAATGTGATCCCTTCAAAGATCAGTCTGAGCAAAACAGAAAAGGAATATGCGCTAAAGCATCTTAGTGCGGGAGATGAAACTGTCTTCATCAACTCCTACTTCAAATGTACTTATATTGTGAGAATCAGGGAGGGTGTCACCGGATACAAAGCCAGGGAAGAACTCCGTAAGGCAGCTTCGAATCTTAAAAAGCTGATACGCTCTAATGATCATTCCGAACTGGTAATAACATCGGAAAACGTATATAATGAAGCTGTTTCGGATTTCACGGAAGGATTATTGCTCAGTGTTTATTCATTCAGGAAGTATAAGACCAGGGAAGACGACGACGATGCCAGGAAGAATTATCCTTCCCGGCTTTTGCTGGCAGACGGCATCAGTAAATCTGAACTGAAATGGCTTAATGACATAACTGATGCGGTATATATTGCCCGTGATCTGATAAATGAGCCTGTCAATCATCTTAATTCAACTGCCCTTGCTAATGAGATAACCAAAACAGGCAAAGATGCAGGATTCAGAGTTGAGGTACTTAACAAAGGGAAGATTGAAGCTCTTAAGATGGGAGGATTGTTATCAGTTAACAAAGGCAGTGTTGATCCTCCTGCATTCTGTATTCTCGAATGGAGCCCTGCTCATCCTGTTAACAAGAAACCTGTAGTGCTTGTAGGGAAGGGAATTGTATATGATACAGGCGGCCTGAATATCAAAACAGGGGATTATATGGCTCTTATGAAGGGAGATATGGCCGGTGCTGCAGCTGTTACGGGTGTCTTTTATACCATTGCAAGGAATAACATACCGGTTCATCTTGTCGGACTTGTGCCGATAACCGATAACCGTCCCGGAGGTAACGCCTATACCCAGGGTGACATAATAACCATGTATAACAAGATGACGGTCGAGATCGGCAATACAGATGCGGAAGGAAGGCTCATACTTGCGGATGCGATCAGTTATGCATCAAAGTATAAACCTGAACTGATCATTGATGTGGCCACTCTGACAGGTTCTGCAGCAGCAACTTTCGGTAACCAGGCTATGGCCATGATGACAAATGCTGACAGGAAATATGCAGATCTTTTGACGGAATGCGGAAACCAGGTCCATGAAAGAGTCGCGGAGCTGCCTTTTTATGAAGAATATAATGACGCAATCAAATCTTCTGTAGCGGATGTCAGAAATGTTGGAGGAAGGGAAGCCGGAGCAATAACAGCCGGAAAATTCCTTGAACGATTTGCCGGGTACCCGATAATACATCTTGATATTGCCGGAACCGGTATACTCAGAAAGGATGATCACTATAGGCTGAAAGAAGGTCCGGGTTCCGGAGTAAGGCTCCTGTCGGTCTTCCTGAGAAAATTGTCAGAAGTATATAATAAATTGAAATGATAAATGGAAACAAAACCAATAATAGCCGGAATTTCACAGGGTGATATCAATGGTATCGGTTATGAGGTCATCATTAAAGCCCTCATGAACAATCTTATAAATGATATCTGTGTTCCAGTTGTCTATGGTTCTCCAAAGGTGGCTGCATACCACAGGAAGGCATTGAATATAAATAATTTCAGTTTTAACAATATCAGATCGGCAGACGAAGCCAATCCCAAAAAGGCCAATATGATAAACTGCCTTGATGATAATGTAAGGGTTGAACTGGGAAAATCAACGGCTCAGGGTGGAGAAGCAGCTCTTGTCTCACTTGAAAGAGCAATAGATGATCTGAAAAACGGTAAGATAAATGTTCTTATCACAGCTCCGATTGATAAAAAGAATATTCAATCGGAGAAATTTAATTTTAAAGGTCATACGGAATATCTCAGGGCAAAAGCGGGTGCTGTTGATGTCCTTATGTTCATGATCAGCGAGAATATGAGGATAGGATTTGCTACGGGACATGTACCTCTGAGAAAGGTACCCGAGGTTATCACGGTTGATCTGTTAGAACGTAAGCTTAAACTCATGAACCAATCTCTTATTCTTGATTTCGGGATAAGAAAGCCACAGATAGCGGTATTGGGTCTGAATCCGCATGCAGGCGACAATTCGCTTCTCGGTTCGGAAGAAGAAGAAGTTATTATTCCCGCAATAAAGCATGTTGAGAAAGAAGGGATAATGGCTTTCGGGCCATTTCCGGCAGACGGATTTTTCGGATCAGGTTCTTTTACAAAATTTGACGGAATACTTTCAATGTATCACGATCAGGGTCTTTCTCCCTTTAAAGCCTTATCTTTTGATTCAGGAGTCAATTACACTGCAGGATTATCTTTCGTAAGGACCTCTCCGGTACATGGCACGGCATTTTCTTTAGCAGGGAAAGGAGAAGCATCGGAAAATTCATTCCGCCAGGCAATTTATCTTGCTTGCAGCATATACCGGAACAGGATGTTATATGAGGAGATCTCTAAAAACCAGCTAAAACATCAGGAAATTGATATTCATACTGACAAAGTGGATGAACTGCCACCCGATATTTTTAATTCTGAACAACCATTATGATCGATTATATTAAAGGAACAATTTCCGGGATCACTCCGACATTTCTGACAATTGAGACCGGCGGTGTCGGTTATTTTATAAACATTTCCCTTAATACATTCACTAAACTGGATGGTAAAACCGAATACAGGTTACTTGTACATGAAGTGATAAGGGAAGATGCTCACCTGCTTTTCGGATTTGCCGACAAGGAAGAGAGAGATATTTTCAGACTGCTGATATCGGTGACCGGAGTCGGTGCTGGTACTGCCAGAATGATGCTCTCATCACTGAATCCTGCAGAGATAGAAAAAGCAGTGATCGGATCCGATGTACACACACTTAAGGGTGTAAAAGGAATAGGTTTGAAGACAGCCGAAAGAATAATTGTCGACCTGAGAGATAAAATAGGTAAACAGGGCGGAAGCGGTGAAATATTTCCTGCAGCAGACAATACCAGAAGAGAAGAGGCGTTATCTGCATTAGTGATGTTGGGGTTTGCCAGAGGCGCTGTCTTGAAAGCCCTTGATAAAATAATCAGGGAAGACAGAAACCTTACTGTTGAGGAAATGATAAAGAAAGCGCTGAAGAACTTGTAAAAACAGAATATAATCCGGGTTGGGATCAGGGAAAGTATATAGAGATGTCCTGCTAGATTTTTGTCTTATACTGTTCGTTTCCTTTATCATTAGTCTCAGGGAAGCAGGCGGGCAGGTACCTTCCCGTACAACAGTCCCACAGGATACAACAAAACGCTCAGTTCTCAAGCTTCAGGATGTTTCAGGCATCCCCTGGGAAAACCAGAGTCAGAATCCTCTTTTCCTTAATAATCCTTCAAACATTAAATCTGATGTTATCTACGATCCTGAAAAGAATGAATATATCATTTATCAGAAAGTAGGCACATTTGATTACCGTACTCCGGTACATATGAGTCCCGAGGAATTCAGAAAATATGAATTCGGAAGGGCGATGCGCGATTACTGGCAGTCTAGGATCTCAGGAGAAGTTGCAGGATTCAGATCAACTCTTATACCACAGATACAGGTGGGAGGAGAAACATTCGATAAGATATTCGGAAGCAATGTAATAAATATCATACCACAGGGATCAGCTGAACTTATTTTCGGGATCAATATATCGCGTACACAGAATCCAACCCTTTCTGAAAAGCTGAGAACGATACCAACCTTCGATTTCAAGGAAAAGATCCAGATGAATGTCACCGGTACAATTGGTGATAAAATGGAACTGGGTGTCAACTACAATACTGATGCAATGTTTGAGTTTGAGAACAGAACCAAGCTTCAGTATTCCGGAAAAGAAGATGAGATCCTTAAAAAAATTGAAGCCGGAGATGTTACCCTTCCTCTTTCAGGAACCCTAATTACAGGAAGTTACAGTCTTTTCGGACTTAAAACCGAGATGCAGTTCGGTAAACTTACCGTTACAACTGTTCTTTCACAGCAAAAGGGAGAGTCGTCAGTTATACAGGTTGAAGGAGGAGCCCAGCAAACACAGTTTGAGATCTTTGTCGATGATTATGAAGCTAACAGACATTTCTTTCTCTCACAATATTTCAGGGATATATATGATGAAGCTTTGAAGAACCTTCCTGTGATAAGTTCAGGCATCAATATTGAAAGGATTGAGGTCTGGATCACCAATAAAACCAGCCGGTTTGAAGAAGGGAGCAACAGGAATATTGTAGCCCTGATGGATATGGCAGAAAACGGTAATCATATTTTCAATAATATTCCTGAATTTCAGGAATCTCCGGGAGCAGTTCTTTACCCCGACAACAATGCCAATAATATGTATGAACAGCTTAATACAACATATTCAGGTGTCAGGGATGTTGACCAGGTAACGAATGTATTTGATCCTCTGTATCCCGGATTCCAGATAGGTCGTGATTATGAAAAAATAGAGAATGCCCGTAAACTGAATGAAAGGGAATATACCATAAACAGGCAGTTGGGATATATTTCCCTGAATTCGGCACTCAATACCGATGAAGTGCTTGCCGTGGCATTTGAGTATACAATGAACGGCAAGGTTTATAAGGTCGGTGAATTTTCCACTGACGGAATCGTCGCTCCCCAGGCTTTGTTACTGAAACTGATTAAAGGCACCACCCTTACCCCAAGGCTCCCGACCTGGGACCTGATGATGAAAAATGTTTATTCACTTGGATCAGGGAGACTTGAAACACGCGATTTTGAGTTAAACATACTGTACCAGGATGATAATACGGGTAATTCAATAAACTATCTTCCCGAAGGAAAACTTCAGGATATGATACTTCTCCAGGTCATGGGACTTGATAATCTGAATTCCCAGTCAGACCGCGAACCGGACGGCTATTTTGACTTTATCGAAGGAGTAACTGTAATGACTGACAGGGGGAAAATTGTATTCCCGGTGCTTGAACCTTTCGGAAGCCACCTGAAGAGAAAGATCAACGATAACGCCCTTGCAGAAAAATATATTTTCCAGGAACTGTATGATTCAACCCAGACTGTAGCCCGTCAGATGGCCGAAAAGAATAAGTTCATTCTGGCCGGTCAGTTCAGATCGGAATCGGGTTCAGAGATAAGGTTAAATGCTACAAATATTCCACAGGGTTCCGTAAAAGTAACAGCAGGTGGTGTTACTCTCAATGAGAACACTGATTATACGGTTGATTATAACATGGGAACAGTAAGAATAATCAATCAGGCTCTTATTGAATCCCAGACACCCATCCAGGTGTCACTTGAAAGCAATCAGTTCTTCGGTTTCCAGACAAAGACACTGGTAGGGACCCATCTTGATTACCGTTTTTCGGATAATTTCAACATCGGAGGCACAATTCTTCACCTGACAGAAAGACCTTATACCCAAAAAGTAAACTTCGGTGAAGAACCTATTTCCAATACAATCTGGGGCATAAATACTTCCTATAAGACTCAGTCGCAGGTACTGACCAACATAATTGACAGGATACCTCTTCTGGAAACAAAAACTCCTTCATCAATATCATTTTTTGGTGAATTTGCACAGCTGATACCGGGACATTCAAGGGCAATTTCAAGTGCAGGCAATTCATATATTGATGACTTCGAATCGAGTGAAATACCTCTTGATCTGAAATCATTCAATGCATGGACCATTGCCAGTATTCCCCAGGGCCAGGAACAGGTTTTTCCCGAATCACGCCTCAATAATAATATTGCAAGCGGCTTTAACAGGGCAAAAATAGCATGGTATGTGATAGATCCCCTGCTGTTACGGAACGGATCTTCTACTCCCGACCATATTAAGCAGGATCCGAACCTCCAGTCGAGTCATTTTGTAAGAGAGATTTATGAGAATGAGATCTTCCCCTACAGGGAAAGTCCAAGTGGCATTCCTACCAATATTACCGTTCTTAATGTGGCCTATTACCCGGATGAAAAAGGACCTTATAACTATGACACAGATCCCGGCCTTTATTCCTCGGGTATAAATTCCGATGGCAGGCTGAATGATCCTCAGTCGAGATGGGGTGGGATTATGAGAGAGGTCCTTACAAGTGATTTTGAGACAGCTAACATCCAGTATATAAAATTCTGGCTGATGGATCCTTTTGTGGAGAAACCTGATCATGAGGGAGGCGACCTTTATATAAACCTTGGAAATATCTCGGAGGATATTCTTCGTGATTCACGAAAAAGCTTTGAGAACGGATTACCGGGATCACCCACTCCCATTAATATTGATACCACTTCGTGGGGAAGAGTACCCACAGTCCAGGCAGTTGTTCATGCCTTCGATAATGCTCCCGAATCAAGATTGTACCAGGATGTGGGTTTCGACGGACTAAGGAATGAGGATGAAGCAACATTTTTTTCGGATTATCTTGAGAAATCCAGGCTTATAACAAAACCTGAGGTATACCAGGAAATCCTGAAAGATCCCTCAGGTGATGATTTCCATTATTTCAGGGGTTCGGATTATGATTTCCAGGAACTTGGTATCCTCGACAGATATAAGAAATATAACGGGCAGGAAGGAAACTCACCTACTTCCGAAATGTCTTCTGAATCTTATCCAACGACAGGTTCGACACTGCCTGATATGGAGGATATCAACCGGGATAATACTCTCAGCGAGACAGAGAGTTATTATCAGTACAGGGTAAGTATGAGACCTGAAGATATTGCAGTCGGATCGAATTACATTGTTGATGAAATAGAATATGAAGCCACACTGGCAAATGGTTCAAAATCAACGGTAAAATGGTACCAGTTTAAGATCCCCATAACGGATTACAACAGAGTTGTGGGATCGATCAATGATTTTAAATCCATCCGTTTCATGAGAATGTATATGAGAGGATTCACTGAACCTGTGGTATTCCGTTTTGCTGATTTCGATCTTGTAAGGGCAGAATGGAGAAAATACAATATTTCCTTCATGGAAGGTGGTGAAAGGATAACAATTCCCGAAGCATCTGACGGGACTTTCGAAATCAGTTCTGTAAACATTGAAGAGAACTCCGGGAAAGAACCGGTCAACTACGTGCTTCCACCCGGATTTACCCGTATCACCGATCCGACTAATCCGCAGCTCAGGCAGCTGAATGAACAGTCAATGGTACTCCGTGTCCAGGGTCTTGAAGACGGTGATGCACGTGCAGCTTTCAGGAACGTAAATCTTGATATACGCCAGTACAGGCGTTTAAGAATGGAAGTTCATGCAGAAGCAATGATAGGGCAGCCTCTGGCAGATGATGAACTCACAGCTTTTATCCGGATAGGATCAGATTATAAGAGCAATTTCTACGAATATGAAATACCTCTGAAGCTTACGGCACCGGGGCGTTATAATAATAAGGCAGATGAATCGAGAGCCCTTGTCTGGCCGGAAGCAAACAGTTTCAACATCGATTTGTCGGTTTTCCAGGATGCAAAACAGGAGAGGAACAAAAAAATGCTTGAGCCGGGATCCTCGCTGAGTGTATCAGATGTTTTTATTTATGTAAATGAAGGCCACAGGATATCTGTATCCGGTAATCCCAACCTGAGTAACGTCAAGGTCATCATGATAGGGGTGAGGAATCCCATCAGGACAAGAAATCCCAACAGGGATGACGGCAATCCGAAATCAGGAGAGATTTGGGTAAATGAGCTCAGACTGAGTGATTTTATCGAGGACGGAGGGTGGGCCGCCAATGCACACCTTCAGGCCAGACTGGCAGATTTCGGTACTGTTGATATGGTGGGCCAGACAAGCACACCGGGATGGGGCTCCATTGAGAAAAAAGTAAATGAACGTAGCAAGGAGACTATAGTAAAATATGATCTTTCTTCAACTCTGGAACTTGGTAAGTTCTTTCCCGAAAAAGCAGGTGTAAGGCTTCCTGTTTATGTGGGATACTCAGAAACCCGGATAAGGCCACTCTATAATCCTCTCGATCCGGATATTTATCTCGATGATGCACTTATGAATGCAAGTGACAGTAATATACGTGATTCAATAAAAACAATTGCCGAGGATTTTGCACAAAGGAAAACGATAGCCGTAAGCAATGCCGGTGTTGCCCGCCGGGGAGAAAAAGCCCATGTATGGGACCTTGCCAACCTGAGTGTAAATTATACATACAATGAGATCTATAAAAGCAGTACAAAGACAGAGATAGATCTTGAAAAAAATTACAGGGGAGGCCTGAATTATAATTATGAAGCACAACCGGCCAATATTGCTCCGTTTAAAAATGTTAAATTACTGAATTCACCTGTATTCAGGCTGATCAAGGACTTCAACTTCTATGTATTTCCGAGGAGCATTGCTTTCAGAACGGATCTGAACCGTTATTATAATGAAGTCAAATCGAGAAATATTAATAATCCCTATATCAGGATAACACCTACATTCAGGAAGGATTTTGAATGGACAAGGATGTTTGATTTCAAGTATGATCTGACACGGCAGCTTAAATTTGACTTTACTGCAAATAATATCGCAAGGATAGATGAACCTGCCGGCGGTGTTGACAGAAGACGATACAGCACACAGTACAATCTCTGGCGTGATTCAGTTATGACAAATCTGAGAAACTTCGGAAGGACAACAAATTATAATCATTACCTGAATCTTACATATACGATCCCCGTTAACAAGCTTCCTTTCCTGTCGTGGGTCAATGCAAATGCACGTTATGGTTCCGATTATACCTGGCTGGCAGGTCCCATATATCCTGACAGTATGAATATAGACATTGGTAATTCCATCAAGAACCACAACGAATTATCTCTGACCGCCATGGCATCTCTTACAACGCTTTATGGCAAGTCGAAATTCCTTAAACAGATTGAGAACAACACCCGTCCGGATGCAGCTCAAAGGATGAAACGTGAATATAAAACGGTTACATTCTCCAGAACTAACATAAGTTTCAGACCCAAAATTGTAAGAGGGATCACACATAACCTTAAAACCAGCGATGTTAAGGTTAAGGTCACCAATAAGGAAGGCGCAGAGGTTCAGGGGAAACTGGAGATAGTTAATGATAACCGTATTAATTTTACCACTACCGAAAGGGTCGACGGGGCACAGGTAGATATTGAAGGCAGGGTCCCGGTCAAACGTAGTCCTTTTATAATCACGGGGGAATATTTCGTCCGTGCATTAATGGGATTAAGAAATGTCAGCCTTACGCTTTCGTCATCACAGGGACAATTTCTTCCGGGATATATGCCAGGATCAAAATATCTCGGGATGTCGGATTATAATGATATTCTTGCACCGGGGTGGCCTTTTATACTCGGGTACAGTGACAGGAATTTCTTTGATAAGGCTGCAGCGAACGGATGGCTCTCAAAGGATACTCTTCTGAATACTCCGTCAAATTATAACAACAGATTTGATCTTTCAGCCAGGGCTCAGGTTGAACCATTCCCGGGAATGAGAATAGATGTAAATGCCGACAGAAGATTTCTTGAAGGAGTAAGTGCATATTATATAGCCGATTTCAATGGTAATTTCCCCGATAGTACCCGGAACAGAATCGTCACGGGTAATTTTTCCATATCGGTCATCTCATGGGGTACAGCTTTCGAAAAAGTGACCAAGGAGAATGATTATATTTCACCCACTTTCGAAAAATTCAAGGAGAACCTGATCATCATTTCATCGAGGAGGGCAGAGGAGAGAATGAAAACAGATCCTGATTATGACCCGGATTTTGATCCTCTTACAGGTGAGACTATCAAGGGTCCGTATAAGAGCGGTTATGGCAAAACCTCCCGTGAAGTAATGATACCGGCATTCATAGCAGCATATACAAAAACAGATCCTGAAAAGGTCTCTCTGGAAACATTTCCTTCAGCATTGAAGATGAGGCCCAACTGGAGATTCACATTTGACGGCTTATCAAGATTCCCTTTTATACAAAAAACCTTCAGGTCTGTCAATATATCACATCAGTACAGAAGTACATATCAGGTAGGCAACTATACGACAAACCTGAATTTCATTTCTGGTGCCAGCGGGGTAAACAGTCTCAGGGATCTGCAGAATAACTTTATTCAACAGTATGAAATAGGTGTTGTAACAATTAATGAACAGTTCAGTCCGCTTATCAATATCGACATGAACTGGAAGAACAGTCTGACCACCAGGTTTGAATGGAGGAAGTCCCGTACCGTGTCACTGAATCTTACGAGTAACCAGATCGCTGATGCAAGGATCAATGAGCTGATCATTGGGGCCGGATACAGGTTCGATGAGGTACAGATAATCCTGAAAACAGGTGGAGGGCAAAAATCACTGAAAAGCGATCTTAACCTGAGGTTTGACCTGTCTGTCAGGGATAATAAAACTCTGGCAAGAAAACTGATTGAGGATGTCAATCAGCCTGTTGTAGGGCAGAAAGTATTTACGGCAGGGCTTACAGCCGATTATGTATTGAGTGACAGGTTCAACCTTCAGTTATTTGCCGACCATACAATGAACAATCCTTTTGTCGCCAATACTTTTCCCACTTCCAATACGAATTTCGGCTTCAGTCTCAAATTTACCCTGGTTCAATAAATATTGGTATCGCAATAATAAATTTAGCATATAAGGATTTCTGTTAAGAAAAATAAACTATTTTTGGTTGATACAGTTAAGCATTGTTGTATGAATATTAAATTATTACAGATATGAACATACCAGAAAACCTCTTATTTTCAAAAGACCATGAATGGATCCGTGTTGAAGGTGAGACCGGATATATAGGCATAACCGATTTCGCTCAGGGAGAACTCGGAGATGTGGTTTTTATTGAGATAGAAACGCTTGGAGAAACCCTTGGACAGGGAGAAGTATTTGGTACCATCGAAGCTGTTAAGACAGTATCCGATATGTTCATGCCTGCAGGAGGGGAGATAATTGAAGTAAATCCGGAACTCGAAAACTCTCCTGATCTTGTAAACAAGGATCCTTACGGCAAAGGGTGGATGATAAAAATAAAGCTTACTGATCCTTCAGAAACCGCTACACTCTTATCTGCTGAAGATTATAAAAAGCTGTTATAAAGTCTTTTTAATCTCTATCTGCTGATATCCTTCGATTATATCACCGACTTTGATATCGTTGAAGTTGAGGATATTCAGGCCGCATTCAAGACCACCGACAACCTCTTTTACGTCATCCTTGAAACGTTTGAGTGATCCAAGTTCTCCGGTATAAATAACAATACCTTCACGGATCACGCGGACTAATGTATTCCTGGTTATTTTTCCTTCTTTCACATAACAACCGGCGACAGTCCCGACCTTTGTTACTTTGAAAATATCACGTATTTCAAGAGTGGCCACGATCTCTTCTTTCACCTCAGGAGAAAGCATTCCCTCCATTGCTGAACGGATCTCTTCTATTGCGTCATAAATAATTGAGTACAGACGTATATCGATTTCTTCTTTTTCGGCAAGCTTGCGTGCACTTAATGACGGTCTTACCTGGAATCCGACAATAATGGCATTTGATGCGGCAGCGAGCAATACATCCGATTCGGAGATCTGACCGACTGCTTTGTGTATGATATTGAGCTGAATTTCAGGTGTTGACAACTTGATGAGTGAATCACTGAGAGCTTCGACTGAACCATCAACATCTCCCTTCACAATAATGTTTAGCTCCTGGAAATTCCCGATGGCTATCCTTCTCCCGATCTCATCAAGGGTAATATGTTTCTGGGTCCTCAATCCCTGTTCTCTCTGAAGCTGTGCCCGTTTATTTGCAATATCTTTTGCTTCCCTGTCACTATCCATTACATTGAACTTATCTCCTGCCTGTGGCGCACCATTTAATCCGAGTATGAGGGCAGGTGTTGCCGGTCCGACTTCTGTTACCCTGTTGCCTCTTTCATTGTACATGGCCTTTATATGTCCAAAGCAACTTCCGGCAAGCATTATATCTCCTACTTTCAGTGTTCCGGCTTTAACCAGTACGGTTGCAGTAAATCCCCTTCCTTTATCGAGCGATGACTCAATGACAGTTCCGATAGCAGGTTTGTCGGGATTAGCTTTAAGATCAAGCATTTCAGCTTCAAGAAGGACCTTATCCAGAAGTACATCAATATTCAAACCCGATTTTGCCGAGATCTCCTGTGACTGATACTTTCCGCCCCAGTCCTCGACGAGGTAATTCATATTTGCCAGAGCTTCCTTGATCTTGTCGGGATTTGCGGTAGGCTTGTCTATTTTATTTATAGCAAACACTATGGGAACTCCTGCAGCGGATGCATGATTGATCGCTTCGATGGTCTGTGGCATTACGCCGTCATCGGCTGCAACAACTATGATGGCAATATCCGTTATCTGTGCACCTCTTGCACGCATGGCAGTAAAAGCCTCGTGACCCGGGGTATCAAGGAAAGTTAAACGTCGTCCGTCATCGAGTTCGACTGCATATGCACCTATGTGCTGGGTAATACCTCCGGCTTCTCCTGCAATGACATTCGTACGGCGGATATAATCAAGCAGTTTTGTTTTTCCGTGATCAACATGTCCCATAACCGTTACTATCGGAGGTCTGGATTTAAGTTCTTCCTCTTCATCTTCTTCTTCACGGACGGCTTCCAGTAATTCGGCACTGACAAATTCCACTTTATATCCGAACTCATCAGCCAGAAGAGCCATTGTCTCTGCATCAAGCCTCTGGTTAATTGAGACAAACAATCCGAGGTTCATACAGGTTGAAATAAGATCGGTAACGGGAATATTCATCATGATAGAAAGCTCATTGACTGAAACGAATTCCGTCACTTTCAGTATATTCTTTTCCTGTTCGATCCTGTCTTCAAATTCTTTGTGCTTCTGGCTCATGGCTTCCCTTTTCTCCCTTCGGTATCTCGATCCCTTCGATTTGCCTTTTGAAGTGAGCCTTGCGAGTGTTTCTTTGATCTGCTTCTGTACCTCTTCCTCGTCAACTTCGACCCTTACAGGTCTTTTCTTTAGAGGCTTTTTCCCCTGTTTTTCTTTCTTTTCTGCAGATTCGGGCTTTGCAAGAGGTACCTGTTCTTTTTCCTTTGAAATCCTTTTTCTTCTTTTCTTCCTTCTCTGATCGGAATCAGCATCTATTCTGACAGGTTGATAAGGTGCAGGCTTTTTCTTTTCCTCTACAGGAAGATCAATCTTGCCAACCACTGTGGGCCCGGATAACTTGGCTATACCGGGTCTGAACAGTTCAATGATCTCTTCCTGGTCGACCTCGCTTTCGACAGCTTCCTCAATTTCAATATCATCTATGTCTTCCTGGATCACAGGTTTTTCTGCTTCCTCAACAGGAACAGCCACAGGCTCATCCCTGAGAACTGCTTTTTCTTCAACCTTTTCTTTCGGTTTTTCCCCGGCTTTTTCCTTTGTGGCAGGTTTAGATTCTTTTGGTATGGCCTCGAGGTCTATTTTACCAACAATATGAAGGTCAATTTCCGTTTTGACAGGTTCTTTCTCCTTTTCTTCTGTAATGCTTTTTTCCGGTTCAGGTTTCTTCTTTTCAGGTTTTTTAACCTCCGGCTCCGCTTTCGGTGATTTCTTTTCTGTTTTTTCCTCTTTTTTTACCGGTGCAGGTTTTTCAACTTTGGGTTTTGAAGCTTTTTCCAGATCGATCTTTCCTACAAGCTTAACCTCAGGTTTCCTGATTTCAGGCTTAATATCGATTTTGGTACTTGTTGTATCCTTGACAAGGATCTCCTCTTCCTTCTCAAGTTCTTCTGTATGAGGTTTTCCGGTAACATCATCAAGAGAGACAGTTACTTTATTCCTGTGAAGATCCCTGAGAATAAGTTTTTCGGATTCCTTCTTTGCACTGATATCCGGGCTGTATTCTTTAACAAGCAGCAAATATGCCTCGTGAGGCAGTTTGGTATTAGGATTTGGATCAAGGACAAACCCCTTCTTATGCAGGAACTCAATAATTGTTGAAATTCCTACATTGAATTCGCGGGCTGCTTTACTTAATCGAGTTACCTTTATATCCTCTGTCATAAATATCCCTTCTCTTTAAAATAGTACCGGAAGCCGATCAACGGGGAAATCCGGACTATTCGAATTCCGCTCTTAAAATATTAACAACTTCCTTAACCTGTTCTTCTTCAAGATCAGTTCTTTTAACCAGGTCGCTGATTGAGAGATTGAGTACACTTCTGGCAGTGTCGCATCCGATGGCTTTGAGTTCGTCTATGATCCACTGTTCAATTTCGTCACTGAATTCTTCCAGATTGACATCTTCCTCATCCTCTCCTCCCGGTTCTCTGTAAACATCTATCTCATAACCTGTAAGCTGACTTGCAAGCTTGATGTTCAGCCCTCCTTTCCCTATTGCAAGAGATACTTCATTTGGTTTAAGATATATTTCCGCTCTTTTTGTTTCTTCAATAAGCTTTATTGATGTGATCTTTGCCGGACTGAGAGCTCTCTGAATGAAAAGCTGGTTGTTGGCAGTATAGTTGATTACATCTATATTCTCGTTTCTCAGCTCCCTTACAATACCATGTATCCTTGATCCCTTCATACCCACACAGGCACCAACGGGGTCGATCCTTTCATCATATGATTCAACGGCTACTTTTGCACGTTCACCTGGTACCCTTACAATTTTTTTGATAGTAATAAGTCCGTCAAATATTTCCGGGACCTCAAGTTCGAAAAGCCTTTCAAGGAAGACAGGTGATGTACGGCTAAGAATAATGAAGGGTGTATTATTCCTCATTTCAACCTTTATTACGACGGCCCTTATTGAGTCGCCTTTGCGGAAATGATCTGAAGGTATCTGCTCGCTTTTCGGCAGTATCAGTTCATTTCCGTCATCATCCAGAACCAGGATCTCTCTCTTCCAGACCTGGTAAACCTCACCTGTTACAATCTCACCTATCCTGTCCTTGTATTTCATATAAATATTATTCTTTTCAAGGTCAAGAATACGTGCGGTAAGGTTTTGTCTCAGTGACAATATTGCTCTTCTGCCGAAATCGAGGAATTTTACTTCATCGGAAACTTCTTCTCCCACTTCATAATCCTCATCAATCTTCTTTGCTTCCGAAAGAGGAATCTGGGTAATCGGATCGGTTATTTCATCATCATTCACCACCACCCTGTTTCTCCAGATCTCAAAATCACCTTTATCGATGTTCACGATAATATCAAAATTATCAGCTGATCCGTACTTTTTTGCCAGCATGCTCCTGAATACATCTTCAAGAACGCTCATCATCGTCGGACGGTCAATATTCTTCAGCTCCTTGAACTCAGAAAAGGTGTCGATCAAATTAACATTTTCCATCTGTTGTAAGCCTCTTATAATTAGTTAATTGTTAATACTGCTTTTGCCGATTTAACCTGATCGAAATTAAAGGAGGTCTCTTTTGTTTCACGGCCCTTCCCCTTTGTTTTAATTTCAGTCTCAAGCTCAAATCCACCATCAGTGACATTTTTAAGTATACCCCTGAACCTTTCACCACCTGTATCGGTAACCTCAATCATGCTTCCTTCATTCTTGTAATACTGTTCAATAACCCTGAATGGCATATCCAGTCCGGGAGAGGATACCTGCATTTCATAATCCTCAATATCACGGTCAAGATGTTTTTCAATATACCGGTGAAGCTCCGCACATTCATCAATGGTTATACCTTTCTTTGTGTCCGCAAGTACCGTGATCCTGTTTGAAGTACTTACTTTAACACCAACAAGAAAAACACCTGTTCCGGCAATGTGTTCACTGATAATTTTTTCTATTTTATCTTTGTCAATCATGTCCTCAAAAAGATAACAAAATAGGGGACTCTGGTCCCCTAGATCAATTTCCCCTCTTGACGGGGACAAAGATATACATTGTTTCGGAAAATACAAAAATACAGCAGGATAATAATTTTATGATACTGATTTAATTAATCTTTACAACCTTTGAGAGAAAAAAAATTAAAATTGATTTGAAGCCGGAGAATATATACACCAGAGAAGAGCGGGAAATTCTGTCATATTGTACTTTATGTCCCCGGGAGTGTGGAGTTGACAGGTTTTCAGGAGGGTATGGCTATTGTGGCACAGATGCCGCGATGAATATTGCCGCAATTTGTTCGCACAGGGGAGAGGAGCCTCCAATAAGCGGTCCAGAAGGTATATGTAATGTATTCTTCGGATCTTGTAATCTCCGCTGCATTTATTGTCAGAATCACGAGATAAGCAGACCAGGGGAGACTTACAGGGAAAGGACATTTACTGCGGAGGATGCTGCCGATTCTATTGAGAGAATATTATCAGAGCAGGTTAAAGCAGTAGGTTTTGTATCTCCGTCGCATGTTGTTCCCCAGGTAAAGGCTCTGATCAGAGAACTTAACAGAAGAGGACATTATCCGGTTACAGTTTATAATACTAACTCTTATGACAAACCTGAGGTCATAGATAGTCTTGAGGGGATGATAGATGTATATCTTCCCGATTACAAATATGTTACACCTGAGATCTCTGCAGAATATTCTGATGCATTCAATTATCCTGAAACAGCACTTAAGGCACTGAAAAGAATGTATTTCCATAAGGGTTCAACAATGCCTCTCGATAATGAAGGAAGAGCTCAAAACGGTATTCTGATAAGGCATCTTGTTTTACCGGGTCATGCTGAAGAAAGTAAAAAGGTACTGAGGAGCATAGCTGAGGAGTTATCTCCGGGGGTTCATCTGTCACTTATGTCTCAGTATCATCCCACGGAAAATGTAAGGAAGTATCACGGATTGAACCGTAATATTTACAGGGAAGAATATGAATCTGTTGTTGAAACAATGGAAGAGCTAGGATTTCGAAATGTATGGGTACAGAATATGGACAGTCATATGAATTACAGACCTGATTTCAGCAGGGAACATCCTTTCGAGTGACAGAATAATGCATAGGGCAAAGAGCTGAGAGCTAAGGGCTGGGAAGCGGGGAGCGGAGAGCGGAGAGCAAAGGGCAAATGACGCAGGTTATCGAACGAAGTGAGAAAATCCCGTATAGCGGGAGCGCAGGGAGAATATTATAGAGCGTGGGTAAAAATAAAAGAGCTCAGGATCGGGATTTTAGTCCTTCCCCTGAGCCCTTGGCTCTGAGCCCTGAGCTATTATTTTCTGCGGGAGCCTGAACTGCCTGATGATTCTCTTTTCTCCTCACTTCTGCCGGAAGTCCTTGACTGGCTGCTCTCCCTGCTGCTTCTGCTCTGGGAGGATCTGGCACTTGATGCCGGTTGTCTTGAATTCCCGGAGCTCTGTGATCTTCCCACTGATGCCGGCCTTGAGGCGGATTTTTGGGAAACTGTTGCAGAGGGTCTTCTCTCAGAACTTCTGTTCTGTACCGAAGATGATCTGGTTACCGGCCTTTCGGCAGCAGTGCCGGTGGATCTTCTTTCAGAACTGTTGTTCTGTACCGAAGATGATCTGGTTACCGGCCTTTCGGTAGCAGTGCCGGTGGATCTTCTTTCAGAACTGTTATTCAGTACCGAAGATGATCTGGTTACCGGCCTTTCGGTTGCCGTACCGGTGGATCTTCTTTCAGAACTGTTGTTCTGTACTGAAGATGATCTGTTCACTGGCCTTTCGGTAGCAGTACCTGTCGATCTTCTTTCAGAATTGTTGTTCTGTACGGAAGTTGACCTGGTAACGGGTCTCTCATTGACAGTGGATGATGACCTCCTTACTGTTCCTGTATTCTGATCTGAGGAAGATCGGGTTGCAGGTCTTTCATTGTTTTGAACCGACTGGCGTCTGGCTGTGCCGGAACCATTCCGATCAGTACCCTCCTGGAATACCTGTCTTCTTTCCCTTACTGCAGGAGTATTATCTGCAGTTCTTCTGGTCTGATTCGGATATGATCTTGAGAAGAGTGCCTCACCTTCCCGTCTCTGCTCCGGACGCGAATAGGTTGTCCTGTAATGGCCATCTCTTACTCTCTGGCTGACGTAAGGAGAATGTGCCCTTACACTCCTGTAATAAAAGTCGGTGTATCTCGGATACCTGTAGTGATGCCAGTGACGGTAGTGATTATAGTAGTGGTGATACCAGTGGTAGTGATATCCGTAGTAGTAGTGCCAGTAGTATGGACGCCAGGGGCGCCAGTAAGGAGGGTAGTAACCCCAGTACCAGGCTGAACGCCATATTACGTAATTCGGGAGGTATATGTACCTTACGATCGGCCATACAGCTACTTCGTAGGGAGTTGTCCTTACAACAGTAATATTGACCCTGCGTGAGGCTGTGCCTGTGTAACCAGGATTGGGTGTCTCATCATAAATGGGTTCTATTATGTAGTTATTACCGTAGAGTTCTTCATCACCAACCAGCTGAATCTGGGCAGAACCATCGCGGAACTTCTGAACTGTGAAAACAGCCACATCCTGGAACTCATTCCGGTTGAGAGCTACTCTTAATACTATCGTGTGAACATCTCCGTCAACATAATCGTGAACGGTTATATAATCGATCAGATTATCTCCGTTCAGATCGAGGTTGTTTATCCTGGAATTCTCATCATTGAGGTTTCTCTCGAAGCCTTCAAGAGTTTCAGATTCCTGGAAAAGTTTCATAACTGCATACAAGTTGAGGTTGTCTCCCGGCAGACCAAGATATTCATCTGGATAATCCTGAGCGAATGCTGTGGTCCCTGCTGCAACCAGGAGGGCGAGGATCGAAGTGAGAATTAACTTTTTCATTGTCTTAAGTGTTAGAAGAATTGGCTCTTCACTTTATCATAATCAAAAGTCATACCATTTTTTTATGAAGTATGGGAAATGGCACGGGATGGGAGGATGTAGAAGGTTGAGAGAAGGAGAAGGGGAGAGAAGGAGAAGAGAAGAAGAGGAGAAGAGAAGAAGAGAAGAAGGGGAGAAGGGGAGAAGGGGAGAAGAGGGTTACTCGTATATTGTTTTGATTATATCTGATTCCAGCCTTACCTTAAGCCAGCTGTTGATTTTTTCCTTTTCTGCAGCTGTGAGACTTTTTTCTTTTGTTGTGAATACGATGATCTTTGCCTTTTCAGGATCGGATGTTGATTCTTTGTAGATATATGTCTCAGAATATGAACAATTTACTATCCCGGGATACAATGTCCTTACTTCGTCAAGTATTATTCGTCCCATATCTGACCTGGAGTTCAGACTGTCGATATACCTGTTTTTATCATTCACCAGTTGATGGAGCTGGTTTATTTCATATTTCAGATTTTCCACCTCGGTACTTTTACGTGTAAGAGCATCAAACGAAAATCCCTGCTGAAATTCTATAGATGCATCTTCAAGTGAGAAATCCTTTGCCCTTTCTATTATATTTTTTTTGTCTTCATCATTCAACAATGCTCCACCGTAAATCAGCTTTATTGTCCGGTTTCTGGTATTTATTTCATTTTTCAGCAGATAATTACCTTCCACTACCCTGATATTGTTTATATACCTTTCTGCATTTTCATTGAATTTTTCCTTTTTTACCAGCTTATAGCCAAAATAAATACTCGGGATCAGTACAAGAGTGATAATAAATGAAATCCATCTGTTTGTCCTTTTCTTCTGTTTTGCGTCAACAAGAGTCCTGATCGGGAATTTAAGGATCTGGGAAATTACAACCGAAGAAATTGCAATGAAAACAGTATTAATTGTGAAAAGATATAAAGCTCCGAAGAAATACTCAAGTTGACCGGTTGCCAGTCCGTAGCCGGAAGTGCAGAGTGGTGGCATAAGTGCAGTGGCAATGGCGACTCCGGGGATGACGTTACCTTTTTGCTTGCTGCTTATGGCAACAATACCGGCTAGTCCGCCAAATAATGCTATGAGCACATCATATATTGTGGGACTTGTTCTTGCCAGCAATTCCGAATGAGCAGTCGATATCGGACTCATGGCGAAATAGGCGGTCGATGCAGCAAGACTGGCAAAAACGGCAAATGTGAAATTCTTTACTGCCTTTCTGAACAACGGGAAATTATATGTGGCTATACTGTACCCCATTCCGTTAATAGGACCCATCAGTGGAGAGATAAGCATTGCTCCGATTATTACCGCAGTGGAATTCATGTTTAATCCTACCGATGCAACAATTATTGCAAAAACCAGGATCCAGAGGTTCGTACCTTTAAAGACAAGATCCTTTTCTATTATTCCATGTATCTTGTCAAAATCATCCAGATCACTCTCAAGATCGAGGTAATGTAAGAACTTGTAAAATAGATTTGAATGGTTCATGGTGTGAATTCTGGTTAAATAGGCCCTGTATTGCTCTGTCCCGGTTCTTTTCACTCTTGATTCCGGATGTGAAGATAATATTTATGATGATCATTAAAGATCACATTTTTGTATTTTATCCGGGCTTTTTACCAAAGGGAAAGTTTTTTAAACAAGCTTTTTTTAAATTTGATAATTAATATTAACGAAAAATGAAAACAATGAAACCGATCTTAATGTGCTCATTCATTTTTTTAATTTCTATATCCATGACAGGTCAGAAAACATCAGATAATAATGCGGAAAACATTATAAAAACCATAATAAGGAATACCGAAAGCTCCGAAGTTCCCAATACAGTGGATGTTATTAAGGCAGGAGATCCTCAGACCCGTGTGACAGGGATAGTGACTACAATGTTCGCAACCATGGATGTTCTGAAAAAAGCTGTGGAGATGAATTGTAACCTGATCATTGCCCATGAGCCATTATTCTATAATCACCTCGATGAGACAAAACAGTTCGCTAACGATCCGGTATTTCATGAAAAGAAAAAATTTATTGATGATAATAAACTGGTGGTATGGAGGTTTCACGACTATATACACAGGCTGAAACCCGACGCAATAGATTTCGGTATGGCTGTGAAGCTGAAATGGGAGAAATATGCATCAACAGCAGATTTTGACAAATTTGAAATACCCCTTACAACACTTAAGGACTTGCTCGTTTATCTGAAGCGGATCTTCCCCGCGAATGCATTTCATGTTATCGGGGATCCTGATATGAAACTGTCCGGAATTGCTTTTGCTGCAGGAGCGCCGGGAAGCAGCGCCCATCTCAGACTTCTGAGGGATCAGTCGGTAGATGTCCTTCTTGCAGGAGAAGTACCCCAATGGGAAACATATGAATATGTAAGGGATGCTGTAATCCAGAACAGGAATAAAGCTGTGATCTTCCTGGGACATGTTACTTCCGAGGAGCCAGGGATGGAGTATTGTGCCCAATGGCTTAAGGGTTTTATTACTGAGGTGCCAGTTCATTTCGTTGCCAGCGGGCCATCATACTGGACCTATTGATATAAAATATACCCTGTTTTATATGAAATAATTCAAAACTTCTGCTTGTGAAAAAGATCATCCATTTATCAGACCTCCATATAGGTCATGAGGATTGCGGCACTAAATTCAGGACCATTATCGATAACATAGCATTTTTGAAACAGCCGGCGGAAAATTATGTAATTGTTATTACAGGTGATATTGTCGATAATGCCAATATTGATGGTCAGATGGATGAAGCCGCCGAAGACCTTGCCCTTCTCGAAAGTCTTGGGTACATTGTACTTCCAGCTCCCGGTAATCATGATTATGGTACCGGGACACTCGGAGACGGAAAATTTATTGAGATATTTAAAAAGAAATATTTCAGGAATCCGGATTTCACATACCCGAAGCTCGATATCATTGAAGGAACAGCATTTATTGCCCTTGATTCAACAGCGGAGGAGGTTCACTGGTATGACCGTTTCTTTTCGGAAGGTGAACTGGGACAGGAACAGCTGGACAGGCTTGAAATATTGTTAAATGATGCGGCCATCAGCAGTCTTAAAAAAGTAGTATACCTGCATCATCACCCCTTTGACTTTAAACTTGGTATGCAACTGCGCGACAGTGATAAGTTAAAAAAGGTAATTGAAAATAAACTTGACATGCTTTTATTTGGCCATTACCATGTACATCCTTCGACAACCGGTAAGATATTCCATGGTGTATGGGGAATCCCGAGATGCTACAATGGCGGAACCTCTACACATAAAAACGGAAGTCCGGGATTTCAGAGAGTAATTGACCTTTCAAATCCCGATCCCAGAGCAGACTATGACGGGAATTTCATATAGATAGAAGTAAATCCTTTGTTTTTTACGAATCTGTAACAGGCAGGTAATTAAATAATGTTTTTCTTAACAAGGGGGAATGAGCTTTAATTTTTCAGGCACCTGACTGAAAATCCAAACATGGGGCTTACCCAGTTTGTTGTGACCGGACCGTTGGTGAAAAGTGCGATATGCCATGCATGATAGGGCAGGTTTGAAGCAGTACTCCAAAAATACGAAGTGTACCCAAGAGAAAAATTCTGAAAAACACCGTCATATTCACGGGCTCCGGCAGGAAGGACTGTAAAACCGCTTTCATTTGTAGCATCGGTATTCTCTGTCTTCCAATGAATATTGCCTCTCTCCTTCATCTTACCTGAAGCCAGAGAAAATCCCCCGAGATGATTAATCAGAGTTGTCCAATCTGTATCAGAGGGTGCATGCCAGCCTGCAGGACACAGCTTACCTGTATTTACAGTGTACCAGTTATATAATGCTCCGTAAATATTCTTGTTGTTTATATCATGGTTGAACCATGAATATGAGGGAGTCTCCAGAATCATCCAGGCAAAATTATCAACTACGTAAGGAATGGCAGTGCCATCATTATATTTAGTTGTTTTCAGATTTTCCGCCATCCAGACCTGGCTGCCTATCTTTAAAGTCGGATAATTATTTCCCTCACCATCAGTACATGTTATAAAGTCAAATGTCAGTGCTGTGTTTCCTGATGGAATAGTTGTTAAAACAGTGCTGTAATTTCCTGAAACTGCCGTGAACTTAAAATTATCTCCGGGAGTATATTGCATGACCACCTCTTCAGAAGATCCTTTTCTGGCTGTTTCCTTTTCCGGAAAGGCAGAATTTTCTTCATAACTTATTTTCACCTCACCACTATTCATGCATTCTGAAATCAGTTTGCCGCTTCTTAAATAGCCACCTGATTTAACAGATGCAATATAGATGCCGCGGTCGATACCTTTAATCCTGAAAGAATGGCTTCCCTTTTGCAGATAATTTTCTTCAAGAAAGATTATCCTTCCGGAAATATCTGTCAGAGTTATTTCAACTTTTCCTGCAAGAGGCAGATTGAATTCCATAAGTGAATTTTCCTTCATTGGATTGGGATAGAATCTGATACGATCAGATCTTTTAATCAGTACGTCTTCGATTCCGGTATTTATGGCTGTAAGCCTCAGGATATCAGTTCCGTTAAGTGTCTTTTTTTCGGTTCTTGTCAGATTTTCAACAATTACAGAAGTTATGGAAGTACTTGCCCCGGAACCTGTAAAAGTGATCAAAATATCTTCCCCGTACAGGCTGAAGCCGGATATGTTAAGAATAAGAATAAGAATTAGAATCGGAATAATACGGCATTGAGTTTTCATAAATTATTTGTTTTTGGCAGGTTGTTAACTACATTAAATCAGAAAGTTAATAAAAATAATCATATCTTCTTACGGCTTAATAATTTATTTTATGATCAGGCTTTACACGCGCAGACATGCTTTCCACAAACGCACGCTTTTCCACAGGGTGGTGGATCATCCGGCTGATAATGGGGAATCGTATTATAATATCAGATAAGTCAGACTGATAATAATCCGTTTATGAAGTTTGCTGCCCGCCTGTCGGTGGTTTCCTTATCAGAGGGAACGCCATTTTCATCAAATGCATCCATGACACGGGGCACAGGGAACATAGCCGTTACAGTTCTTACTTTCATTTTCCACATTGTGAACTGCAGGGAGGTTATAACCTGCGAACCACCGAAAGAGCCATCCGACACAGTTGATATGGCCACAGGTTTATTATGCCATTCTTCATACAGGAGATCGATCACATTCTTCAGGCTTGCAGGATAGCCTCCGTTGTATTCCGGGGTAACTATAAGAATTCCGTTTGCATCCCTTATTTTACCTGCAAATTCGATCACTTCCGGCAAAGGATTATCTTGAAACTTAAGTCTTTCATTAAACAAAGGGAAATTATATTCTTTCAGGTCGAGTATTGTGACGGAAGCCAGCTCGTTTTCTTCTATGTAGTTTTTGAAATACAATGCAACCCTGTGACTCAGTCTGCCGGTTCTGACACTCGCTGAAATAATAACAATTTCTTTCATATTCTTTTATAATGA